>NZ_AP028056.1:963590-1284787 GCF_030297015.1 Brooklawnia propionicigenes | reverse complement strand
AGTGGCGCAAGAAGGAGCGGGAGGGCTTCGACGAGGCGATGGCGTTGATCGAGGAGGGCAACCACGGCGGCTTCGCCACCTGGGAGCCGTCTCGGGCCGGGCGCGACCTGGAGATCTACGTCCAACTCCGTAAGGCGTGCCAGCGCGCCGGAGTGCTGTACCTGACCCACGGGCGCGTCTACGACCTCTCCCGCAGCGATGACTCGTTCATGATGGGCTTCGAGTTCCTGCGCGCGGAGGCGGACGCGAACACGATGCGGGAGCGTCAGATCAGGACGGCGAAATTGAACGCCGAGAAGGGCCGACCGCACGGCCGTCTCCCGTACGGGTACCGGCGGGTCTATGACGAGCACACGGGCGTGCTGCTGCGGCAGGAGCCCGACCCGCACAAGGGCCAGATCGTGCGGCATGCGGCACGCGAGGTGCTGGCGGGCCGGTCGCTGTACTCGGTGGCGATGGAGTTGCAGGACGCGGGCGAGCCGACGCCGATGAAGTCGTGGGTGGAGAACCCTCGCGGCTGGGACACCAAGACGCTGCACCAGGTGCTGCGCAACCCGACGATCGCGGGCAAGCGGGTCTACCGGGGCGAGATCATCGGGGATGCGCTGTGGGAGCCGCTGATCTCGTGGGAGGACTTCCAGCGGTTGCAGCGGATGTTCGCTGACCCCGGCAGGCGCGCCAAGGGCGGCGGCGGAACCCCGGCCAAGACCCTGATGACGCATGTCGCCCGCTGCCACTACTGCGGCAGGCCGCTGCGCCGAGCGGTGGACAAGCGGCCCGGCAAGACGCCCGCGCCGAAGTACCAGTGCATGTTCCGTGGCTGCTACAAGATCACCATCTCCCAGCCGGGCCTGGATGCCTATGTGGAGGAGGCGGTGTTGTCGTGGTTCGAGCAGCCGGCGAACCTGGCCCGGCTGACCGCCTCGGACGACGGCAGCGAGTGGGAGCGGCAGGCACGCGATGCCGAGCAGCAGCGGGCGGCGTTGCAGACCCGGCTGGACGAGGCGATTGCGCAGTACACGGCGGGCAGTCTGAACCTGGACACGCTGACCAAGGTCGAGCAGACGCTGCGCCCGCAGATCGCTGAGGCCGAGCGTGCGATGGTTCCCCCGATCACCGATGAGCGCATCCGGGCGCTGGTGACCGCGAACGATCTTCGTGCGGCCTGGGCTGCGCTCGGGATGGCCGAGCAGCGCAAGATCATCAAGGCCGCGTTCGACGTCCGTGTGCAGCAGACGACCAATCGCGGGCAGAACAAGTTCGAGCCCGAGCGGGTGCTGATGGAGCCGCGCATCCGGTGACGCCCCGCACCGCCGAGAGGCCCGCATCTCCCGGCCGGGGTGCGGGCCTTCTCGTTTCGCCCATGACGGTTCAGGTGCGGGCGGTGCGCATGAGGTTGCGGGTGAGCTTGACGAGTTCCTCGCTCATCGGCGGCCACGACCCGGCGGTCTCCTGCGCGGCGGCGCGAATCCGCTCACGCTCCTCCGGCGGGAGGGCGCGGGGTCGGCGCGCCGGTTCCTGGCGGCGGGGCTGGGTGCTCTCATCGGTGCTGCTCATGCGAACAGGTGCTCGGCACCGATCCGCCCTGACATGTGTCAGCGCCCGGAGCGGGTGCTCCGGGCGCTGCGCTGGGTGACCGCCTCAGTTCGCGGGCAGAGGCGTCGTCACTTCGGATGTGTCGTCCGCTTCGTCTGCCTGCTCCTGTCGTCGCTGTTCGATGCGCTCGCGGCGGCGGGCTGCGATGAGTCGGGCGAGGCTGATGGGGCCGTAGATGAGGAACTTGAAGGCGTTGTAGATGCACAGCAGCACGATCAGGTGCAGCCAGCCGGGAGCGCCGTTGTCGATGAGGGTGGTGCACCAGTAGGCGAGGGCGAAGTAGGCGACCGACAGCAGCATCGCCGGTGCGCCCCACTTGAGACCTCGCCGGGTGCGCAGCGCGTCGAGCAGGATGTTGGTAGGCATCCAGGTACGCAGGAACATGCGGATACGGATGCTGGTGTTCCAGATCAGTCGAAGCATGATCAAGTCCTCCCAAGCGGCGACGCCTTGATGGGATGGACTTGCCTGGGCGGTTCCCTGGCTCGTCATGCCGCCTCCACAGGGGTGACGGCCTAGTTGGTTGTAGATCGCCTGCGCCTTGATTCTACCCGCTTCGGTCGGGCTCGGGAAGAGCAGCCGGGGCGTGGCTGCTGGGCGGTGTGCACCTGCCGCGTGGGAGGTGCGGCATGGAGCACGAGGGGCAGTTGGCGTTCGACTTCGAGGAGTTCGAGCGTGAGGAGGCCCGTGCCCGGCTGCACGAGTGGGCGGGCGCGCCGTTGCACTTCACCACGGACTACTACCCGCCCGCGATGCTGGACGAGGCGTTCGCGTACTGGCGGTTCCTCAACGGCGACTTCGGTTCGTTCGGCCGCAGCCATATGTGGCATCGCAGCATCGGCGGCGGCACGGTGGAGTTCGGGGAGCACCGCGCCGAGTCGTTCACCGCCGATCTGCGTCCCGAGCCGGGCGCGGAGGGGCCGGGCGATCTGCTGACGATGATGGTGTGCGAGCCGTGCGAGTGGCACTCGCCCGCCGGCAGCAAGAACGAGGCGGTCGAGGCGTGGCACGACCACGCTGTACCGGGGTGGCGCGAGCTGCCGGTGGTTCCCGGTCAGGTGAGGGTGCGTTCGGAGACCGGACTGACGAAGGTCGCGCTGCGGTGGATCGAACAGCGATACCCGCTGCACATGCAGGTGCCCGGCGCGCCGATCATCACCGAACGCGCACAGTACGGCACCCGACATGTGGCCGGGTACTCACCGTGGGGCGGCTACGACCTGTCGGCCACCGCCCTGGAGCGCCCGGCCCGCACGCAGCCGGTCGGCTCTGTGCGGCGGGAAGCGGCCTGGTTCGAGGCGGCGCAGCCTGCGGCATCCTCGGCGCGTCGCGGGCGCGGTCTCGGGGACTGATCCCGGCACACGAGTGTGGGGCCGAACCGTGCTGGTTCGGCCCCACCGATGTGCGCGCAGGCGTTCAGGTGATCTCGCCGGTGTCGGGGTCGAGGGTGGCGTAGAAGTCCTCCTCGATCTGGCGGCGGCGTTCCACGTCGGCGATGACGAAGGCCACGAAGTCCTCGTCGCGGTCGGTGATCGGGGTGTCCTCGATCGGGTCGGCGTCGTCCTCGCCGGGCCACACGGTCTGGCGGGTGGGCCGGTCGCGGTCGAGGCGGGTGCCGCACGCGGCGACCCAATCACGCAGCCGCTGCCGGGCGTCTGCGAAGTCCCGATGCCAGCCGATCGGTGCCGACCCGTTCTGCTGCGGGTCATACGCGCACAGCCAGTGCGTGTGCAACGCGCTCAGTTCCCAGTGCAGTTCCGGATGCCGGTGCCACATCGGAGGGATCACCGATGCGGGCAGGCCGTAGGTGGTGCGAAGCCAGTTGACCCACTGGTTCAGCTCCAGCCATTCCTCCTCCGCGTCATCGGCGGTCAAGAGGTTCCAGTTGATCGGGCCGGGCGGCTCCTCCAGCATCGGCCCGAGATCGCCGCGTGGGGGCGTCGATGCCGGGTCGAGGTCGGGATCGGGCCTCTCCTCGGGCTCCTCGTCCGGTACGGGAGTGTGATCGTCGCTCATGGCTGGCTCCGTTCAGCGGCCCAGCGTCGCAGGCTCGCGTGCCTGCGACGACTGCTCGGGACGCTCGAACGCCTGGTTGCGGTTGACGCCTGGCGCTTCGCGGGCGGCACCACCGCGCGGCTCACGGTTGATGACCAACCGGGTGGTCACCGGGTTCGGAGTGAGCGTGTCGGCCCGGAACTCCTCTCGTTCCTCGCCGGTGACGCGATCGGTGAACTTCTTGAACTGCCCGGTGGCGATGAAGTCGTCACCCTTCTTGAACAGTTCCATCGCGGCCTCGGCGCCCTTGTAGCGCTGCGCGAGGTCGTGGTACGTCCGACCCGTGTTGGTGAACGTGCCGTCGTCCTCGCGTCGCCAGTGGTCGACGCCGACACGCGCGTAGAACCTCGGCGTGCCGGTCTCCTCGCTGTATGTCAGCTTTGGGTCACCGGCGATGTGGCCGACCATGATCGTGCCGTTCTTGATGCCCATCACGCATCCTCCTGTCCTCGTCCCACGCCCGCTTATGCGGTCGGTGTGGCAGGGAGGTGCTCGTTCACAGCCTCCGTGGGCGCAGGTCGCGTGCTGCGCTGTCGGTGGACGTGAACGCCGCCGTCGTTGCCGGGCTCCGTTGCGGATCGGGACGGATACCGAGCGCGGGCCGATGCGCCCGTACCGCCTCGACGGTGAGCGCCGGTTCACGCTCAGGCTCGGGGGCTGGTTCGGGCCGGGATTCGTGATCGATGTCCTCTTGCATCGCGGCCAACTGGGTCTCGATGCGGGCGAGGTCTTCCTCGGCGTCTGCGAGAGCCGGGGCGTGGCGGAACGGCTGGCCGATGCGCTGCTCGGCATCAGTGCGTTCGGCCTCGGCGCGGGCGTGGTCGGTGCGGGCCTGCTCCAGCAGCGAGGGGATGCCGGAGGCGCGGTTCTCGATCCGCTGGATCAGCCCGACCCCGCCGTCGAGGAACGACCCACGGGTGATGACGAACCCGCTGCGCGGCACCCCGTCGAGCTGGACGTGCACCATCGGGTCGCCGCCGAGTGCCGGGCTGGTGGACACGGTGATCTCGAACCCGCTGACCCGCCCGATGGTGCCGTAGTCGCGGGAGGCGTACCGGGGTGCCCATTTCAGGTCGGAGTCGTATGCCCATGCCGCGAGCGCATGGGCGGCGTCGGCGCGTGAGGTGTAGGTGCGGCCGTGCAGTTCGATGCGGAAGTTCTCACCGGAGGTGTCGGTGACCTGCGGCAGCACGGCTTCCAGTGCCTCGATATCGGCGCTCGCTCGGCGTACGTCGTCACCGGCGCGGTCGCGGGCGTGGGCGAGCATCGACTCGTTGCGGTGATAGGCCCGCTCCAGGCGGCGCAGCCGCTGTACCTCGGTGTGCACGGTGGAGTGCTCCAGCAGCAGCGGGTTCCCGCTGGAGATGGCTTTGGCCTCGGCCGCTGAGAGTGCGGAGGAGTCGATCTCCTCGATCTCGCGGGTGTCGAGCCGCCCGCGCATGAGTTGCGCGATGAACATGGCTTTGCGTTCGACGCCCTGCCACATGTAGGAGTCGAACGACCGCTCGGTGACGAACCGGACGATCCCGACCTCGGGATTCTGGTTGCCCTGCCTGAGAATCCTGCCCTCGCGCTGCGCAATGTCGCTCGGCCGCCACGGACAGTCCAGGTGGTATAGGGCGACGGCCCGGTTCTGGACGTTGGTGCCGACGCCCATCTTCTCGGTCGAGCCCATCAGCACTGCGACGTGCCCGGCACGCGCAGCGGCGAACAGGCGCGCCTTGTCCACGTCGGTCTTGGCCTCGTGCATGTACCGGATCGACTCGGCGGGCATGCCGCGTGCGGCCAGCTGCGCCCGGAGTTCGTCGTAGGCGTTCCACCGATCCGCGTGCGGGGTGCCGATATCGGAGAACACCAACTGCAACGCTCCCCGCACCGCCGACTCCTGCCCGGTCACCGGGTCGAGGTAGGTGTTGTCCTTCGTGCGCTCCCACACCTGGTGGATGCTGTCGGCGGCCAGATCGACCTTGGTCGGCCCGGACGGGTCACGCGGCACAATCATGCGGATATCCAGCGCCGCCTTTCTCCCATCGGTGCTGATCGTGAGCATGTTGTCCTCGCTGGGCGACACCTGGCGGGCGGCGACCTTCTCGGCCCGTGCGCCGAGGGTTTCGATGAACTGCTCCAGCTCGACGGTCGGCTGGATCGCGACCGTGGCAGGGGCTCTGCGGCCGTCCTCGCGCTCACTGAGGTCAGGAACCGGGAGTTGCAGATCCTCGGCGGTCTTCACGTCGGCGAAGATCGACCAGAGTTTCAGCATCTCCGGCACGTTCTGGAACTTCGCGAACCTGGTCTTCATCCGGAACGTGTTGTTCGCGGTCGGGGCCATCTCCATCTGCGTGACGGTCTGCCCGAACGTCGCCGCCCACGCATCGAACGCCCCGATGCCTGCGGCTTCCAGCAAGTCCGGACGCAGGTACTTCTGCATCACGAACGCTTCGGTCACCGAGTTCGAGATCGGGGTGGCGGTCGCCCCCGTGACGACCCGCTCGCGGCCCTGGGAGCGCAAGTACTCCAGTTTCATGTGCAGATCGCTGGCCCGGTTGGAGCCCTCGATCGCGGCGTCCTGGATGTTCGATTCGGTGGCGAGGTTCTTGTACATGTGCATCTCGTCCACGACCACGTAGTCGATGCCGGTGTCCTCGAAGCACACTCCGGCGTCCCGGCTGCTGTCGATGCGGGCCTTGACCTTGTTCTCCAGTTGCAGCAGGCGACGCTGGATGCGTTTGACGCTCATCTGCTTGTCGCCCTCGGCGTCTGCGAGCACCTGCCGCATCTCGTCCACCTGCGCCTGTATGTAGGTCTGCTGGGTCTCCTGGCGCAGCGGGATCTTCTCGAACGCACCCTGGGTCAGCAGCACCCCGTCCCATTCACTCGCCGAGGCGCGGGCGACGAACAGGCGCCGCTTGTCGGCGGTGAGGTCTTTGCTGGAGGCGGCGAGAATCCTGGCCTGCGGGTAGATTTGCAGCCACTCCCGGCTGAACTGTTCCAGCATGTGATTCGGGATCACCAGCACGGGCTTGGAGATCAGCCCCATGCGGCGCATCTCCATCACGCCCATGATCATCTCGGCCGTTTTGCCCGCCCCGACCTCGTGGAACAAGCCCGCTGCGGGCTCGGCAATCATCCTGGCCACGGCTGAGCGCTGGTGCGGGCGGGGCACGAAGTTCTCCGCCATGCCCGGCAGCGTCAGGTACTCGCCCGCGCCGGTGTAGTCGCGCAGCACGATCGAGTTGAACCGCTTGTTGTACTCGGCCACGAGCGTGCGGGCGCGTTCGGGGTCTTCAAACACCCACTCCGCGAACCGTTCCTGGATCGCGTCGGCCTTCTCCTGCGCGGCGGTGGTCTCCAAGGGGTTGAGCACGCGGCGCGTCTTGCCGCCGACGTCTTCGATCTCGTCGTAGACCAGCAGCGTCTTCTGCTCCATCACCGCCTGGGCGATGTCCGGGGCGGGGCGGCGCTCGGTGCCCCACTCGCTGGTCGCCAGCAGCCCGGCCCGGCCGCCGCGCACTTCCCACATTCCCGGCAGCGGGTTCTCGACCCGGACTTCGCTGGTGCGCAGCAGCTCGTTCAGGAACTGGGCGTGCACGTCGGCGCTGATCCACACCGCGCCCATCCGGGGCGCGATCTCCTGCACGCCGAGCGGTTCGGGCACGACCTCGCTGAGCGCGTCAACATTGGCCTGGAACGCCGGGTCGGCGGCGCGCTCGGCGGCGGCGTCGAGTTTGGTGCGCACATCCCCCGACAGGTAGGCGGGGGCGTGGATGAGTTCATCGGTGACCGGATCGGTGAACACCAGCCCGGTCAGCGCGCCCCTGGCTTCGTCCTCGTCCATGCCGAGCATGTCCGCGATCAGCGGCAACTCGATCCGCCCGGTGCGATCCAGGCTCACCGCCACCGCATCCGCCGGAGTGTCCACGCCCTGAACCTCGGTGCGCGGGGCGACCACCCGGCGGGTCATGAGCGCCGCCGGGGTCGCGGTCTGCTCGGTGTCGTCGAACTGCTCCAGCGCGAGCACGAGCGCCCCGAACGGATCGGAGCGCAGCAGCCGGATCGGGGTCGGCACGACCCTGGCGTGCGTCTCCTCCCCGGCGGCGTTGGTGCGTCCGGTGCGGCGCAGCGTGTAGCGGTTCAGCGGCCCGTACCGGCCCAGATACTTCTGGTAGTCGCGGCGCAGCCCCTCCCGTTGGGTGGTGATCTCCTCGGTGTCATCCACGGTCGCCGCTTCCATCTCCAGCAGCCGGGTCGCCGCATCCCGCAGCCTGAGCAGGGCGCGCAGCTCGGTCTCGGCGCTCTTGGGCACCGGGAGCGGTTCGACCGCCCCGGCCGCGACGGTGCCGAACCCGCGCTCGGTGGCGACGATGCTGCCGTCCCACAGGTTCGGCGGCGACGGCACATGCGCGGCCCGCCGTGCCTGATGCTCGACCGTGGGGGCGGTGAACGTCATACCGGTACGTCGTGCGGTGAACGTGATCTGGTCGATCGCGTCGGCCAGATCGGTCTCCAGCCGTTCCAGGTCACCCGTGACGGTGAGCGCCGGGCCGTACATGCCGTGCCCGATGCCCAGGGTGCCGAGCACATGCTCGGGGTGGGCATCGAAGTAGGCGTTGATCTTCGCCGTCTGCCCGTCCAGGCTGATCGGGGTGACCGTCTCCCACAGACCATCATCGGCGGGCCGCGTGTCGTCGGCGTGGCGGCGCAGGATGAGCAGATCGGTCACCACGTCGGTGCCCGCTGTGCGCCGGTGCGCCCCGGCAGGCACCCGGATCGCGCCCACCAAATCAGCCAACAAGCCCATCTCACGGCGCGCGCCGGGGTTCTGCGCGTCCATCGTGTACTGCGAGGTCAGCACCGCGACCATCCCGCCCGGCCGCACCAGCCTGAGCGACTTGAGGATGAAGTGGTTGTGCATCGACTGCCGCGTCGGGTTATGCACCGGGTCGTGCAAGGTCACGTTCGAGAACGGCACGTTCCCGATCGCCGCATCGAACATCCCCTCGGGCAGGCGGGTGTCGGCGAACGACTCGCCCCGCACCTCCGCGTGCGGATACAACGCTCTGCTGATGGTCGCGGTCACCGGGTCGAGCTCGACGCCGGTCATGCGCGCCGTCGCCGGGGCCATGCCGATAAGCGTCCCCAAGCCCGAGCCGGGCTCCAGCACCTGCCCGCCGTCGAAGCCGAGCACGGTCAGGGCGCGCCACATCTGCCGGATGATCAGCGGGTCGGTGTAGTGCGCGTTGATCGTGGTGCGTGCCGCCGCATCCCATTCCTCGGGGGCCAGCAGTTCGCGCAGCCAGTCGCGTTCGTCGGCCCAACCCTGCTTGCTGTCGTCGAAAACGTCGGGCAGCGCGCCCCAACTCGACCAGCGGGCCAGCACCTGCTGTTCCTCGGCGGTCGCCGGACGCTGCTCTGTTGTGATCGCGCGGGCAGTCTCGATGGCGGCGACGTTCGCGAGAAAGCGGGCCTTCGCGCCGGACGGGGCGAGGTCGTCGTGCGAGGCGGGCACGAACCGCGGCCCCGGCTCACCGCCGGGTTCGGGGGTTAGCGGACTTCGCGGAGGAAGCGGATCGTCGCTGCCTCCGCTAGCACGCTCTGGTGCTCTTCCAGGTAGCGTCTCGGGATCTCGGCCTCCACCAGACCCTCCAAGAACCAGACGGGCACGGCCCAGTCTTTGGCCTTCTGCTCCAGATCGATCGTCGCGGGCATCAGATCGGGCGAGTCCTGCATCCGCTCGGCCCACATGATCAGGTTCTCGTCGTTCGCGGTGGTCTGGTTCCACTCCTCGCGGGCCTCGCTCAGCGGCAGCGCCGGGTCGTGAATCCACGCCAACTGGTTCATCACGACCTCCTCCGCGATCCTCAGCGCCGTCATCCGGCGTGCGACCTCTTGTAAGTAAGTCTCCCTCGAAGAGCGTGTCTTGGCCAGCATCAACGGGCGGTTCGTCTCGATCTGGCGTGCCAGGTCGGTGATCTGCCCCTGCGCCTCCCGGCCCAGCTCGGTGAAGAACCGTTCCGGGTTCTCGATCTGCTCGTACCGCTGCGGCGCGTGCGTCCTCCAGTGCTCCCGCGCCCTCGCCCCGTACTTGTTCACGCTCCGCCCCTTTCTGCGTCGTCTCCGGCTCGGCTGCCCGCGCCTGTTCGGTGGTCTCGTCGGCGTCGGTCTCGGCCAGCCCCCACAGGTCGAACTCGAGTTGCCCCGGTGGTGGGTTCCGGGTTCTGCGTCTGACCATCACCGATCACCTCCACACGCCTGCATCAGGCACCGCCGCCCGGTGCCTGTCCGGAAGGTGCGGTTCACGGGGCATTCGCGCCTCGTTGCAGCAGCGCCTCGATCTCGGCCCGATCCGACTTCAACCGCTCGCCATCGTCTCGGGCAGGCCAGGGCCGCAGATCGGTGATGATCGGCGGTGCCGAACGCAGCAGCGTGACGGCGGTGCCGAACGGGAGGGTGCGGATTCTGTCAGGCGGCATGATCGGCACCCGCCGCACGGAGCGCTGGTTCGAGCGGTTGCCGTGGTCGCCCAAGGTCACACTGTCGGTGAACTCATCACGCTCCCCGATCAGGGCACTGAGGTCTTGCAGGTCGCGGGAGTTGGACGCCCCGCCGAGGACGATCTTGGTGATCGCCGCATCCCAGATCGCGTTCGCCTGGTTCTCCGACCAGCGATCCCGCGCCTGCGCCAGGGATTGGAGGACGGGCATCGCCGTGATTCCCGTGCCGCCGCCCTCGGACATGAGCGTCGGCAACGACGGCAGCGGGCTCAGGTTGGCGATCTCATCGAGCGCGAGCAACAGGGGCGGGTCGAGGCGCGCCCCCGGCGAGCGGGCGGCGACGCGGCGAGCGGCTTCCACGAGGTCTTCCACGAACGCCGCCACGAGCGCGGCACTGGCCCCGGCTCCGGCGCCGGTGGCGAGCAGGTAGAGGGTGCCCCGCGAGCGGATGAACGTCTCGGGGTCGAAGTCCTCGCCCTCTCCCGGTGAGACGGCATCGAGCACGCGCGGGTCGGCCAAGGCGGACAGCGACAGGGAGACGCCCTGCCAGATGGAATCGCGGGTGCGGGGGTCGGAGTCGATCATCGCCTCCAGGGACTCGGCCCACCCGCCGGCGGCGTCGGGGCTGTTGGTGAGGATCGCCACCGCGTCGGTGGCGGCGGTCGGGTCGAGCGTCCACCGGAACAACTCGGCCGGGGGCCGGTGGTCGATCGCCGCCGCGTGCAGCAGCGCCTGCAACGCCGAGCGGGTCTTGCCCTCCCAGAACCCGCCGCCCTCGACGCCCCCAGAGTTCAGGCCGGTCGCGGAGGCGAGCCCGGTGGCGCGGATCATCGCCGTGAGCGGGTCTTCGCAGCCTCTGATCGGTGACCACCGCAACCCGGCAGGCAGGCCCTCCGCGAGGTGTTGCGGGTCGAACACCGCCGTGGGGCCGATGCGCTGCCGGGCGCGCAGACTCGCGGTGAGATTGTCGGGCCGGGTGGAGGTCGCGACCACCGAGCCGGGCGCGTCCAGTATGAACGGGACAGCGACGGTCAGTGACTTGCCGCTTCTCGGTGGCCCGATCAGGAGCACGGAGTCCTCGACGCTGGCCCAGACCTCCAGGCCGTGCGCGGTGCCGATCCGGTAGCCCACATCGGCCGGTGTCGGACGCTCCAGCGACGGGCGCAGGTTCGCAGCTCGTGCCAGCAGCGCCTTGGACGAGGCCGTGCGGGTGACCTCGTGCTTGCTGGCGATCCCGGCGAGCCGGTGCGGGTCGGTCTCGGTCTGGCGTGCGTGGCGGCGCAGCCGCGTCCACACCCATCCGATCCCAGCACCGAGTCCCGTCAGCAGGACGGCCGCGACGATCCAGTAGACGACGGCGTTCAACCCGTCGGCGTCCAGCGCGGTCGCGGGATCGGCCGGGTTGAACAGCACCCCGACCCCGGCGGCGGGGCCTGCGGCGGGTTGGGTCGTGCCGGTGAGGAACGCGGCCACCGAACCTGCGGCGCGCAGCAGCAGCGCGAGCGCGAACAGCCCGATCAGGCCGATCATGGCGGCGTTGGTCAGCTCGTCACCGAACGAGCCGGTCTGCCGTCCCGTGGCCGGGCCGCTCACGCCAGGCTCCGCACCACGAGCGTGCCCGAGACCCGCCCGACCAGGAAGACCTCATCGGCGTCACTCACGCCGTCGTGGGCGAGGTCGATGACCGCCCGCACCCGCCCGTCCGTGGTGGCGTCGGTGTGCCGGATGAGGCGGCAGACCGCGACGTCCTCCCCGGCGACGAAGCCCGCGCCGGTCACTTCCAGCAGTCGGGGCGCTTCGGCCGGTTCCGGTTCGGGCGGTGCCTCGACGGGTGCAGGCTGGCGCGGGCTGGCGGTGATGATGTCGGTGAAGGTGCTGCCATCGGCTTCGCGGACTTCGACGCGGGCCGGGATCATCCGATCCCCGGTGACCTGATCGACGATCCGGGCGAACGATCCGCGCCGCCACGCACCCTCCGCCTGCGGCGGGGCGAGCGGTTCGCCGTCGACGGTGGCGGTCATCGTGCCGTCGTCGTGCACGGTCAGGCGGATCACCGGCATCGTCACCGGCGCGGGGGCAGAGGCGTGGGCGGGAGGTTTTCTCATGCCGCCAGGTGCGCCCGACCCCTCCGACCGCAGGGGTCAGAGTCTCGGCGCGGGTGGCTCTGGGCGTCGGCGGTGACCGATGCCGAACTGGTTGCTCGGCGCGGTGCGGTTCTGTGTGCGGCGCGCCCACTTCTCGGCCTCGACGAGCACCTGCCAGAAGTCCTCCGCACGGCTCTCGCCCTCGCGCTCGATACCCCACACCGTGCCGCCGTCCGGGTGGCGCACGCGGCGCTGCGCCGTCCACGTCCACGACGTCGGCAGCCGGTCGTCGTCCGACCAGTCGGTGCCGGTGTACTGCTCCTCGATCGCGAACCGCGAGTTCGTGTCGTTCTCCGGGTAGAACACGAAGTGCCCGGCCCCGAACGTCTCGGGATCTTCGTAGGAGAACGTCACGCTGCCGTCGTACTTCTGCGCGATCCGGTTCAGCCCGTCATCGAGCGCCTGCATGGTCGCAGTGAGCCGTTCCCGGTCATCGCCCGTGGTGTCCATCGCCTGCCCCTTGCCCGTGCTCAGAGGGAGAGTCCGGGTGACCGGCCCGGCGTGTCCGGTTCGGTGCGCCCAGCCGAGATCGGCGCGCTGGGGCGACGCGGCCCCGGCTGGCGCGGCCCTGGCTGGCGCGGACGCGGCGGCTGTGGTGCGACGCCGGTGTCCAGTCGGTCGCGGAGCGCCCGCTGCCGCTCGGCCAGCTGCACTTCCTCGATGACTTCTGGGTGGACTTCTTGCAGCAGGTTCGGGGTGAGTCTCACCCCCACGGGGTCTTCGGTGCCGAAGGCTTCGACGGCCAGCGTCCGGTAGGTCTCCTGGTAGGCGGCGATCCCGGCGCGCAGCGCCTGCTCCATATGGTCGAGCATCCGCTCGGACTGCGCGACCGTCATGCCGAACACCTTGGCCACGCCCGCCGCGCTGATCGGGCGGCGACGGTTCCCGGTGAACCTGCCGATGCGCATCTCGCGGCCCTCTGGCCCCACGCGCACGTCGATGACCTTGTTGCGGCCCACGAGCAGCCCGAAGCCCGCGCTGTCGCGCCCGAACCACGGCTCCGCGTACAACGCATCCGGTACCGCCTCCGACTTGTCGACACCGGCCTCGAACGCGGAGAGGCCGTCCAAGAACGGCGACCCGGTGCTGTCGCTGCTGAACTCACTCTGGTCAGACACGATGGCCTCCCTCACTCACCTCGGAGCGGCCCGGACGGGCGCACGAGGAAGGTGCGCCGACAGCGCCGACAGCACTCGCGGAACCGTCAGAATCCGGGCGAACTTCTAGGTTCTCGCGGCGGCGCGAGAAGACGTATCGAACAGGTCGAGCTCGTCGGGGTGCAACTGTGCCTGCACGACGAAACTGCGCTCCTTGATCTTCCACAGCCCTTGCCCGACACCGAGCGAGGGCAGCAGTTTGCGTTCGGTCGTGGTCAGGCCGAGGGTCTTGGCGGTCACGCCGAGCTGGTCGCTTTCCTGCCGGTAGATCACGCGAGTTTCCGCGTTGGCCAGCAGCGAGTTCGCCAGCGAGCGCATCGCACTCCCGGCGTCGCCCACGTTCTCCAAGTCGGTCAGCTTGTGGAAGATCAAGGCGTTCGCGATCCCGTAGTGGCGGGCGAGCCGCCAGTGGGCGTCCATCCGGCGCAACAGCGACGGCTGGGACATCAGCCTCCAGGCTTCGTCGTAGATCACCCAGCGTTGCCCGCCGGACGGGTCGAGGAGAGCCGATTCCATCCAGGCCGAGCAGCACGTCATCAGCGCGCTGATCAGCGTGGAGTTCTCGGTGACCCGCGACAGGTCGAGGCTGATCATCGGCAGGGTCGGATCGAACCTGACCGTGGAAGGGCCGTCGAACAGCCCGGCGAGATCCCCGGCCACCAGCCTGCGCAGCGCGTGCCCGACGATCCTGCCGTCCTCGGCCAGTCTGCCGTCGACGTCCTCGGCCGGGGCGAGGATGCGCTCGACGACCATCGGCAGGATCGGCACCGGGTGCTCCCGCACCGTCGCCGTCAGCGCCACGTCGATGCTCGTGTGCTCCAGTGGGGTGAGCGGGCGGGCGAGCACGACCTCGGCCAGCGCGCCGATGAGGTCGCGGCGACGCGCCGCGACCGTGCTCTGCCACTCGGCGTCAGTGAAGCCCGTGGGCCGGTAGCCCTCATCGAGCGGGTTGAGCCGGGTGGCCATGCCGTGACCGAGCGCAATCGCCCGGCCCCCGACCGCCTCCGCGATCGGCGTATGTTCGCCTTTCGGGTCGCCCGGCACGTACACGCGCCGCCCGAACGGGAGACTGCGGGTGTAGAGGGACTTCATCAGCGACGATTTCCCGCTGCCGACGATGCCTGCGAGCACGAGATTCGGGGCGGTGATGATGCCGTTGGCGTAGAGCACCCACGGGTCGTAGACGAAGCTGCCGCCGCTGTAGAGGTCTTGCCCGACGAACACGCCGCTGGAGCCGAGCCCGCCCTCGGCGACGAACGGGTAGCCCCCGGCGAGCGTGGCGGAGGTGTCTTGGTGGCGGGGCAGATGGAAGCGGCCGGGCGTGCGCAGCATCGCCGGGCCGGGCTCCCCGGCGGCGGGCAAGTACTGCCGGGCGCGCTGTTCGGCCTTCTCCGCCTCGGCGCGGGCTTTCGCCTCAGCCATCTTCCGCTGCTGCTGCTCACGGTGCAGCCGGGCTGCCGCCTCGCGGCGCTGCTTGCGGTAGCGGCGGCGCTCACGGGCCGGGGCGACCAGCACCGAGGCGTGCAGCTTCTCCCCGTCGCCGCTGTTCATCGGCCCAGCCCCCGGTCGCGCTTGATCTGCGCGATGCGGTCGGGGGTGAACCACGACCCGTCGCCGCGTACCCGGTCGCGGCGTTCCTCGAGCGCCCGCTGCACGTCCTCGGCGGTCGCGGCGTCCTGCACCGGGCCTGTCCCGGTCATCTCGGTGGCGGTGCTGGCCGTCGTCGTCTCGCTGGCCGGGTCGTGCTCCCGGTAGAGGGCGACGTGCCCGAACGCCCGGCTGTAGACGAGCGCGTACGCGCCGTCGTTGACGCGCTGCTCGCTCATGCCCGTGGGCGGCTCGTCGTAGACGTGCCCGTTCACGAGTGCCGCGCTGGTGGTCTCCTCGCCGTAGTCGAAGCCGCGCAGGTGCTCCATCGCCGCCTCGGTGCCGTCCTGGTCGATGAGGTCAAGCACGCGGTCGGCTTCCTCGCCCTGCAAGAACACGACGCTCACCCACTGGCGCAGCGGGGGCTGCCAGGCGATCCGCCCGAGATGCCCGGATGCCTGATCCAGGAGCGCCTCGGCCCCGCTGATGTGGCGTGCCGCCTGAGCGAGCGCATCGGCGGCGGCCCAGGCATCCGCCGCGCCCAGATTCCGGTCGCCGTCATCGTGCGCGGCCCGGCCTTGGTAGGTCAGGCAGGCACCGGAGAGTTGGATGAGGGACTGCTCCAGCGAGCGGAGGGTGCCGAGCAGTTCCCCGGCGACGCCGTAGAGCACGTCGGGGTCGTCGATGCGCTGGCTGGCGTGCGCGAGACCCCGCATCGCTTGGCGGGCTTCTTCGGCGACGGCGGCGGGATCGTTGAATGTGGGCATGTCGGTTCTCCAAACGAGTCAGGTGGTGGCGTCCAGGTACGCCGGGATGCTCAGCCGCGGCGGCACAGCGGCAGGGCGGACGCCGTGAACGCGACGGCCTGCTGGCCGACCAACTTCCGCGTCTCGCACGAGGCTTGGATGGCGGCCTGCTCGATCGCCGCGACCGCCGCTTCCAGCTCGGGCAGCGTGTCGGACGAGACCGAGATCAGGCCCGTGTAGCGCAGCACCCCGTGCCCGGCGGTCAGGTCGGCCTCCTGCTGGAGCACGTCGTGGTACTCGGCGGTCTGGCCGGCGTCCTCGATCTGCCCGATCCGCGCCCGCTGCGCGGCGTCGGAGATGTACTCGGTCTTTTTGCGGCGGATATCGCGGGCCGCCTGATCGGTGCGCAGCGGCGTGCAGATCAGCGAGAACGCCCGGAGGATGCCGCTGGAGAGCAGCACCGGGGACAGGAAGCCGGGATGCACCATCGAGCGCGGCCACTCGCTGATCCACAGCACCGCGTGGAACGCCGAATCGCTGCGCAGATGCCCCCACGACTCGGTGATCGCGACCGGCCCGGCCGTGGCGAGGTCGTGGCCGAGGTCGCCGTGGCGCTCCAACGTGGCGGCGATGGCCGGGTCATACGCGCTGCGCAGGATCACCGCGATCTGCCCCGTGCCCAGCCAGCCGCCCGGCGTCAGGTCGGCCGAGCGCAACGCGGCCGTCAGCGTGCTCATCTCCTGCCGCAGCACGGCGGCAGCGCCCCGGATGCCGCCGCCAGCGGTGCGGACCTGCCGGGCGGCGGCTTTCATGTCCAGGCTCAGGCTGATCGTCGTCGCGTGCCGCTCCCCGGCAGGCCCGGCCCGGTCGATCAACTCCTGATAGGTCGTCGCCGCCCACGAGTCGTCGGCGGTGCCGTGCGCGGCCCACCATTCCGCCAAGCCCTGCCCGGAATCCGGCAGCGTCCGCTCCAGCACCTGCAAGGTCGCGATCCGCCCAGACCGGCACACGGTCGCCAGCACCCGCCCCCAGGCGGTGACCCGGCGCTCCTGCTCGCCGGGGTCGAGCAGCACGAACGCCGGGTGCGTCACCTCGGTCACCACCGTCAGCGTCGCGGCGGTCGGGTCGTGGATCATCCCGGCCCCAGTCTCGGGGTCGGTGTACTCGCGCAGCCTCGCCATGTCGCCGGGCAGCGCGAGCGTCCCGGCAGGCCGGGGCCTGACGATCCGCCGCCGGTACGCCAGCTGGCCCCCGGTGGAGCGCCACAGCCACCAGAACGCGACCGGCAGCCACTCGACCATCGGACGCCCCGCGACGGGTATCCAGGTCAGCGCCGCCGCGATCACCCAGATCGGCGCGGACATAAGGAACAGCACGCCCCCGCCGCCGTAGAACGCGGCCACCAGGCTCACCCCGCCGATCCCGAGGGTGATCAGTTGCGACAGCGACAGGCCGAGCAGGATGCCCCTGCGGGTGAGCCGGGAGAACTTCACCGGCACCAGCTCGCCGCCGCCACGCTCCACCGTTGTTGTCTCGCTACTGGGCATGACGGGTCACTCCTTGGTCGGCTTCGGAGGCGGCGGGGTGCTGTTCGGGTTCTTCGGCAGCGGCTGCGACGGCGGCGGAGCCTGCGGGGTGACGTCACTGGTCTGCCCGGCTCCGCTCGCGGCGGCATCGGCGTTGTCGGCCAGCACCTGGCCCGCTTTCGGCCCGGCGGTCACGGCTGCCTTGATCGCTTGGGCTCCGAGCACCACCCCGGCCGCGATCGGGCCTGCTGCCGCAGCACCACCACCGGCACCGGCCCCGGCCGCCGAGCCGCCCGCACCCGCACCGCCGCCCCCGGCAGGCGTCGGCTTCGGGGTCGGCCCACCGCCGCCACCGCCTCCGCCTCCACCGCTGCCGCCGCCGGTCTTCTTGCCGCCGCCCTTGCTGGCCCCGTCGAGGACTTGCTTCGGCTCACCGCCTTGGGGCTTGCCCGGTGTAGGCACCGGCCGGTTCAGCGCGTTCTTGGCCTCCTGCTCGGTGCCCATGCTGTTGTAGAGGTCGAAGCCGATGAACGACAGGAAGCGGTAGGTCATGTACGGGGCGAAACCTGCAAGCGCCATGAGCACGATTCCGGCCAGCGGGTCGGCCACACTGGAGAGGTCGGCGCTGTCGATGGGGGCCGAGACCTGGGTGACCGCGACCAGCAGGATCACGACGAGGACGAGCTTGCTGAAGATGAGGGCCAGGACGAACATGGCCCATTTCGAGATCCAGCCGCGTGTGGCATCCCAGGACGCGCCGGAGAACGCGAACGGGGCCAGCACGATCGCCACCAGCAGCAGCGCCTTCCGCACCAGCAGCGACAGCCAGACGATGGCTGCGGCAGCAATGGCCAGGGCCGCCAGGAAGATCGTCAGAATCGCCCCGACCCCCGGAGCGCCAATGTTCAGCGCGGTCAGCCCGGCGACGAGGATCGCGATCTTGTCGCCCATCGACTCGGTGGTCTCACCGGCTGCCTGGATGATGCCGACCGAGAGTTGGTCGACGATCTCCAACAGCAACGCGGTCAGGGTGATGACCACGAAGGAGCCCAGGACGCTCTTGCCGAGCCCGAGAGCCGCGCGCGAGAGCGCGGCGGGTTCTCGCCGGATCATGCCCGTGATGAGCTGCAGACAGAAGAACAGCAGCATCACGAAAACAGCGATCCCGAAGAGCAGGTTGTAGACGGCCACGTACTCGCTGCCGGTGACGTCGACCAGGGTCGTGGTGTCGAACACCGTCCACACGGAGGTGAACATCCAGCCGGCGGCCTCGCCCATCGCGGACGCGAGCCAGTCGAACGGTGCCGAGATCAGTGACGCGGCGGCTTCGCCTGCGGTATCGCAGACGGTGGAGATGACGGGAATGTCGCAGACACCCATCACGACCTCCTTGGTTCGGAGTGGATGGGTGGATCAGACGGACTGGCCGACGCCCCAGAAGAAGTTGATGAGCGTCACGCTCGCGCCACAGACGATGGCCGCGCCGCAGGAGATCAGGACGCCGATCTTGCCTCTCCCGGCGAGGTGGGGGTTGCTGCTGTTGGAGCCGTAGGCCCAGATGATCGCGCTGACGATCAGGGCGAGCACGGCCAGGATCAGGCCCACGGTCATGACCGCGCCGACGATGGTGCGCAACTGCTCGATGCCCGGAAGCCCGGACGAGTTGGGGTCGATGTCGATCACGGCAGTTCTCCTTCACGAAGCGTTGGATGGTGATGGCTCCAGGTGCTCGCGGCGGACACGACGAAGCGCCCGCCCCGGAGGAGTTCGGGGCGGGCGCAGACAGTGGGGGCTCAGAGTTGTCGGCCGACGTCGATGAGCCAGTTCATCCACGCGACGCCGCCACCGGCGAGGACGGCGGCACCGAGAGCGATGAGCACGCCGACGCGCCCCTTGGCTGCCGCCGCGTAGTTGCCGGTGCTTGCCGCTATCCCCCGGATCGCGCCGGAGACGATCACCATCAGCACCGCGATCACGAGCACGAACATCAGCAGCGCGCCCACGACCTGCTGGAGATCGCCGATTCCTGAGAGCCCGTCGAAGTCGGGGAACACGTCCATGACCAGGCCCCCTATTCGACCGAGAGATGGACGTGATCGAAGTGACCGCCCGAGGGGTCGGAGGGGTCGTAGACCCCGCCGCCGGTGTAGGGACGCCACCCGTCGTCGGCGCGAGCGGCCGTCCAGATGCGGCCCTGCCAGATGACGTACTTCACCGCCCAGGTCTCGGCATTGGCGACCAGCCAGTCCGCGAGCCGATCCCCGCTGGCCCTCTCCGCGTCGGAGGGGAAGTGCCCGTACGCGCCGAACGTCCAGTCGCACGCCGCGCCTCGCGGATGGTCGCTACTGGGGTTCCACTCGTGTTCGTCCCAGCAGTAGAGGCCATCGTGCTCGAAGCCCATCGCCTCGATCTGAGCCAGGATCGTCGCGGTGCGCGGCGTCACGCACGCGCCGTCAAGAGTGGGCTGGGTCGGATCGGGCAGCGAGCACGACTCGGCAGGCCACGAGCCGTCCGGTGCCCGCTCCGGTGGGGCGATGCCGGTATTCGGATCGAGTGGCGCGCTCCCGTTCTGGCAGCCTGCACCAGGGCCACCGCCGGTGGCCTCGGGCAGGTCCGCCGCGTTGTTGTCGTTGAGCCACGCGGCGGGGTCGGTGTGCTCCCCGTCGGTGCCGCCCACGCGAACCTCGAAATGCAGATGTGGCCCCGTGCTCATCCCGGACGAGCCGACGTCACCGATGTGCTGCCCGGCGGTCACGGTGTCGCCGGGACTGACGTGTATGCCGTGCTGCCAGGAGTGCGCGTAGGCAGTCGCGACCGTCTTCCCGCCGAGGGTGTGCTCGACGACGATCAGCCCGCCGTACCCGCTGGAGAACTCCGCGACGGTCACCACACCGCTGGCGGCGGCGAGGATCGGCGTGCCGTCCGGGGCGGCGAAGTCCGTGCCGGTGTGGAACGACGGCTCGCCGGTGATCGGATGGATGCGCGGCCCGAACTCGTCGGTGAGCACCCAGGCGTCCTGCGGCAGCGGGAACACCACCTGCGACGACCCGGTGACCGGGCCGCCGCTCCCGCTGCCCGAGCTCGCACTACTGGTGAGCGCGTCAAGGATGGTCGCCGCGACGGGCTCGTAGTTGCGGTAGCGGTCGGGGTAGGCGCTGACCTCGACCGCTTGCGCAGCGGAGCCCTTGTCCATCTCCTGCCAGCCGGGAATGTCCAGCAGCCCTCGCGGAGACGGGTGGTTCGGCCCGGCCGGGCCGCCGAAGAACGCGCGGGCCTGATAGGTCGAGTCCATCAACTCCGCGACGGTGCCCCAGCCCGCCGCCGGCCTCATCTGGAACAAGCCGAGCGAGTCGTGATCGGAGCCGTCGCCGTCATTCGGGTAGGTGCCGGATTCCGGGTACGCGCCGGTGTTGGCGAGCATCCGCAGCGTCGATTCCGTCAGCGCCGCCATCAGCGCGATCTGGATACCGTCGCGGCCCACGCCGTCGATGCCCGACCCGACCTGGATGATGGTCGCCGCGTGCGTGAGCTGGGTCTTGTTGAGCGTGAACGTCGTGCCGTCCTGCGTGGTGACGGTCAACTCGTCCGGGACGTTGCCGAGGCTCACCTCGCCGCCGTCGATGGTGCAGGCGGCGTTGGCGGCGGGGTTCATCAGCACGCCGATCCCGAGCAGACCGAGCATCGGGCCGAGCAGCATCAGCGCGGCCAGAGCGATTACTGCCTTCTTCATCGTCACGCCCTGCCCTTCTCAGCGCAGCGGGCTGTCGAGCATCGACAGCCGCAGCAGGTAGCAGGACGCCGCCCCGCCGCCGGTCTCCGGCGGCGAGGTCTCGCCGTCGCCGTCGTCGGAGGGTTCGTCGTCGAGTTCGGGCGGGCAGGCGAGGAAGATCGTGAACGCCACCGCGTGCTCGGAGGCGACGGTTTCGTCGTTCCAGACGCCGGTGCGGTGCCGGGTGCCCTCGATGGTGATCGCGGTCGCCCCGACCGGGAGTTGCCCCGGACGGGCCTGCTCGACCGCTTCGGCCCACTGGCCCGGCACGAAGGCGTCGTCGATGCTCAGGTGCTGACTCGTCTGGTACTGGCGCAGATCGAGCCACGCCTCACGGGAGGGCAGGTAGGCGGCGATGTCGGAGGCGAGCCCGGCTTGCTCGGTGCCGGTCGGGTCGCCCACGTCGAGCAGCACGGAGGCGTAGTCGAGCGGGAACAGGCCGCTGGTCGTGTCCCAGGTGAACAGCGCGAGTGCCGCGCTGCGGGCGAACTCCTCGGGATCGTCGGTCGGCGCGATGCGCGGCAGCCGGGGCGTCGGATCGCCGGGGCCAGCGGGAACCTGCACCGTCCGGTCGTCCGGCCCGGATGTGGCGGGCTCGGCGGGGCCGGTGAGCAGGCCGTAGACGCCGATCCCGGTCAGGACGAGCAGCACGATTCCCGCAGCGATCAGGGCGATGAGTCGGCGGCGGGTGCGGGCGGGGTCATCGGAGGTTTTCATGCCTCCAGGTGCACGATCCCGGCCGGGGAGCGCGTGTCAGAGCGCGCGAAGGTGCCTGCGCGCCGCGACCACGGGTTCGGTGGGCTCCTGCCAGGCGGTGCGCAGTTCCGCAGCGAACGCGCTGGTGCCGTCTGCGGTGTCGAGGAAGGAGGTGATCTGCTCGTCGGTCAGATCGGTGGCCAGCACCACGGCGTCGTAGTGCGTCCACCATTCGGCCAGTTCCGTCCAGGTCGCCACGAACGCCCGCACCGGCCACCGCACCGCCGCACCGTCGTCGGTGTCGGTGTCGTCGAGGGAGCCCGCAGGCTGCGGCGTCTTGGTCTTCCGGGCGTGAGCGCGGGCCACGGCTTCCTGCGCGAGCGCCCCCAAGTCCGCCCCGCTCTCACCGTCAGCGTCGGCGTCGGTGGTGAGGGCGGTGCGGATGCGTTCGAAGGCGGGATGCACCGGCGCGCCCGCGTCGATGCGTTCCAGTTCCGCCGCTGCCTGCGCCCGCACCGCCTCGGCCACGGTGGGGTCGTCGGTGACGCGGCGCAGGTAGTCGATCTTGTCGAGCGTCTTGTAGGAGGCCCCGCCGGGGATCATCGCGGCGGCCTGCGCGCTGGCGCGGCCGGCCTGCTCGGACGGTGTGGGAAACTTTCCCGCACCGTCGCTTCCCGGTTGGTTCTCGCTGCTGAACCTCGACGCCGCCTGCCTGCGGGCGGCGTCTTCGGCCATCAGCGCCTTCAACTCGCGGTACAGCGCCGCCGCCTCGACCGGGGTGAGGTCTTTGTGGAGCACGTTGTCATCGGCCTCGGCCAGCAGATGCCCGAGCCTGCCCGAGATGCCCGAGCGCACCCACACGTTCACCGTGCGCCAGCCCAGCCGTTTGATCGCGGCCAGCCGCCTGGCACCGCAGACCAGCACGCCGTCGACGGTGACCGTGAGCGGCTGCAAGAGCCCGTCGCGCTCGATGGACTCGCACAGCGCGTCCAGGTCGCCCAGGTCGGTGCGGTGCCGGTGGCCGACGATGATCGAGGCGACCGTGCGGTCGAGCTCGATGTGCCCGGTCTGCGCGCCCATCACCGGCCCCCAGGTTTCGGGGCGGCCAGCGAGATCATCAGCACGAGGTCATCGTCTCGCAGCAACGCCTCCCGGCTCTCACCGATCAGCAGCCGCAGCAGGATGCCCCGCCCCGACGCGGTGGCCGCGTATGCCGGGTTCGGGTGCCCGAGGAGCGCCCGCAGCAGCGCCGACCATGCGGTGCGGTTCACATCAAGCAGGGCGCGGGCGTGCTTGTCGCGGCGCAGCAGCTCGTAGGCGCTCTGCCGGTTCCCGGCGCGAGCGAGGGCCTGGCAGATGTGCTCCACCCCGGCACGGGCGACGTGCGGCGGCCACTCCAGCGCGACGAACAGGGCGATGGCGTCGTCCATCGCCGCATGAGCCGACATGCGCACCGCCGGAGGCCCCACCCCAGCATCCGCATCCGCGCCGGTATCGGTGTCGGTGGGGTCGGGGTCGGTGACCTGGAAGGAGGCGTGATAGTCCGTCAGCGGGTTCTCCCGATCCGAAAGCCTCTCCGCGTCATGAAACACCGAGAAGTTCGGGCGTCTGGCCTGATGCACCGAGCACAGCAGGCCCTGCCCCCGTTCCTCCGCGATGCAGGTGATCCGCACCGCGTGCGTGACCACGCCCCACGGATCGTCGGCGGTGCGCGCCGCCTTGGTGCGCATCACGTCGAACGCGGCGGACGCTGCTTCCCACGGGTCGAGGCCGTGCTTGCGCGCCAGCAGGTCGTACTTCTGCGCGGCGTAGACCATCAGATCGGCGGCGACCGGATCGTGCTGCCACGCGCCGGGGCCGGCCTCGTGCAGCCGGTTCAGCAGGGCGCGCAGGCCCTCGCCACTGGTGAAGTCTTCCGGCTCTTGGAGTGTCGTGCGGGTTCTCATGGTGGGCGCCTCCTTGCGTCGAGGTGCACGCGATCTCCCTCGGTGCTGGGGGTGGTCGGGAGTTCGTGGCCGGGTCATCGCTGTTCACCGCTTCACGACTTCCCGACCGCAGCGCGCGTCGGCGCGTGGTGGCGGGCACCGTGCCCGAACGCGGACAACGGCGACAGCCGCTTCGCCCGCTCACCGATGCCCTTGAGCCCCCTGACCATCGGGGCGCGTGCTTGCCGGGCCAGCTCGACCTCCAGGTCGATACCGCGCCCGGCCATCGACGCGCTATTGCGGGCGATCAAGTCGGTCGGGCGCACCCACTCCACGCCACGCGCACGATGCCTCTCGAGTTTCTGCTCGACCTCGGCCGCCTCAGCCTTCGTCTCCGACGTCGTGGTCGCAGCGCCGTCAGCACGCTTGGTCTTGGTGGCGGTGGCGGCCTCCACCGCCTCGGGCACCTGCCGTACCTGGCGCGGCTGCTCGGGCTCGTCTGGCTTCGGCACCGCGTCCAGCCAGGGATCAGGCTGTCCGTGCTGCTCATGCGGATTCGCGTTCATGATGTTCTCTCCATCTCTCTCGTGGTTTCGGATTCCTCGACCGGCGGCGCGAACCAGCGGCCCACCGTCGAGGGATGCACTCCCAGCTCGTCGGCGATGGCCTTGTTCGACCACCCGACCTCCCGCAGCTGCACGGCTCGCTCACGACGACCCGGCGGCTCGCCTTCGACCGCATCGACGGCGACCGCCTCCGACTCGGCTTCTGGCTTCGGTTCCGGTTCGGCCGTGGCGGTTGCGGGGTTGGGCGTCGAGCGGGTGAGGACGACGGTCAGGTGCGTGCTGGCCAGCAGCACCAGCGGCGGGACGGCCGCGACGGTCGCCGCGAGCACGCCGGGCACGCTCGCATCCGCCGCGACGATCGCGTGCAGAGCGTTCGCCGCGACCGACACCAGCGCCCCGCAGATCAGCAACGCCCACGGATACCAGGCACCCGAGCGCCCATCCAGGGCAACGACGGCGATGGTGGAGACCACGATCAGTCCGTCCACCAGCAGCGGCCAGATCCACGCCTGCCCCGGCGTGACACCCGAACGCGCCGCGAGGTCAGCGAGCGCCATGAACGACAACCAGAACGCACCGATCCCGATCAAGACGGTGCCGGTCGCCGCCGTCACCACGGCCCAGCCCCACCGTTCGCGCACCATCACAGCCCCCGTGACAACGGCGGTGATGCCGGTAGGGGTGAGCGTGTGAACGCATCGGCGCTGCGTGCCGGTGCCCGTGTCCTCGGGCCGTAGATGCTGACGTGGCGGTAGGCCGATCCGACCGTCCGGGCGATCTCACGCCCACCCAGCCCGGCCTGGCTCGCCGCCGTGGTGAGCACATCCAGCGCGTCACGGGACGGCACCCCATGCTCTGCCAGACGGCACGCTGCCTTGAACAGACCGAGATTGCGCTCGCCCTCGCGAAGACTCGCCACCCGATACACCAGCCTCGACACATCCGCCTCGGAGGAGAGGATCAGCGGGCCTGTGTACCGGGGCGCTGGGCGCGGGTCGAGGAAGTCCCGCAACCGCTGCGCGTCCAGCGACGCGACCGCGCTGGCTCTGGCGCTCTCGACCCGGTACGGCACCCGTTCGCCGTCGATCATCCGCGCCGAGGGCGGCACGATGATGTAGCCGCCGTCGCCCCGGAAGTCCACCCCGGCCCGTGCGACCTGCCACGACCGTTGCTCACGGTCGGGATCAGCGGCGAAGTAGAGGTGCCTACCGCTCGTGGGCGTGGTCACGGTCGCCATCGGCTCGGGGATCAGTCCGGCGCGTGCCGCACGGGAGGCAGCCGGATACCCGTTGACGCCGTGCACGTCCACATCGACGACCACCACGCCAGAGACGGCACCAGTCGGGACGGCGATGTTCGCTCCCGGCCTCTGCCGCCACCACGCCTCGACCTGTCGCAGATCAGTGGTGGCCTCATGGAAGCCACGCCTGGGGATCGGGCGCTTCCCGCCCGGTGCGCACGGGAAAACCGGGACCCCCGAGCGCGCCAGTTCCCACGCCGCGACCGGCAGAGGCATCGCCTCACGCAGCCCCTCGAAGACTGCGGCGACCGCCGAAGCCCGGCCCGGCGTCGAGCCGCGAGCCACCCGAGTGTCGCGTACCTCATCCATCGCCAGACCTCCTGTTCCGCTGGAGGTCACCCCGCTCGGGGGCGACCCTGCGCCTCGAGGTGCGCCGGGAGGATCAGGAGACGAGACGGACAAAGAATGGAGACGATGACCGTCAGGCTTCGTGACGAACCCGACGAGTCTCTACCGGACTACCAGGCAATCCGCGCCGGAAACGACCGAACGCCGATGGTCTCGAAGAAGCGGCACAGAGTTGGCAGATCGGGCACAGCGCTCAGGCGATCCGTGCGCGCATCTGGCGATAGTGGCCGGGGGTGACACCGACGTACTGCCGAAACAATCGTGTGGCGTGGCTACGAGAGTGCCAGCCCACTCGCTGCATCGCAGCCGTCACCGTCAGATCAGTCTCACGAAGGTATTTTGCCAGGTGCTCCGCCCGGAGCATCGTCAGAAACGCCAGCGGCGTCTTCCCATACGCCTCCACGAACACGCTGCTCAACCGCGACGGCGACAGATGCACCTCGGCAGCCAACTCCTCCAACGTCCACCGCCGAGCCGGGCTCTCACGCAGCAACCCGGCCGCTCGTCTCGCCTCGATACGCAGCGGCGCGAACCGGCGATCCCGAGGCAGGGTGGGCCGGATATGCGCACGCTGCGAAGGCGAGACGCGCACAGGAGAGACCTTGATGAACGGGGCGATCACGTAGGCGATCTGGAACCACAGCGCCTGCATCCGCAGATAGTGGCGCACGAAGTCCCCGTCGACGCTGAGCGCGACCAGCTCGTCCAGCCACGGCATCAGCATCCCGGCCCGATCCTCCCCGAGGCGGAGTATCTGCGCGGGCTCGGTATAGATCGTTTCCGCGAACCCCTGCGCGTCGAGCCGATCAGAGAGGAACGCGGCGTACTGCCAGCGCACCTGGTCCAGCACATAGTCCGTGTCGAGATAGACCGTCGTCACAGTGATGTGTCCCTCGGGCTCCGAGCCTGCGAGCACGTTCGCGCCCAGCAGGATGACATCACCGGCCTTGACCGGCTGCTGCCCGAACTCGGAGAACACGAATGCGGAGCCGTCACGGACGACGATCACCTTCACGCAGTCATACGCCACCGGCCCTACCGCATGATGCACCGTCCGCGTCCGCGCCACCAACGGAGCGAGCACGGAATCAACGCCACTTGATCCCTCCTCCGCAGAGGGCATCTCTAGTCGACCTGCATCCATTGAAGGCTCGCCGGCCCCGCGCCGCTACTTCGCGAGTGTCAACCTGCCACTGATGGGCGAGTTCACGCTCAAGGCCCCCGGTAAGTAGCGCGCACTACTTTCCGGGAGCCTCTCGTGCGATTGATCTCCGAGCGCGGAGCCTACTCCGGCTATGCCGTGATCAGATCACGACGGCGGAAGCCCAGCATCCCGACGACAACGAGCGCGACCGCGACGGCGGCGAGCGCTCCGACCGCGAGCCAGGAGATCTCCTGCGCCGGATACTGGCCGACGTGACGGAACACGGAGGTGGCGAGCACTCCGTCGTCGAGCTGCAGCATGTCGCCGAACAGGCTCAGCGCTGTCCCCCACGCGAACACGGCCCAGGTGATGCCGAGCAAGCGCGGCGCGAAGCCGTAGAGTGCGACGGCGAGCCCGAGCAGCGCCCAGATCGCCGGTGTGTGCGCGACGTGCCCGAGGAGCACGCTCCCGAACAGATCCCCGTCGCCGGTGGCCAGCGCTGCCCCGAGTCCGGTGCCGAGTCCGGCGAGAGTGAGCAGCCAGAGCGCGCCGAGCGCGGTGACGAGGACCCAGGAGAGCAGCCAGCCGGTGCGGGAGACGGCCGCCGCGAGCACGGGCTCGGCGCGCACGCCCTGTTCCTCGCCGCGCAGGGCCTGCACCGAGAGGATCGCGAAGACGGCGACCATGATCGCGAAGTAGACGCCCATGAACCCGAGGTAGCCATCGACCATGCCCTCGGTGCCGCCGAAGATGACCATGACCTCCGCCGGCAGCCCGTCCGCGTTCTCCGCCATCGGCTGCACGAAGGCTCCGAAGGTGATCCCTCCCAGCAGCAGCGCGAGCGACCACCACAGCAGCGCCGATCGCTGCAGACGGAACGCGAGGGAGAGCGAGCCACGCAGCCAGGAGGGGGCGACGGCGGAGCCGAGCCGGTCAGGCAAGATTCCCGCCGCGAGATCGCGCCGGGACTGCAGCGCGAACCCCGCGATCGCCAGTAGCAGCGCAGCGCCGAGGGAGAGGGCCAGCGGCCACCACCTGTCGAGGGTGAGCGGCGCGGCCTGCTGCGACCATCCGAACGGGGACAGCCACGACAGCCAGCCGAGATCGCCACCCTGCACGGACGACATGTCGCCGAGCCCGCGCACGACGAAGCTCGCCGCGAGCACCGCGCCGGCCATGCCGGACGCGGCCCGCGAGAACGCCGAGAGCTGCACGGTGACCGCCGCCACCCCGGCGAACACGAGCCCGACGGCCCCGACACTGCATGCGAACAGCAGCGACGCCGCGAACGAGCCCGGCTCGGCCGGGGAGAAATAGAACGCCAGCGCCATCAGCCCACTCATCAGGACGTTCATCAGCGCGACGAGGATCAGCGCGGCGGCCAGCTGCGCGTGCCGGCCGACGACGTTCGCGCGGACGAGCTCGGCCCGCCCGGTCTGCTCCTCCACACGGGTGTGGCGCGAGACGGTCATGATGCTCATGAGCCCCGCGCCGATCATCAGATAGACGCCATAGAGGCCGACGATGATCCTGCCCACGGTGATGGCGTCGAAGCCGTATCCCGGCCCGCCGATGAGCGCCATCACGGGGCTCGCCGCCAGAGCCGCGAAGCTCGCAAGGGCATCCTCGTCGAGGATCGTTCCCAGCGCATTCGCGAAGTAGGCCATCATCAGCGCCAGGCCGAGCACCCAGGCGGGGAAGCGGATGCGGTCGCGGCGCAGCATGAACAGCAGCAGCCTGCCGGTGCCCGCGAGCGAGTTGCCGCGGGCGTCGCTCCCCGCAGCCTGGAGGCGTGCGGCATTCTGCAGTGCGGTGGTCATGACGCGCTCCGCTGCAGCTCGTCGCCGTAGTGACGCAGCAGCAACTGCTCGAGCGTCGGCGGGGTGGCGGTGAGAGCCTCGACGCCGTGGGAGGACAGCTCGCGCATGACCTCCGGCAGGTGCTGCGTGTCGACGTCGAAGCGGATCTGTCCCGCCTCCTCGCGCAGATCGTGCACGCCCGCACGACTCGACAAGCCTTCGACCGGCCGAGCCGTCTGCGCGGTCACCGCCGTGCGCGAGAGGTGGCGCAGGTCGTTCAGGCTGCCCGACTCGACGATCCTCCCCTTCCTGATGATCGAGATGCGGTCGGCAAGCACCTCGACCTGGGCGAGGATGTGGCTGGACAGCAGCACGGTGCGCCCGGCTGCCTTGGCCTCACGGATGCACTCCTGGAACACCGCCTCCATCAGCGGATCCAGGCCGGCGGTCGGCTCGTCCAGCAGCAGCAGCTCGACGTTCGAGGCGAGCGCGGAGATGAGGGCGACTTTCTGCCGGTTCCCCTTGGAGTAGGTGCGTCCTTTCTTGCGGGGGTCGAGGTCGAAGCGCTCGATGAGCTCGTCGCGCTTCTTCGTGTCTACGCCGCCGCGCAGCCGGGCGAACAGGTCGATCGCCTCACCGCCGGTGAGATTCGGCCACAGCTCCACGTCGCCGGGGACATAGGCGAGCCTGCGGTGCAGCGACACCGCGTCGCTCCACGGGTCACCGCCCAGCAGGCGCACCCTGCCCGAGTCGTGCCGCAGGATGCCGAGCAGGATGCGGATCGTGGTGGACTTGCCGGCGCCGTTCGGACCGAGGAACCCGTGGACCTCGCCGGGAGCGACGTCCAGGCTCAGTCCGTCCAATGCGCGGACGGAGCCGTAGCTCTTCGTGAGGTTCGAGATGGTGATCGCGGGCGCGGGCGCGCCCGAGTGCGTAACGAATGTCATCATGATTCTTTCTGTGGTCAGTGGGTGTCAGGATCGGGAGCCGCCTCAGACGGCGGATCGTGCTGACTTCCTGGAGTGGCCCTGGGGCCTGGAACGTCCAGGCCATCGGGGATCGACTCGATGACACCGTTCAGATAGAGATCGAAGAGATACGGGGTGATGCGGGCGAACGAAGCCGGCAGGTCATCGGTGCCGAGCGCGCGCCGGATCCTGGGCTCCAGCATCATCGGCGCGAGCGCCAGCATCGCGATCGCCGTCGCCTGTGCGCGCCGGTCCTCGGCCTTGCGGAGGACATACCCCGCGAACCCGTTCTCGACGATCTGCTCGATGACCTCGACGTAGTGGTCGAAGAACCGCTGCCCCTGCTCGGAGGGATCGAGCAATGACTTGAGCAGGTACTCGAGGTCGGTTCGCATCGAGTCGTCGCTGACCATCGCGGCGACGACGAGCGGCGAACGACCGGCATTCTCGCGCTTCGTCTCAGTCAGTGCCTCGAAGACGTAGTCATCGCAAGCGGCGCGCAGGCCGTCCTTCGAGCCGAAGTGATGGATCACCAGCCCCGGTGACACGCCTGCCGCCTCCGCGATCCCGCGCACCGTCGTCCGGGAGAACCCGTGCGCGGCGAACTCCGCAATCGCGGCGTCCCTGATGCGGGCTGCGGTCTCCGGCGCCGTGTGCGGTGCACGCTTGGCTGAACCCATGTTTAATATTGAACGCGCGTTTACGCACTCGTGTCAAGCCTGGGGTCGGCGCGTCGGCGGACAGCATCCCCCGCAGGGTTCGCCCGGCACGCTCTGCGGACGGGTGGAGTAACGTGTCCTGCAGCCCCGCCGGGGCGCACGGTGAGCCGGGAGGTCTGGTCGGCAGCGGTCGAGCGACCGCTCCGACGACGAGACGGAGGCTCATGTGACTTGCACGGTCGTCGCCCTGGGTGAACCCCTGGAACCCCTGCACGATCTGATGGAGCGGGCTCCCATAGTCATCGGCGCAGATGACCTCGGCGACGATCGCCGCCGCGCGCGCGGCCTGGTCGTCGGCCTGGATCTGGTCTCGGAGGGATCTCCGAGGAAGGCGAGGGGGCGTCTCAGGCGGGAGGCACTGCGCTGGGGCGTGGAGCTTCAGCGGTACCCCGCCGCGGTTCACCTGCTGATCCTGTACCGCCTTCCGCCGGAGGCCTCTGCGGAGCGCGTCGTCGGCACCGCCGAAAGACTCGCCCTGCGGCTCCACGCCGAGATGGAGCGCCGCGCCCGATACGTCGACGTCACGCTGATCGACGTCACCAGGTGCGACGACGGCGAGCGGCTCGCCGACCGTCTGCTCGAGCGGATTTCCGGATCCGCAGGGGGATACCCAGCCGCGGCGCTGACCTGGTCGGACATCCGCGACGTGTCGATCGCTGCGGCCACGACCGCCGGGAACTGCTGAGCCCTCAGACCGCGATTCAGCCGATGATGGGGCGCTCCTCGGGCAGCGTGTACAGCCGGTTCCGTTGCCGAAGGGCGAGCGCGGCGGCGAGGCTGATCGGCCCGATGCGCCCGGCGAGCATGAGCATGCTGAGGACGTACTTCCCGAATGGCTCCAGCTCGGCGGAGAGCCCGACGGAGAGCCCGCAGGTGGCGAACGCGGAGATCACCTCGAACAGGATCCGGTCCAGCGGCGCGTTGCTGACGGTCATCACCAGCGCGGTGCTCGCGAGCACGAGGGTGGCGCCGAGGAAGGTGACGCTGATGGCGAGCCGCAGCGTGCCGTCGGGGATGCGCCGCCTGGCGGCGATGACGTGCCGGTCGCCGCGTGCCTCGGCGACGATGCCGAGGAACAGCACCGCGAGGGTGGCGACCTTGATCCCGCCGGCGGTGGAGGCCGAGCCGCCGCCGACGAACATCAGCGCGTCAGAGACGAGCAGAGTGATCGGAGTGGACTCGTTCGTGTCGGTGAGCGCGAAACCGCCGGAGCGCATCATGACCGACGCGAACAGGGCGTGGAACGCCTTCTCGGCGGGGTTCAGGTGCCCGACGGTGTGCTCGTTGCCCCACTCGAGCACCCCCCAGGCGATCGCGCCGGCTGCCAGCAGGATCGTGGTAGTGGCCAGGGTGAGCTTGGCGTGCAGGTTCCACTTGCGCCGGTGCCACTTGTGCATGATGAGGGTGAGGAACACCGGGAAGCCGAAGCTGCCCACGAACACGCCGAGCATGATCGGAACCAGGATCCACAGGTCGCCCTCGAAGGGCGTCAGCCCGCCCTCGTGGATGACGAATCCGGCGTTGTTGAACGCCGAGACGCCGTAGAACAGGGCGCTCCACAGCCCCTCCCACCAGTGTTCCTCACGCATGACGAACCGAGGAGCGAGGAGGAGCACGAGCACGGCCTCGATGGTCAGGGTGGTGACCACCACCGTGCGCAGCAGACGGCCGACCTCGCCGATCTGCGAGGCTCCGCCCATGTTCTGCTGCGCGAACACCCTCCCCTGCACGCCGAGGTGCCTGGTCACCGCCTGCATCAGCAGCAGCGCGACGGTGACGATCCCCAGGCCCCCTGCCTGGATGGCGAGGAGGATCACGACCTGCCCGAAGAACGTCCACTGCGTGGCGGTGTCGACGGTCGTCAGGCCGGTCACGGTGACCGCGGAGGTCGCCGTGAACACCGCGTCCTCCAGCGGGGCCGAGCGACCGTCAGCAGAGGCGATGGGCAGCTTCAGCAGGAGCGTGAAGAGTCCGGCGGCGACGAAGAAGATCAGCACCGCGGCCCGGGACGGCGACCGTCTCACGAACCCCCGCAGGTACCGGACCGGTGCCAACAGCACAGGGGTCTTCCAGGTCGTGCCGATCTCGCGTGCCACAGGGTCTCCTTGTCCAGCCTCCTCGGCCGAACGGCCGATGCCGACCAGACTTCCCGGCGCACCGCCGACCATTCTACGCCTGCGAGGCTGAGCGTCCCCTCCCTTCGCGCGTCCGAGCGCCGTCCCAGGAGGAACCGGTAACCTGGAGGAGGAGAGTCGGGAAGCCTGGTCGACAGCCGTGTCCGTCGACCAGATTCGGAGCCTTCCGCATGACTATGCCCGATCCCGCCTCCTCCTCGCGCGCACAGGCGCGGTTCCCCCGACGCGGCAGCTACGCCGAAGCGCTGCGCATCGGCGCGGTGCTTCGGAAGGAGACCGTCGGCGGCGGCCTCCTCGTGCTCATGGCCGTCATCGGCATCGTCTGGGCGAACTCCCCCTGGGCGGAGAGCTACTTCGCCCTCCGCGACCTCGAGATCGGCTACGAGCCGTGGCATCTGAAGCTGAGCTTCGGTGCCTGGGCGGCGGACGGCCTGCTCGCGATCTTCTTCTTCCTCGTCCGGGCTCGAGCTCAAGCGCGAGTTCGTCGCCGGCGACCTGCGCCGCTTCAGCACCGCGATCGTGCCCGTCGTCGCCGCTGTAGGCGGCGTGATCGTGCCCGCGCTGGTCTACGTCGCCATCGTTGCGCAGACCCCGGGCCTGCTGCGCGGATGGGCCATCCCAACGGCGACCGACATCGCCTTCGCCGTCGCCGTGCTCGCGCTCATCGGCTCGCACCTGCCCAGCCCGCTGCGGATCTTCCTGCTGACGTTGGCCGTCGTCGACGACCTCATCGCGATCACCATCATCGCGGTCTTCTACACCGAGACCATCGACGTCGTCCCGCTGCTGCTGGGCCTGCTCACGATCGGTGTCTACGCGGTGCTCGCCCAGCGGTATCGGCAGGTCTTCCGCCTCAGGCCCGCTGCGGCCTGGCTGATTCTGCTGCCCATCGGCGTGGTCGCGTGGGCCTTTGTCCACGCGGCCGGCGTGCACGCGACGATCGCCGGCGTCCTGCTCGGGTTCACCATCCCCGTCCTGCACCGGCGGCGCGACCGGGTCGACGAGGCCGCGCCCGGGCTCGCCGAGCTGTTCGAGCACCGCTTCCGGCCGCTCTCGGCCGGCTTCGCCGTGCCGGTGTTCGCGTTCTTCTCCGCCGGGGTCGCCCTCGGCGGCGCGGAGGGCTTCGTCTCCGCGCTCACCGACCCGGTGACGATCGGGATCGTCGTGGCTCTGGTGGCGGGAAAGCCGCTGGGCATCGTGCTGATGACCTGGCTCGCCACTCGCGTGCGCGGCATCCGGCTCGATCCCGACCTGAAGTGGATCGACATCGCCGGCGTCGGACTGCTCGCCGGGATCGGGTTCACGGTGTCGCTGCTCGTGACCGAGCTCAGCTTCTCCGCGTCCGACCCCGCCCACGACCACGCCAAGGTCGCGATCCTGCTCGCCTCCGTGCTCGCGGCCGCGATCGCCTCGGTCCTCCTCACCGTCAGGAACCGCCGCTACCGCCGGATCGCCGAGGCCGAGGAGATCGACGAGGACGGGGACGGGGTCCCCGACGTGTACCAGCGGCAGGCGGACTGACGCCGTGCGAGCAGCCGCGGCCTTCGCGCCGGCTCGAGAGACCTGCTCGGCCAGTGCGGCTAGCGGTCGAGTTGGAGGCGGTGCCAGGCGAGGAGCGTGAGAGCGCCGAAGGCGAGCGGGACGGTCGGGACGAGAGCGAGCTGGGCGATCGTCACCGACTCCGGGCCGATGGCCCACAGCGCCGGGATGACGAGGGGGAACCATGCCCCGGCCCCGATGAAGGCGCTCACCTGTGCGACGACGAGCAGGCCGATCGTGGTGGCGATACCGGGCAGCAGCCCGCGGCCGAGGGTGACCGCCCAGGCGGCGGGGGTCGCGGTCAGGCCGACGAGGACGGTCAGCGGGACGTGCCTCGCGAGAGATCGCCAGGCCTCGGGGCCGGGTGCCCCGTAGCCCAGCGCCAGGCCCAGCAGCAGGAGCGTGCCGCTCAGCGCGACGGATACCGCGAAGACCCAGCCGAGGTAGACGAGGAGCTTGGCGAGAGCGATCTGCCACCTCCGCACCGGGAGCGCGAAGAGTCCGGTGACCGTGCCCTCGGCGAACTCGCGGCCGACGATCCAGCTCAGGCCGATGCCGAGGGCGGCCATGACGCCGGCGGCGGTGATCTGCGCGGCGACGCCGAGCAGCGCGGGCCCATCCCTCGAGCTCTGCCAGCGGCCCGAGCTTGGCGGTCAGCTGGGGATCGCCGAGGCCCTTTGCGGAGAGGATGCCGGCGACCAGTGCGGCGACGCTCGCGAGGACGAGGCCGGTGATCCAGCGCAGGACGCGGGAGACGGCGGCCTTGCGAACCTCGGTCGCCATCGCAGCGCCGAGGGCGCTCATGCTCCCTCCCGTCGCCGGTCGTCGGCCAGGATGCGGGCGAAGAACGTCCGCTCGAGGTCGGCACCGCCCGGGTCGAGCTCGCCGATGACCGCGCCGCCGTTGATCAGGGTGATGCGGTCGGCGATCCGCGCCACCTCGTCGAGGTGGTGGCTCGAGATCAGGATCGCCGCCCCGTCCCGCGCGCGCCGGCGGAGCGCGTCGCGCAGGAGGATGACGCCGCCGGGGTCGAGAGTGCTCGTGGGCTCGTCCAGCACGAGGAGGCGCGGCTGGTGCTGGAGGGCGGCGGCGAGCCCCACGCGCTGCCGGTTTCCCGCGGACAGCCGCCGGGCGCGGACGCCCGCGTAGCGCGCGAGCCTGAGCTCCTCGAGGGCCTCGTCCACCGCGGCTGCCGCGCCAGTGGCGGCGAGTCCGTGCAGCCGTGCCGAGAGCAGCAGGTTCTCCCGCGCGGTGAGGTCGCCGTAGGCGAGCGGGTGCTCGATGACGTGCCCGACCCTCGCCCAGGCGGATGCGGGCAGCGCCGGGAGCGGGGTGCCGTCGAGCCGCACCTCTCCCTCCGTGGGCCGCAGCATCCCGAGCAGCAACTTCATCAGGGTGGTCTTGCCCGCGCCGTTCAGTCCCACGAGCGCGTGGATCTCGCCGGACCGCACTCCGAGGTCGACCGCGCGGACGCCCGCGCCCCCGCGGAAGGTGCGCGTCACGCTGTGAGCGGCAAGCATCAGTCGGCCCCCTTCTCGATCACTCGGAGCGCCAAGAGGATCGCGTGGCTCAGCGGTGCATCGCTCTCCTCCTGCGCCCAGGTCGACAGCGCCTCCATGAGCGCCGCGAGCGCGGCGGCGGCCGCGATCTGCGCGACCGTCGGATCCTCGCCGGTGCCGACGAGCGCCTGCGCGATCGCGTCCTCGGTCGCGCGGGTGTTGGCGCGGACGTGCCCGGCCAGGCCGGGCGTGCGCGCCGCGATCCGCATCCGCCGCCGCACCGCTGCTTCGGCCGGCTCCGGAACGTCCCGCCACGCCGCTCGCACCCCGGCCGTGACCCGTTCGAGCGCGGGCAGATGAAGCGGCGTCGCGGCAACCGCGGCCGCGATCGCCGGATCGTAGGGGTCGTCCAGCAGCAGGCGGTCCTTGGAGCGGAAGTGGCGGAACAGTGTCATCTCGCTCACGCCGGCGGCCGCGGCGATCTGCGCCGTCGTGGTCTCTTCGTATCCCTGCGTCTCGAAAAGGGCGAGCGCCGCCTCGGCGAGGCGCTGCCGGGTCCTGGCCCGCTTCGCTGATTCGCCCATGCCAGAATGTTAGCATCTAACATTCTGAGCGGTTCCGCCACGCCGGCCCGCCGCCTTCTCGCGAGCAGACGGATCGATAGAATGCAGTACGTGCTGTTCACGAGAGCGGCGCGAAGCGGATCGGGCTCGATCCGCCGTTTGCGTCCGGTCCAGGTCATCTTCCTGGGCTTCTTCGGTGCCGGAGCGATCGGCACCGGACTGCTGATGTTGCCTGTCGCCAGGACCGGGCCGGGAGGGGCGAGTTTCCTCGAAGCGCTGTTCACGGCGACCTCCGCGCTGTGCGTCACAGGCCTCGTCGTCGTCGACACTCCGACGTACTGGACCGGCTTCGGCCAAGCAGCGATCCTCGCCCTGATCCAGGTGGGCGGTTTCGGCGTCATGACCTTCGCGTCGGTTGTCGGCTTGGCGGTGCTGCGCCGCTTCTCGCTGCGCTCGCGCCTGGTGGCAGCGGCGGAGGTCAAAAGCCTCGGGCTGGAGGGCGTCGGTTCGCTAGTGCGCGGCGTCGTGCTGATCTCGCTGGCGATCGAGGCTGTGGCCGCGATCATCCTGACCGCTCAGTTCGCGATCGGCTACGGCTATGGATTCGGCGAAGCGCTGTGGCTGGGGGTGTTCCACTCGGTGTCCTCGTTCAACAACGCGGGGTTCGCGCTGTACGGGGACAGCATGATGCGCTACGTCACAGATCCTGTGATCTGCCTCACGATGGCGGCGGCGATCATCCTCGGCGGCCTCGGTTTCCCGGTGCTGGTGCAACTGCGGCGGCACGTCCGCACGCCGCGGCTCTGGTCGATGCATACGCGCCTGGTGGTGTGGGGCACGGGCGTGCTGCTCCTGGCAGGCACGGCCCTCATCACCGCGCTCGAGTGGGCCAACCCGCGCACGCTCGGCCCGCTGGACTGGCCGGCGAAGCTGCTGGCAGGGTTCTTCCAGTCCGTGCAGACCCGCACCGCCGGATTCAACAGCGTCGACACCTCCGCGATGCACGAGGCGACCTGGTTCGGCATGGACGCCCTGATGTTCATCGGCGGCGGCCCCGCGGGCACCGCCGGCGGGATCAAGATCACCACCTTCGGGGTGCTGCTGTTCATCATCATCGCCGAGCTGCGCGGCGACCCGGTGGTCAACGTGTTCGGCAAGCGCCTCTCCCGCGCCGTGCACCGGCAGGCGATCACGGTCGCATTGCTGGCCGTCGCCCTCGTGGGGGTCTGCACCGGGCTGCTGATGCTGCTGACCGACCACCCGCTGGACAAGGTGCTGTTCGAGGCGACCTCCGCCTTCGGCACGGTTGGCCTCTCGACCGGGATCACCGCCGACATACCCCCCGCCGGCCAGCTCCTGCTGATCGTCATGATGTTCATCGGCCGACTCGGGCCGATCACCTTCGCCTCCGCCCTCGCCCTCCGCGAGCGGCGGATGCTGTACGAACTCCCCAAGGAAAGGCCGATCATTGGCTGACAAGAAGATCCGATTGTTCGGCGGCACCGACGCCTCCCGCGTCGCCGCGGCGAATGCCGTCGCGGTGCTCGGGCTGGGGCGCTTCGGAAGCTCCCTCGCCCTCGAGCTGATGGACAGCGGCACCGAAGTGCTGGGCATCGACAGCCGGCACGAGGCCGTGCAGGCCCTCAACGGCCGACTGACGCACGTCGTCGCGGCCGACACCACGAGCGAGGAGGTACTGCGGCAGCTGGGCGTTCCGGAGTTCGACCGCGTCGTCGTCGCGATCGGCACCGATCTCGAGTCCAGCATCCTCACCACCTCGCTGCTGCTGCGCTTCGGCATCACGAACGTGTGGGCCAAGGCCGTGAGCCCCGCGCACGGCGCGATCCTGGAGCAGCTCGGCGTCCCGCACGTCATCTACCCGGAGCACGACATGGGCCGCCGAGTCGCCCACCTCGTGCGCGGCAGCATGCAGGACTACATCCAGGTCGACGACGACTTCGTGCTCGTCCGCACCACCCCGAGCCGGGCACTCATCGGGATCCCCCTGAGCGAGACGGATCTGCGCGCCAAGCACGGCGTCACCATCGTCGCCGTCAAGCCGAGCGGCCGCCCATGGACGCACGCCACGGCCGAGACCGTGCTGCGCCCGGACGACGTGATCCTCGTGTCGGGCAAGACCCGCAAAGCCGAGGCGTTCAGCCAGCTGCGGTGAGTGCTGCCCTGAGAAGATTGATCCGTGAAGGTCTCCGCAGCGGCAGTCGGGGCGCTGGCCGGTCTTGCCGGTCTGGCGCTCTGGTTCTGGCGCGGCGGGCCGAAGCTCCCGCCGGGCACCGATGCCATCATCGAGCGAGTGGCGGGGAGCGACCTATCGCACGTCGTCGCCGGTGAGACGGGGCATGTCGACTCGGGCGGAGTGCGCATCTGGTACGAGAGCATCCCGGCTGCGGGGCCCGAGAAGGGCGTCGTGCTGCTGAGCACTTCGATGGGCGGCGACTCGCTGTTCTGGCCGCCGGGCTTCATCCGCGACCTCGGCCGTGCGGGATACCGGGTGATCCGCTACGACCAGCGCGGCACCGGCGCTTCGGACTGGATGCCCGAGTGGAGCCGCCGGCACCCGTACTCGCTGCTCGACATGGCCGACGACGCGATCGCGGTGCTCGACGCGCTGCAGGTGGAGAAGGCGCACCTCATCGGGCTCTCCCTCGGTGGGTTCGTCGCCCAGGAGGTCGCAATCGGCCATCCCGGCCGCGTGGCCTCCCTCACGCTCATGTCGACGGCGGCCGACCCGACGGATGCCAGCCTCCCAGCGCCCCGCATGGGGCCGATGCTGCGCGCCGCTTTGGCCGGCATCCCGATACTGCGCTACCGGCTCCTCGGCGGCGAGAAGAACCTCGTCAAGGAGATCGTCGCCAAGACCATCAGCGGCAACGGCTACGAGGGCCTGGACGTCGAGGAGCTCGCCGAGCTCGTGGTCTAATGGCCTGCGCCACCGGCGCGGCATCAATCTGCGGGCCGTCCTCCAGCACCGGGCCGCGGTGACCGTGACCCGTTCTCGCTATGGATCGCTGGGCAGCCTCCGGGTTCCGGCGCTGGTCATCCACGGCACGGCCGATACGTTCCTCCCGGTCGAGCACGCCCGCAGGCTCGTCGAGCTGATCCCGAACGCACAGCCCCTCTGGCTCGACGGGGTAGGCCACCAGTTCCCCTACCCGGGCTTGCCCACCATCACCCGAGCGATCGTCTCACACCTCGATAGGACGCTGTAGGAACGCGCCCGGGCAGATTGCGACACTACGCAGTTCGGTAGGCGAGCCCAGCTCAGGCCAGGTTCGTTCCCCCACACGTCTGGCACCAGGGTGCCCCGCTCGGGCGCGGAGCGCCCACCTGACCCCTGAGACGGCCCCTCCTGAGCCTGTCTCGGGGAGGGGCCGTCGTGGTGATGACGATCCGGCCCATGTCGTCGGGCAAGGGCTTTGAGTATCTGCTGAAGTCGGTCGTCGTTGGTGACGGCGACCGGGAGATGAGCAGCCCCCTGACCCGGTACTACACCGAGTCGGGCTGCCCGCCCGGTACCTGGGTCGGCACCGGCCTGACGAGCCTCGACGACGGCCGCTCCCCGGCGATCGCGGAGGGCGACACCGTGACCGAGGAACACCTCGCCCGGCTCTTGGGCGAGGGCATCCACCCGGTCACCGGCGAACGGCTCGGCACCCGGTTCCCGAAGTTGCAACCCCCACGCGAGCGGATTGCAGCCAGGGTTGCACGCCTGAGCCCCAGGTTGCGCGGCGAGCAACGGGAGCAAGCGGTGCAACGCATCCGCGAGGAGGAACTAGCCAAGCCACCCCGCACCACTGTTGCGGGGTTCGACTTGACGTTCTCGCCGCCGAAGTCGGTGAGCGCGATCTGGGGCGTGGCCGACGCGGGCACGCAAGCCTTGATCGCCAAGGCGCATCACGCCGCGATGCGCGACACCATCGTCGTGCTAGAACAGCGCGTCGCCGTAACGCGGGTGGGCCGGGGCGGGGTCGCGCAGATGCCCATCGTCGGGGTGATCGCCACGGCGTTCGACCATTACGACTCCCGCGCCGCCGACCCGCAGCTGCACACGCACGTCGTGGTGTCGAACAAGGTGCAGGGCATCGACGGTCGCTGGAGGACGCTGGACTCGCGCCGTCTGCACAAGGCCGCCGTCGCGCTGTCGGAGACGTACAACGCCTTCCTGACCGATCACACGGCCCGGCTGCTCGGGGTGACGTGGGTGCCGGTGGATCGCGGCAAGGATCGCAACACCGGCTGGGAGATCGCGGGCGTGCCCGCGACGCTGTTGGCGGAGTTCTCCCGCCGCACCACCGGCACCCGTGACGGGGCCGAGGGGATCGAGCAGGTGAAGAACCGGCTCATCGCCGAGTACGTGGCCGAGCACGGCAGGCAGCCCTCGGCGCGGGTCGTGGCGAGACTGCGGCAGCAGGCGACGTTGGAGACCCGTCCCGAGAAAGTGCTGCACTCGCTGGCGGAGTTGACCGCCGAGTGGCGCGAGCGCGCCACACTCACGTTGGGCGAGGACGCCACCACCTGGGCGCAGCATCTGCTCGACCAGGGTGCGACCGAAGCCTTGTTGCGTGCCGACGACCTCGGCCTGGAGCAGCTCGACGACCTCGCCACGGTCGTGCTGATGACGGTGGCGAACCGGCGTGCAACCTGGGGGCGCTGGAATGTGCACGCCGAAGCAGCGCGGCAACTCATGGGCGCACGCTTCGCCACCACCGCCGATCGGCTGGCGGTGTTCGATCAGATCGTCTCCCGCGTCGAGACGGAATCGTTCAGGCTGACCCCGGCCTACGACCGGGCCGTGCCCGCGCACTACGTCGAGGACGAGGGCAGCAGGTTCCAGCCCGTCGATCAGATCGCCTACTCCAGCCAGGACATCCTCGACGCCGAACAGCGCCTCCTCGCGCACAGCAAGGACGAGACCGGGCCAGCGTTGAGGGCGCGGTTGGTGGCTCGGCATGTCTCCCGCAAGATCAGGGGTGTCCGGCTCGATCCGGATCAGGCCACCGCGATCACCCGCATCGCCCGCTCCGGGTTGACGCTTGACCTGCTGGTCGGCCCCGCCGGTGCCGGGAAGACGACGGCGCTGCGGGCCTTGCATCGTGCATGGACGGCAGCGCACGGGCGTGACTCGGTGATCGGGCTCGCGCCGTCGGCGGCGGCAGCCGAAGTGCTCGGTGACTCGCTCGGCCTCCGGGCGGAGAACACCGCGAAGTTCCTCTACGAACACGCCAAGGGGCGCTGGAGCCTGGAGGCCGGGCAGCTCGTGCTCGTCGACGAGTCCTCCGTCGCGGGCACGCTCGCGTTGGATCGGATCACCGCGCACGCCGCCGAGGTCGGGGCCAAAGTCGTCCTCATCGGGGACTGGGCACAACTCTCGGCCGTGGAGACGGGCGGGGCGTTCGGGATGCTCGTGCGGCACCGCCACCGCGTGCCCGAGCTCACCGACGTGCGGCGCTTCGCCCACGAGTGGGAGAAGACCGCCAGCCTCGGCCTGCGCCACGGCAACACCAAGGCCCTGGACGCATACAACGCAGAAGGCCGGCTGGTCGAGGGCGACGCCGAGACGATGCAGGATGCGATCTATGATGCGTGGCGCGCCGACCGCGACGAGGGCCTGCGCACGTTGATGATCGCGGGCACCGGCGAGATGGTCGCGCAGCTGAATGAGCGCGCCCGTGCCGATCTCGTCGCCGCTGGCCGGGTCGAAGCCGAAGGGGTCGGGCTGCACGACGGCACCACCGCCGGGGTCGGTGATCTGGTCGTCACCCGTCTCAACGACCGTCGCCTGACCACCGGCAGGACGTGGGTGAAGAACGGTGACCGCTGGCAGATCACGCACCGCTACGAGGACGGTTCCTTCGCCGTTCGTCGCCTCGGCGGTGGCGACGAGCCGCGCGGCAAGGCTCTCGTGCTGCCCGCGAAGTACGTCCGTGAGGAACTGGAACTCGGCTACGCCAGCACTGTTCACCGCGCCCAAGGAGCCAGCGTCGACACCGCGCACGCTCTCGTTGATCCCGAGAAGGCGGGCCGGGAGTTGTTCTACGTCGCCATGACCCGAGGCAAGTTCCGCAACCACGCCTACGTCATCGTTCCTGACCCGCACGAGGTCGAACCCCATCTCGACCAGCGGGGGCCGTTGACGCTCATCGAACGGCTGGCCGAAGTGCTCAAGCGCAGCGATGCCGACCTGTCGGCCACCGAGACGCTGAATCTCGAGGTCGATCGTCACGCCTCGCTGTCCACGCTGATGGACGAGTACGACGTGCTCGCCCGCGAAGCGCAAATCGACCGCTGGGCCACCCTGCTCGACGTCGCCCCGTTCCCCGACGACGTGGCCGACGACGTATTCACCAGCCCCTACTACGAACGCCTCGAAGCAGCACTCGCCCGACACGAAGCCGCCGGGCATCTCGCCGCCGTCGCACTGAACGCGCTCGCGCCCCGGCTGACACCCGGCGACGAGCAGAGCGACCCCGCCGCGCAGTTGGCGACCATGCTCGACCAGGCGACCAGCCAACTCGCAGCGGGCAAGAACCGCAGGCGACGGGTCGCCGGGCTCATCGCCACTCCAGCCCAGCCCATCCCCGACGACATGCAGACCGCGCTCGACGAACGCCAAGCACTCATCGAAGCCCGCGCCCGGCAACTTGTGAACGACGCTGAGCAAGCCGGGGCCGCGTTGCTCTCGCGGCTCGGGAAGCCTCCCTCTGCGTCGAGAGCGCGAGCGCAGTGGCAGACCGAGGCGGCAACCGTTGCGCTGTACCGGCACCGCTACGAGATCAGCGGCTCGTCGCCGCTGGGCGACACTAAGGACGTCCGCACCGCCGAGCAAGCCGCCGAACACCGCTCGGCACAGGCCGCTCTCACCCGACTCCGGCGACTCACCAAGCGTTCAGGTGATGCTCACGAGCAGCGCCGCGCCCCTCGCGTTGACCAGGGGCGTCGCCTCTGACAAACCACCCGACTCTCCGGCGAGCCCCGTCTTGCTGCCAGCGCGAAGTCGGTAGACTTGGAAGTGACCAATCGGGTACCTCCCATTTGACTGCTCGGCTCGTCGAGCAGAACCAACTGGGGGTGCCCGACCAGGGCCATGATCACACCGAGTTTGCGGCGCATGCCGCCCGACAGCGCCGAGCCGAGCCGGTCATGTGCTGTCTGCAGCCCGGCCAGTTCGATCAGCTCACTGCTGCGGGCCACGGCCTGGCTGCGGCTGAGCCCGAAGACCGAGGCCACGAACTCGAGGTTCTGGCGCACGGTCAGGTTCGCCCATGAGCCGGCCGAGGCCGGCAGCATGCCGAGGTCGCGCCCGATGGGTGCCGAGACGGTGCCGCGCTCGGGTACCACCCGCCCGGCGAGCACCCGCAGCAGTGTCGTCTTACCGGCGCCGTCGCCGCCGACGACAGTGCTCACGGTGCCAGGCGCCACGTCGAAGCTGACGTCGTCCAAGGCCGGGACCTCGCCGAAATGCACGCTGACATTGCGGACGCCGAACATCAGGCAGCCCTGCGCGCGGCAACGTGCTTGCCGGTCGTGCCGGCCTGGTGGCGCTGGTGCGGGGCCAGGGAGGCGCCGAAACGCAGGATCGCGACGGACAAGATGATGACCGCCATCGCGGCCAGGATGAGCAGGCTCGGCCACAGATCGCCAAAACCCGCGCCACGCAGCAGAACCCCGTGGGCCACCTTGATGAAATACGTCAGTGGCAGGCCGTAGCCGATCCAGCGCACGCCCCACGGCATGGCCTCCAGGGGAAAGATCATCCCCGACAGCAGAATCTGGGGAAACATGAAGAACATCGCGGTCTGGATGGCCTGGCCGGTGGTATCGGCCAGGGTCGAGGCGAGCACCCCGAAGCCCAGCACCGCCAGCAGGAAGAGCGCGGCGCCGAGCGCGTAAACCCAGATCGGGCCGTTGAACGGCACGTCGAACAGCGACAACCCGAGCAGTGTGACGACGGTGATGTCGAACAGTGCTAAGACGAAGTACGGCGCGATCTTGCCGATGATCACCGCCGACGGGCGGATCGGCAGCACCGCGAGTTGCTCGATGGTACCCGTCTCCTTCTCACGGACCAGCCCGATCGAGGTGATGATGGTGCCGATCAGGGCCATCACCAGCCCGGCGATGGCCGGCACCAGCACCCACGATGTCGACAGATCGGGGTTGAAGAGCACCTCGGCGCGCAGCAGCCCACCGCTGTTGCCGGTCGCGACCTGCACCGACTGGGCCACGAACAGCGCCGATCCGTCGACGTAGGCGGTCATCGGCGTGGTGTCGGTGTCGATCACCACGTCCACCTGATCGGAGCGCAACAACTCGACCGGATCAGTGCCGCTGACGTCCTCGGTGACGTCGAACAGGTCGGGAAGCCGGTCCGTGACGGAGCCGGCATTGTTGCCGATGACCGCGGTGGAGATGTGCTCGACGCTGAAGTTCGCCGCGTAGCCGAAGATCACCAGCAGGACCACCGGAAGCAGGACAACCATCGCGAGTGTCCGGCGGTCTCGTCCCAACTCACGGAACTCTTTGACGATCATGGCGCGCATACCGCAAGCCTGATCTTGGCGCGGGGTTAAGTCAACGCTGTCGAGTCAACCCCGCACCGATCGCCACGACGGACGCTCAGTCGAGCTGGCGGCGGGTGGCACCCTTGTCGGCGCTTTGGGCGAGCAGCGCGAAGATCTTCAGCGAGTTGCTGACCTTGCGGTCGCGGGTGGCCGGACGCCAGCCCTTGGCGTCCTGCTCGGTGCGCCGGGCATCGAGTTCCTCGTCGCTCAACTCCACGTTGATGGTGCGCCCGGGGATGTCGATCGCGATGATGTCGCCGTCGCGGACCAGGCCGATCGCGCCTCCGCTCGCGGCTTCGGGGCTGATGTGACCCAGCGAGAGTCCGGACGATCCGCCCGAGAAGCGTCCGTCGGTGATCAGGGCGCACTTCGGGCCGAGCCCGACGCCCTTCAGGTAGCTGGTCGGGTAGAGCATCTCCTGCATGCCGGGGCCGCCCTTGGGGCCCTCGTAGCGCACCACGACCACGTCGCCGGCCTCGATGCGGCCGCTGAGGATGGCGTCCACGGCCTCTTCCTGCGATTCGGTGACCTTGGCCGGGCCACGGAAGACCCACTGATCGACGGGCACGCCCGCGGTCTTGACCACGCAACCGTCGGTGGCGATGTTGCCCTTGAGGATCGCCAGGCCGCCATCGGTGGTGTAGGCATGCTCGACGGAGCGGATGCACCCGTTCTCGGCATCCAGATCGAGGGTGTCCCACAGGGCGGTCGCGGAGAACATCTGGGTGGTGCGGACGCCTCCGGGGGCCGCATGGAAGAGCCGTTCGGCCTCCGGCAGTGCTTGACCGCCGCGGACGTCCCAGTCGTCCAGATAACCCTGGATCGAATCGTGGTGGACCGAGTGCACGTCGGGATCGAGCAGCCCGGCGCGGTTGAGCTCGCCGAGGATCGCGGGGATGCCACCTGCGCGGTGCACGTCCTCGATGAAGTAGTTCTTGGTGTTGGGAGCCACCTTGCAGATGCACGGCACATGGCGGCTGAGGTCGTCGATGTCGTCCTGGGTGAATCCGGCGTTGGCCTCCTGGGCGGCGGCCAGCAGGTGCAGGATCGTGTTGGTCGAGCCGCCCATGGCGATGTCCATCACCATCGCGTTCGAGAATGCCTTCTTGGTGGCGATCGACAGCGGCAGCACCGACTCGTCGTCCTGGTCGTACCAGCGCTTGGAGATCTCGACGATGGTCTTGCCGGCCTGCTCGAACAGTTCGCGGCGGTAGGCATGGGTGGCCAGCGTGGTGCCGTTGCCCGGCAGCGCCAGGCCGAGCGCCTCGGTCAGGCAGTTCATCGAGTTCGCCGTGAACATGCCCGAACACGAACCGCAGGTGGGGCAGGCCTCCTGCTCCATGCGCCACAACTCGGCGTCCGAGACCTTCTGATCGACGGCGTTGATCATCGCATCGATCAGGTCGAGACGTTGCGACTGGGTGCCGTCGTCCATCGTGATCGGACGCCCGGATTCCATCGGGCCACCCGAGACGAAGATCGTCGGGATGTTCAGCCGCAGCGCGGCCAGCAGCATGCCGGGAGTGATCTTGTCGCAGTTGCTGATGCAGACCAGCGCGTCGGCCTTGTGCCCGTTGACCATGTACTCGACCGAGTCGGCGATGATCTCGCGGCTGGGCAGCGAGTAGAGCATGCCGTCGTGGCCCATCGCGATGCCGTCGTCGATGGCGATCGTGCTGAACTCGCGCGCGATGCCGCCGGCCTGCTTGACCGCATCAGCCACGATGGTGCCGACGTCGCGCAGTCCGACATGGCCGGGCACGAACTGGGTGAAGCTGTTCGCGATGGCGATAATCGGCTTGCCGAAGTCTTCGTTTGTGAGTCCGGTGGCGCGCCACAGGGCGCGGGCACCGGCCATATTGCGGCCATCTGTGGTCGTGCGGGATCGCAACTTCGGCATGATTCAACCTTCCTTCGCTCCTACCAAGGCTAGCCGCCGATCCCAGCCGGACCCGTTGAGGACGTCCTTACCTGAAGGAGTCCACAGCACAGCGGCTGCCGAGAGTCGCGCTTGCTGCCGAAGGTTCGGCAGCAGCTACGACTTCCGGCAGCCGCTGGGATGGCCGGCGCGCCCGGGGAGGGATCAAACCAGTTGGGCGGTTCGGGTTTGACTCGGGGTCGGGGCCGTCGTGGGCATCGAGTGGATGGCCCGACCGAGGGCAGCCAGCACCGATTCATGCATTGCTTCGGAGACCGACGGGTGCGGGAAGATGATCTCCGCCAGCGATTCAGCGGTGGCTTCCAGGCCGTGCGCGATCGAGAATCCTTCGATCAGTTCGGTCACCTCGGGTCCGACCATGTGCGCACCCAGCAGTTCACCGGATTCGGCATCGAAGATCGTCTTCACGAACCCGATGCCTTCACCCTGAGCCAGTGCCTTGCCATTGGCCGCCAGATCGAAGACTCCCACCTCGATCGGACGACCGAGCGCGCGGGCCTGTTGCTCGGTGCGGCCGATGCTGGCGATCTGTGGACGGCTGTAGGTGCAGCGCGGCACGAACCACCGATCCAGCTGCCGGACCCCGGGTGCTCCTGCGATATGGTCGACGCAGATCAGCGCCTCATGACTGGCCTTGTGAGCCAGGCACGGACCGCCGGCCACGTCGCCGATCGCATAGAGCCCCGCCACGCCCGTGCGGCACCATTCGTCGATGGCGATGAAGCCCCGCTCGAACCCGACACCGAGTTCGGCCAAGCCGAGCCCCTCGGTATTGGGCACGACCCCCGCGGCGACCAGCAAGTGCTCGCTGCGAATGGTCTCGGATGCTCCACCGGCCACCGTGAACGTGGTGCTCACACCGGTGCCGTCCGCCGTCACCGTGCCGACCGTCACCCCCGCCTCGCAGCGGATACCGCGGGACCGCAGCTGCCTGACCACCGCCGCCGAGACGGCGGCGTCCTCGGCAGGCAGGACCCGGTCCAACGCCTCCAGCACGGTCACCTCGGTACCCAGCGCGCCGTACAGGCTGGCGAACTCGATACCGATCGCGCCGGAGCCGATGATCACCAGCGATTCCGGCAGCTTCTTGGGACTCAACGCGTCGGTGGACGTCCAGATCCGGTCGCCGTCCGGCGTGATCCCCGGCAGTACCCGAGGACGGGCACCGGTCGCCACGATGATGTGGTCGGCCTGCAGTTCGCGAATCGGCTGGCCGTCGGCGGTGACGGTGAGCTCGCCCTTGCCGCTGAGCACAGCCGAGCCCCGAATCACCTCGACCCCGTTGCCGGTCAGCAGGGCCGACACCCCGCTGACCAGCCGGGACACCACCGAGCGGCTGAACTTCACCAGCTGCTGCATGTCGAAACCCACCTCGGCCGGCACATCGAATCCGTACCGGCCGGCATCGGCGATCGCATGCGCGGTGTCGGCACCGTGCAGCAGCGCCTTGGTCGGGATGCACCCCCAGTTGAGGCACACCCCGCCCAACTCGCCGCGTTCAACGATCGCGGTCCGCAGCCCGTACTGTGCAGCGCGGATCGCCGCGACATAGCCACCCGGCCCGGCTCCGATCACCACCACATCGAATGCGTCGGATGAAACGCTTGTTCGGGTCATGATCTACACCAGCATCTGGGCCGGAGACTCGAGGATCGAGCGCAGTTCCGCGACGAACCTCGCCGCCAGTGCTCCGTCGATCACCCGGTGATCACTGGCCAACGAGACCTCCATGATCGTGTGGACGTCCACCTGATCCTCGTCGTCGACCACCAGGCGCCGAACCCCGGCGCTGACCGCCAGAATCGCTGCCTGCGGTGGATTGATGATGGCGTCGAACGAGGTCACCCCGTACATGCCCAGATTGGAGACCGTGAACGTGCCACCCTGGAACTGCTCGGCGGTCAACGTCTTGGCCTTCGCCCTGGTCACCAGATCGCTGATCTCAGCCGATATCTGCCCGAGTGAACGCTTGTTCACGGCTCGGACGACCGGTGTGATCAGGCCCTCGGGCAGCGAGACGGCGACGCTGACATCGGCATCGGCGAACTGCAGAACGGTCTTGCTCGCCTCGTCGAACTGCACATTGACTTCGGGAATCCGGGTCAACGCCAGCCCCACCGCCTTGACGACCAGATCGTTGACGCTGATCTTGACGCCGGGCACCGTGGCATTGATCTGGGCGCGCAACTCGAGTGCGGCGTCCATCTGGATCTCGGTGTTCACCCTGAAGTGCGGCGAGGTCTGGTAGGACGACTGCAGTCGCTGGGCGATCGTGCGGCGCATCGGCGTTAGTGGCTGTGCGGTCGCCTCATTGACCTGCGCGACCTCGGCCACCGCCGCCTGAACTGCCGGTGCGGGTTGCCCGGCGTCCAGTTTGCGGATCGCCTCTTCCACATCGGCCCGGCAGACGCGCCCATGCGAGCCGGTCGCCCGGCAGTCGTGCAGGTTGATTCCGCGGGCGGCTGCCAGGCGCCTGGCCACCGGGGTTGCCGCGACATCGGCATCATCACGTTGGGAGCGCAGGCGAACCTGCTGGCGCGCGAACTCCGGCTTGGCGGCCAACTGCCCGCCGGCGGCGGTGATCGCCTTCTCGATATCGGAGATGCTGACCCTGCCGGCCGGACCGCTGCCCGACACCTTGCCCAGGTCGATGGCATGCAGCTTCGCGAACGCCGCTGCTCGCGGGGTCGCCCGCACATCGTCGGCCGATGCCCCGGCCAGAGCCTGCGGCACCACGAGCTCGCCGGGCGGCGGAGCCGCAGGTGCCGGCGGCGCCGCGGCAGGCCGCATCGTCGGCGGGGGAGCAGCCGGCGCCGGTGCCGCGGCGACCGCGACCGGGGCCGGCGCATCCGCGGTCTGCTTGGGCAGCCCAAGCCGCGCAGCGATGAACGCGTCGACCTCGGCGTCGGGGATCGCGGGTTCGGCACTGACGGCGATCAGTGCCCCCACCGGATAGGTGTCGCCCGGTTGAGCCAGCTGGCGGCGCAGGAAGCCGTCGAACGGCGCCTCCAGTTCGTTGGCGATCTTGGACGACTCGATCGTGCACAGCGCCTGGCCCTTGGTGAAGCTGGTGCCTTCGGCGACATGCCAGCTGCCGAGCATGCCTTCTTCCATCGTCAGACCCCACTTGGGGATCTCAATGGCTCTGATCTCTGCCATGGCTCAGGCCCCCACGACGGCGCGGACTGCGTCGGCGACCTTGGCCTCGCTCGGCAACCATTCGCGCTCCAGTGCGGGAGAGAAGGGAACCGGGGCGTGCGGTGGAGTGATCAGCTGGATCGGCGCCTTGAGCTCGCTGAACAGGTTTGTGGCGATGAGCGCTGCCACGTCATGGCCGAATCCGCAGCGGGCTGTCGATTCGTCCGCGATCACCACGCGTCCGGTCGCAGCCACCGACTCGAGGATGCCCTCTTCGTCGAGCGGGCTGGTGGTGCGGGGGTCGACGACCTCCACGGAGATGCCCTCGGTAGCGAGCTGATCGGCCACCCGGTTGGCTACGTTGACCATATTGGCCAGCGCGACGATGGTCACGTCGTCGCCTTGACGCGTGTAGTTGGCCACGCCCAGTGGAATGGTGTACGGCTCGTCGGGGACCTCGCCCTTGACGTCGTAGAGCGCCTTGTGCTCGCAGAAGATGACGGGATCGTCGTCGCGGATCGAGGTCAGCAGCAGGCCGCGCGCATCATAGGCGTTCGACGGGCAGACCACCTTCACGCCCGCGGTCGCGGTGAAGATGTTGTACGGCGAAGCGGAGTGCTGGGCAGCGGCCCCGATGCCGGCTCCGATGATGCCGCGCATCACCATGGGGGTCTTGGCCTTGCCGCCGAACATGTAGCGGAACTTCGATGCCTGATTCCAGATGAGGTCATAACAGACCCCGAAGAAATCCATGAACATCAGTTCGGCCACCGGCCGCAGCCCCGTCGCGGCGGCTCCCGCCGCCATGCCCATGATCGCCGATTCGGTGATCGGGGTGTCGATGACCCGGGCATCACCGAACTCGGTCCACAGACCCTTGGTGACACCCATGACACCACCGAATGCCTCGATGGTGGGGTCGGGGTTGATGCCGCCCTTGCCGCCGCGCTGGTCCTCACCCATGACGATGACGGTGTCGTCTTCACGCATGGCATCGGCGATCGCTGCGCGGATGGACTCGCGGTAACTCATTGCAGTCATAATGTCTGTCCTTCCCGATCAGTAGGACGCGTAAACGTCGGTGGTTACCTCGGACGCATCGGGCCAGGCGGCGGCTCGAGCGTAGGCGACGGCGGCGTCGACCTCTTCGGCAGCGGCCGCGTCGATCGCGTCGAGTTCAGCGGCATCGATCTGATCGGCCACGTTCTTGCGGAAGATCTTGAGCGGGTCCATGGTGTCCTTGAATTCCTGCAGCTGCTCGGGCGTGCGGTACAGCCCGGCATCGCCTTCGAAATGTCCGTAGAAGCGGACCGAGGTCGCTTCGATGGCCGACGGGCCGCCGCCCGCGCGAGCACGGTCGATAGCCTCCTTGGCGGCTGCCCGGACGGCGAAGTAGTCGGTGCCGTCCACCTTCACTGCGGGCATGCCGAAGGCTGCCGCGCGTCCGGCGATGTCGTGGGAGCCGACGGCGAAGGCGGCCGCGGTGGCCTCACCCATGCCGTTGTTCTCGAAGACGAAGATCGCGGGAAGTTGCAGCACCACGGCCATGTTCATGGCCTCGAACGTGGTCCCTTGGTTGGAGCCGCCGTCGCCGGTGAAGCTGACCCCGACACCATCGGTGCCCAGTGTCTTGGCCGACAGCGCAGCCCCGATGATCAGCGGCGGTCCACCGCCGACGATGCCGTTGGCGCCGAGCATGCCCACCGACAGATCGGCGATGTGCATCGAGCCGCCCTTGCCGCGGCACAGACCTTCCTCCTTGCCGAAGATCTCGCACATCATCGGGCGGATACCGCAGCCCTTGGCAAGGCAGTGTCCGTGTCCGCGATGTGTGGACGCAATGTAGTCGCTGCGACGCAGGTTGTCGCAGACCCCTACCGCGATGGCTTCCTCGCCCGCGTAGAGGTGAATGAATCCGGGAATATCGCCGGTCAGGTTCTCGGTGTGCAGGCGATCCTCGAATGCGCGGATCTCGCTCATCCGCTGGTAGGCGGCAAGCAGATCAGCGCGTGAATAGCCGGCCCGGCTTGCGGCTTCAATGGTTGGTGCACTCATTTGATATCTCCATCGACTCGTGTGAGGCTTCCGCTGGTAGCGGGTCTCTAGAGGCTAGGCGGATCGGATCCCGCGCACCAGAGCAGGTGCCGGACCGTGCCGGGAGATTGCCCACTGGCTAGCGTCGATCCGGGTCTGTAACGAAGTGCAACATCGGGTTAGGCTGGAGGCATCGCCAGCGCGTCAATGGGGTAGCGAAGGTGAGTTGCCGTGAACTCGTATGACATTGCATTCGTACCGTCGGATGAGAGATCGCACCGCGAGGTGCTGGAGAAGATTCATGCTGCCTGGTTCCGCGGAGAGCGCCCGCCCGCTCAGCCGCGTCCGGTGATCCGCGACTCCTGGTTGCGGCTGAAGCGTTGTGGCCTGAATCCGGTCAACCAACCCGCGGCCGTCGCGGACCGCGCCAGAGGCGACGATGCCGCGATTCTGGCGGTGCTGCCGATCGTGCGGGGCATGATCGGCCCGCTGCTGGACGACGATCACATCCTGCTGGTGCTGGCCGATGCGAACGGGACGGTCCGCTGGCGGGCGGGTGGCCGGGCGATCCTGCGCCGCGCCGATCAGCTCGCCTTCCGTCCCGGTGGGCACTGGTCGGAGAAGGCCGTCGGCACGAACGCGATCGGGACCGCGTTGAGCACCGGAACGCCGGTGCATGTGCATGCGGCCGAGCATTTCTACCTCAGCCATCACGGCTGGAGTTGTGCGGCGGCGCCGGTGATCGATCCGCGGATGATGCGCCCACTCGGCGTGATCGATCTGTCCTCCCCGGCGGACCAGGCAAATCCGATGGCGGTGGCTCTGGTGGCCAGCGTCGCACGCCAGATCGGGGTCGAGCTCAAGGAGGAGCATCGTCGCGACCTCGGCCGGCTGGCGGCAGCGACCAGGACTCCAGGCGCCGGCCGCTGGATGCTGGTGGACGACTGGGGTTGGGTCGCGGCGGCCGAAGGGGTCGCCAGTTCGGCGAGGATCAGGCTGCCCTCCGGATTGAGCGGATCCTTCCCGGTCGACGGGCTCGGCGTCGCGGGCGCTGAACGGGTGGCGGGCGGCTGGCTGCTGCGTCCGGCTGCTCGGTCCGAGGGTGTTCAGGCGCAACTCGAGTTGACGATCGGGGCGCACCGCTGCTGGCTCGCCGCGCCGGGCGCCAAGGCGACCAGCATTCACGAACTGACAGGCCGCCGAGCCTCCATCGTGGCCTGGCTGGCCGATCATCCCGCTGGCGTCAGCGCGCGCGAACTGGCGGAGGCGGTCTATGGGCGCCCGGACGCCGTGACCGCGGTCCGGGCCGAGATCTGCCGGGTCAATTCAGCGCTCGGGACGGTCGTGCAGTCTCGTCCGTACCGGCTTTCGGAGAGCATCCGGGTGATCGACGAACGCTGACCTCACAGGTGGACCGGGTACTGCGGATGCGGCACCTCGGGCTTGACCTGCTCGGTCACGAAGATGTCGTACCAGAGCATGAAGACCAGCAGTGTCCAGATCTGCCGCGAGTTGTCGGCATCGCCGCGACGGTGGGCGTCCAGCATCTCGAGGGCCGCCAGTGGATCGATGAACTCGGTGGTCCCGGCTGATTCGATGATCGAGCGGGCCCACTCGTAGCCGTAGTCATCGCGCAGATAGACGCGGATCGGCACCGGGAAACCGAGCTTCTTGCGGTTCAGGACGTGCGCCGGAACGACCGGTTCCAGCGCCTTGCGCATGGCCACCTTCGACTGGTTGCGGGTGATCTTCTGGCTGATCGGGATATGCCGGGCGACCTCGAATACCTCCTTGTCGAGGAAGGGCACCCGCAACTCCAGCGAGTTGGCCATGGTGACCTTGTCCGCCTTCACCAAGATGTCGCCGCGCAGCCAGGTGAACAGGTCCAGATGCTGCATCCGGGCCACCGGATCCCAGCCCCGGGACAGTTCGTAGATCGGGTCGGTGATCTCGCGGAACGAGCTGGGCGTGTAGTCACGCAGCACGGCCTGCAACTGGGATTCGCGGAAGTTGCGGGCATTGCCGTAGTAGCGCTGCTCCAGATCGATCGAGCCGCGCTCCAGCAGGCTCTTGCCGCGGAAGCCCTGCGGTAGCACCCGGCTGACCGCCGCAAGACCCTTGCGCAGCGGGTTGGGCAGTGCGGTGAGCGGACGCAGGCTCAGCGGTTCCCGGTAAATGTTGTAGCCGCCGAACAGCTCGTCCGCGCCCTCACCCGACAGCACCACCTTGACGTGCTTGCGGGCCTCGCGGGCCACGAAATACAGCGGCACCAGGGCCGGGTCGGCGACCGGATCGTCCAGATACCAGACGATCAACGGCAGTGTCTCGCACAACTCGGTCTCACTGACCGTCTTCACATAGTGCTTGACGCCGATCGCTTCTGCCGACTCGGCTGCCACGTCGACCTCGGAGTAGCCCTCGCGTTCGAAGCCGGTGGTGAAGGTCAGCAGGTTCGGGTTGTACTTCTTGGCCAGCGCGGCGATCGCGGTGGAGTCGATGCCGCCCGACAGGAACGAGCCGACGGTGACATCGGCTCGCATGTGCTTGGCGACCGAATCGTCGAGTACCTCGAGGATCTGCGCGTACAGTTCCGCTTCGGCTTCGGGGCCGTTCACCTTCGTGGGTGCGAACCGCGGGCGGAAGTACCGCTTGGCGGTCAGCACACCATCGCGCAGCGTGAAGCTGGTGCCCGACTCGATGCGGCGCAGATGCGCATCGGCAGACTCCGGCTCGGGTACGTACTGCAGGACGAGGTAGTGCCGCAGGGCATCGGTGTCGACCACGGCCGGCCCGGTCAGCGCCCGCAAGCTCTTCGCCTCCGACGCGAACCCGAAGCCGTCGCCGGTCTCGGCGAGATACAGCGGCTTGATGCCGAACCAGTCGCGCGCGCCGAAAGCCGTCTGGGTCTCGGTGTCCCAGATGACGAATGCGAACATGCCGCGCAACTGCTTGACCCAGTCGGGGCCGTGATAGTGGTAGCCCGCCACGATCGCCTCGCCGTCGCCCGACGTGCGGAAGACCGCCTTGTCATCGGTGGCCAGCCGGGCGCGCAGCTCGACGTAGTTGTAGATCTCCCCGTTGAAGGTCATCGCGTAGCGGTCGGGATTGTCCGGGGGGCCCCAGCGCAGCGGCTGCTTGGAGCCTTCGATGTCGATGATGCTCAGCCGGTTGAAGCCGAAGATCGCGCGGTCGTCATGCCAGACCGCGGTGTCGTCCGGGCCACGATGCCGTGCGCAGACCATGCCTTCGGCGACCTGGCCGACCCTTGCCTCATCGAGCGTGCCGGTCGAGATGAAGCCCATCAAGCCACACATCGGAATACCTACCGTCCTGCCGACTCCTGCTGACCGGCCGTCGATCAAGGTATCCGACAGCCTTCTCAGACAGTATCGCTGAAAGCCACAAGAATGCACGGTCGCCCTTTTAGCCCCCGCCTACCCCCGTCAGCAAAGGTCATGAAACAATCGCCTCATGAGTCCGCGACAAATTGAGGTCTCCGAACCCCGCGAGATTGGTATCACCGAGCTGGTGCTACGCGATGGCCATCAGAGCCTGTTGGCCACCCGCATGGCCATGGAAGATATGGTCGGTGCTTGCGCCGACATCGACGCAGCCGGCTATTGGTCAGTCGAGTGTTGGGGCGGAGCGACCTATGACAGTTGTATCCGTTTCCTGAATGAGGATCCGTGGGAGCGCCTGCGGACCTTCCGCAAGCTGCTGCCGAACAGTCGCCTGCAGATGCTGCTGCGTGGCCAGAACCTGCTCGGCTACCGCCACTACGAGGACGAAGTGGTCGATCGCTTCGTCGACAAGTCGGCTGAGGCCGGCATGGACGTTTTCCGCGTCTTCGACGCCATGAACGATCCGCGCAACCTTGAACACGCCATGGCTGCCGTGAAGAAGGTTGGCAAGCACGCGCAGGGCACCATCTGCTACACCATCTCCCCGGTCCACACCGTGGAGGGTTACGTGAAGCTGGCCGGCGAGCTGCTTGACATGGGCGCCGATTCGATCGCCCTGAAAGACATGGCCGCGCTGCTCAAGCCGCAGCCCGCCTACGACATCGTCAAGGCCGTCAAGGACACCTACGGTGACGTGCAGATCAACGTGCACTGCCACTCGACCACCGGCGTCACCCAGGTCTCGCTGATGAAGGCCATCGAGGCCGGCGCCGATGTGGTGGACGCTTCGGTCAGCTCGATGTCGCTCGGCCCGGGCCACAACCCGACCGAATCGGTCGTCGAGATGCTGGAGGGCACCGGTTACACCACCAAGATCGACATGGCCCGCGTCTACAAGGTGCGCGACCACTTCAAGAAGATCCGCCCCAAGTACGCGGAGTTCGAGTCCAAGACCCTGGTCGACACCAAGATCTTCGATTCGCAGATCCCCGGCGGCATGCTGTCGAACATGGAGTCGCAGCTGCGTGCGCAGGGTGCGGCCGATCGCACCGACGAGGTCATGGCGATGGTCCCGATCTGCCGCAAGGACGCCGGTTACCCGCCCCTGGTCACCCCGTCGTCGCAGATCGTGGGTACCCAGGCCGTGTTCAACGTCCTGATGGGCGAGTACAAGGTCATGACCGGCGAGTTCGCCGACATGATGCTCGGCTACTACGGTGCCTCACCGGCCCCGCGTAACCCCGAGGTCATCGCCCTGGCGGCCGAGCAGGCCAAGAAGGAGCCGATCACCGTTCGTCCGGCCGACCTGCTGGCTCCCGAGTGGGATTCGCTGGTCGAGCAGGCTTCCGCCCTTCCGGGATACGACGGCACCGAGGAAGACGTGCTCACCTTTGCGCTCTTCCCGGGCGTTGCGCCGACGTTCTTCGAGCACCGCAAGGAGGGCCCGAAGTCGGTCGCTCGCACCGAGGCTCAGATGAAGGCCGCGGCCGAAGGCCAGGCGAACGCTCTGTCCGGACCGATCACCTACAACGTCACCGTCAACGGGGCCAGTCACACCGTTTCCGTTGAGCCGGCCTGAGGGGGACACCTAGATGGCTAAGCAGAACACCATGGAAGAGCGCTTGGCGCACCTCAATGAGGAGCGGGCACGCGTTCAGGCTGGTGGCGGCGAGGCGCGTATCGCGAAGCAGCACGAGAAGGGCAAGCTGACCGCTCGTGAGCGGATCGCCGTTTTCACCGACCCGGGCTCATTCATCGAGACCGGCGCCTTCCGTAAGAACCGCACCACTGCCTTCGGCATGGACAAGGCGGACATGCCCGCCGATGGCGTGGTCACCGGCCATGCCTCGGTGATGGGTCGGCCCGTCTACGTCGCCAGCCAGGACTTCACCGTCGTGGGCGGTTCAGCCGGCGAGGTGCACAACACCAAGGTCACCGAGACGATGGAGAGCGCGCTGATGAACGGCGCTCCGTTCGTCTTCATCAACGACTCGGGTGGCGCGCGCGTCCAGGAGGGCATCGATTCGCTGTCCGGCTACGGCAAGGTCTTCTTCGCCAATGTCGAACTGTCCGGTGTTGTTCCGCAGATCTCGATCATCGCGGGTCCCTGCGCCGGTGGTGCGGTCTACAGCCCCGCGCTGACCGACTTCATCATCCAGACCCGCAAGGCCCACATGTTCATCACCGGGCCCGACGTGATCAAGCAGGTCACCGGCGAGGTCGTCACCCAGGACGCCCTCGGCGGCGCCGATGCTCATCAGTCGATCTCGGGTGTCACCGATTTCGTCGCGGACAACGATGAGCAGGCTCTGCTGATCGCCCAGAAGATTCTGAGCTTCCTGCCGCAGAACAACGCGGAGGAGCCTCCGGTTCTGTTCCCCGATGACAATGTCGAGCTGAATCCCGGACTGCGCGACATCGTCCCGATCGAGGGCAACAAGGGCTACGACGTTCGCGATGTCATCGCAGCGCTGGTCGATTACGGCGACTTCCTCGAAGTCAAGGCCGGCTATGCGACCAACATGGTGACCGGTTTCGGACGCATTGTCGGGCGCTCGGTCGGCTTCATCGCCAACCAGCCGAAGTCGATGTCGGGTGTGCTCGACATCAACGCCTCCGACAAGGCTGCCCGGTTCATCCGGATCTGCGACGCGTACAACATCCCGGTGATCAACCTGGTCGACGTACCGGGCTTCCTGCCCGGCGTGGCACAGGAGCACGGTGGCATCATCCGCCACGGCGCGAAGATGCTGTTCGCATACTCGGCGGCCACTGTGCCGAAGATCACGGTCGTCCTGCGCAAGGCCTATGGTGGCTCGTACCTCGCCATGTGCTCCAAGGAATTGGGCGCTGACAAGGTGCTTGCCTGGCCCAGCGCGGAAATCGCGGTGATGGGCGCCGACGGTGCCGCCGCGGTGGTCTTCCGCAAGGAGATCAACGCTGCTCCCGATCCGGAGGCCAAGCGGGTCGAGGTCGTGCAGGCTTACCGCGATGAGTTCGCGACGCCATTCGCCGCTGCCGCCCACGGCTACGTGGACGACATCATCGATCCGGCCGACACCCGCCGTCAGGTTGCGGTCGCTCTCGCGCTGTCTGCGAACAAGCGAACCCAGCGTCCGCCCAAGAAGCACGGCATTTTCCCGGTCTAGGAGCACAGATGAGTAACGAGACGAAGGATCTGTCGACCGCCGATCTGGCGGCGCTGATCGAGAAGCTGAGCAAGCAGGTCGAAGAACTGGACGCCGAGGTCACCCGGCTGAAGGCGAGCCGTCCGATTCCGGAGGCAGATCTGCTGGCAATCGCGGCCGCAGCGGCGGCCTACATGGGCTACAAGGGCACCGTGAAGGCGGTCAGCTACGCCAGTCATACGGCATGGAGCGCGGCGAGCCGTCGCAGCCGGACCACCAATAACTCGCGGGGCACGATGCCGGTGGCATCGTTGTGACCGGTGTCCAGTTGATGAACTGAAAGAGGAATGACAATGCGTCTCAAGATGACAGTCAACGGCACCGAGTACGTCGTTGATGTGGAAGCCGAGCAGGAGGTTCGGGCCGTTCCGGCGCCGATCGTCATTGGCGGCGGGCCGGGTTCGGCCCCCACGCCCACGACGGCCTCCGTGCCGGGTGCTGCTGCCAACGCGATCACTGCGCCGCTCGCCGGTTCGGTGGCCCGCATCCTGGTGAAGGAGGGTGACAAGGTCGACGCCGGCCAGGTCGTCATCGTCCTCGAAGCCATGAAGATGGAGACCGAGATCACCGCGCCGACTGCCGGCACTGTGGACTCGGTTCTGGTCGAGGTGCGCGAGGCCGTCCAGGGTGGCCAGGCTCTGGTCACGCTCGCCTGAGCCTTCAGTAGTTTGATCAGCAGGGGCTGGTCGTCCATGCGGACGACCAGCCCCTGCTGATGTTGCGGCCAGGATGCCACCGCTGCTCGGCGGCTCGATCTGGGTGAACCCGCGGGGCCCACCCAGATCGTTTCAGTCCCGGATCGTTTCAGTCGCGGGCGACCTTCCAGTTCGCCGCCTGAGCGCGCGGCCTGATCACCAGCCGGTCGATGTTGACATGTTCGGGCAATGTGGCGATCCAGCGCACGGCCTCCGCGATGTCCGCGGCCACCAGTGGCTCCGCCACGCCGGCATAGACGGCGTCCGCCTTGGCCTGGTCACCGCCGAAGCGCACCAGCGAGAACTCGTCGGTGTGCACCATGCCGGGGCTGACCTCACACACTCGGATCGGGCGGCCGACCAGTTCGAGGCGCAGCGAACCGGCCATGAAGCGCTCCGCCGATTTCACGCCACAGTAACCGCCGCCACCCTCGTAGGCGGTTTCGGCGGCGGTCGAGGTGATGAAGATGAACGCCCCGTGCGCGGCCTCGACGGCTCCCAGCAGAGCCTGGGTGACGCGCAACGTGCCAGCGACATTGATCTGGTACATCCGCTCCCAGTCGGCGACGTCGGCCGTCTCGATGGGATCCTGGCCCACCGCACCGCCGGCATTGTTGAGGACCACGTCGCAGCGGGGCCCGACGGCAGCGGCCAGCGCATCCACCTGGTCCTGATCGGTGACATCGCACGCGATGGCTACGCCATCGATCTGGTCGGCGAGTTCGGTGAGCCGGTCGATGCGCCGCGCCGCGCAGAACACCTTGAATCCGTCACCCGCCAGGGCACGGGCGCTGGCGGCACCGATGCCGCTGGATGCGCCGGTGACGACGGCGATTTTTCGATCATCGTGAGAAGAAGCGAGAGCAGCCATGGGCCCATTGTCCCACAGCGTTGCTGGCGGGTATCGGCCGCGGATGCTCGTCCGCCGTGCTCGCGCCTACTTGGTCGCGTTGGGCAGCCAGACCGCCGACCATCCGATGATCGGCTCGTGCCAGCTGTCCGCGGGCACGTTGATCGACATCAGGCCGACACCGGTGCTGGCGCCGTTGCTGTAGATCATGCCGTCGCCCGCGTACATGGCCACATGGCCGTAGGGGTTGCCGACGGGGCCGCCGTCGTACCAGATGAGCGCGCCGACCGGGATGTCGCTCATGTCGGTGTGCATCATGCCTGCGGCGGAGACCACAGCCGCCGCGTCCTGGGCGCTGGCGATGCCTGCGCTGGTGTAGCCGTAGAACGCGGAGACCAGAGCCAGGCACATGTTGCCGTAGTTCTGGTTGCCGACCATCGACTGGGCAGTCGCGATGGCCTCGGCGGGCGTCTTGGGGGCGCGCTGGCCGGGAGCGAAGACTCCCTCGATGCTCGGCTCGGCGGTGAGCGCCATCACGGGCTGGCTGGCAGCCATCTCCCTGAGGTCGGGACGAGCGCTGTCGCGGGTGACCATGTCGACGCGGGAGGCGACGTGGGCCTTCTGGTCGGCTGTGGCGAAGATCGCGTCCGGGTTGATGATGTCGCTTGCAGAAACGGCCTGAACCGACATTCCGACACCGGTGAAGGTGATGGCGGCTGCCAGCCCGAGGATACCCATGGTGCCGCGGCGGCGGCGAACGCGCCGGGCGACGAAAGCGCTCGGTTCGGGGGCGAGGGTGGATCCGACTGCCAGGATGGCGGTGGTCTCGAGTGCCTCGGTGGCGGGCTCGGCTTCGGCTGCCTGCGCGGCACGCAGCGCCTCGGCGGCGCGAGCCACCGGTCCGGCGATGGCGGCGACGAGCACGGCGCTCTGCGCAGCGGCGACCGGGTCCATGGCCCGGCGCGCCTGGCAGCGGCGAGCGGCGGCGAACTCATCAATGGTGATGTCATCGGTGGTGCCGATCAGCCCACGGCGAGCGCCGGCGCTGCCAGCCGGGGTGTGGGGCAGGGCGCGGGTCGCGGTGTAAGCCAACGAACGCGCGGGGGTGTGGGTCTGAGAATGTGTCGCCAGATATGGGAACGAGTCAGTCTCTCCGGGAATCTGATCGCCCGCTTCTACCACCAGGGCCCTTGCTGCAGCCATATTTTTCCTCGACAACCCAACTTCGGGTTGTTTGCGCAACCCATCACGCTTGATTGATCCTTCACAGAAACTGAGAGAACCCCTCGGTTTCTTAAGGAATCTTAAGGTCTTGTTCCCGAAAGGGCAAACCGAGAGGCCGTGAGGGGCGGCTGTGGGTTGCTGTGAACCCGTCGGACGCCGGCTTCGGGGCTTGCCAGAGGGCAATCCGAGATCCTTGGCGTTCGGCGTTCACAGACCGGTCCGCGTCGTTAGGATTACCCCATGACCTACAAGCTCATCCTGCTCCGCCACGGCGAGAGCGAATGGAACTCCCTCAATCTGTTCACCGGCTGGGTGGACGTCGACCTGACCGAAAAGGGTGTTGCAGAGGCCAAGCGCGGTGGCGAACTGCTGGCCGAGCAGGACCTGCTGCCCGACAAGCTGCATACCTCTTTGCTGCGCCGTGCGATTCACACGGCTTACCTCGCGCTGGACAACTGTGACCGGCACTGGATCCCCGTGGAGCGTTCCTGGCGGCTCAACGAGCGTCACTACGGTGCCCTGCAGGGCCTCAACAAGGCGGACACCCTTGAGAAGTACGGTCAGACGCAGTTCATGCAGTGGCGCCGCAGCTACGACGTTCCGCCGCCCCTGCTCGACGAGGACTCCAAGTACTCGCAGTTCAATGATGTGCGTTACGCCGACATCCCCGCCGATGAGCGTCCCCGCACCGAGTGCCTCAAAGATGTCGTCGCCCGTATGCTGCCGTACTGGGAGTCGGCCATCAAGCCCGACCTGGTCGCCGGCAAGACCGTGCTGGTCGCGGCACACGGCAATTCGCTGCGCGCGCTGGTCAAGCATCTCGATGAAATCTCGGACGAGGACATCGCGGCGCTCAATATCCCCACCGGCATCCCGCTGTACTACGAGCTGGACGACGATTTCCAGCCGCTGGTCAGGGGCGGTCGCTACCTGGATCCCGAGGCTGCCGAAGCGGGCCAGAAGGCGGTCGCCAATCAGGGTAAGAAGTAGCCGTATGGCACGCTGAACCATGCCGGTGGCGATACCGCAGCTGTGGCCCCCTCGGCCCCAGCCGAACAGGCCGCTCCGGAGCGGGCAGCCGCGAAGCTCTCGTTCGGTACCCAGCCCACCGGAATGAAGAAAGCCGTCAACAGACCCCACGCAATCAGCGCGGGAATGTTGGGCATGATCATGCCGTACCTGCCCGACACGGTCGAACGCGTGGGACGATCGCCGCTGCGCAAGCTCTCGCGCAACGACCGCTTCGTAGGCCCGGCGTCGCAGCTGGCCGAACGGGGGATGCCCACGGAGGCCCTGTTGGCGGCGATGGGTGCGGCCTTCCGCTTCGACTACGCGGAGGACGCCGAGGCCGTCGAATTGCAGCGGCTGCTGGCCGAGGAGCCGGCCGAGGTGGTTGTCGGCACCGTCACCGGGCTCGAACCAGACCATCCGCTGTACCCGGCGGTGCTGGAGCTGGTGAAGTCGGTTCAGGGCTGATCGACAAGCACTGATCACACTGAAGGGGGAGGGACCCGGTCGGACGGCCGGGTCCCTCCCCCTTGTCGTCATCCGATCTTGGCTAGCTGCATCGCAGCTCGTCAGCGGTTTCGACCCGGTCGGATTCCGGACCGTGCACCGCGTGTCGAGGTCGCCGTTCGACTACTTTTGGTCTACGACAACGTATTCAGAAGGGTCTCGAACATGACTGAGTCGCAGCCGACGCCACTGGTCGTCACCTTCACAGCCAACCCCAGCATCGACCGGACGATCGCGCTGGACGCGGAGTTGCGCCGCGGCGAGGTACAGCGAGCGGTATCCATCACCGAACAGGCCGCTGGCAAGGGCATCAACGTCGCGCGGGTCGTTGCGGCGTCCGGATACCAGGTGAGCGCGGTCTGTGCCGGGCTGGACGAGCAGTACAGCATGCTCGCCGCCCGCTCGGCCGAGCCGCTGCCGATCCAGGGCATTCAGCTGGGCGCCGGGCAGCATGTGCGCGGCAATACCACCGTCACCGAGCCCAGCGGTGTCACCACCAAATTGAACGGGCCCGGGCCGGTGCTCAGCGCGAATCAGGTCGCCGAGGCATCGTTGCTGCTGATGGACGCGGCAGAGGGCGCCTCCTGGGTGGCGCTGTCGGGGTCATTGCCTCCGGGTGCCCCGGTGGACTGGTATGCGCGACTGGTGGACGGGCTGCACGCTACTGGCGCCAAGATCGCCGTTGACACCTCGGACGCCAGCCTGGACGCGGTACTGGCCGCATTGCCGGTCGGTTCGTTCGACCTCATCAAGCCCAATTCCGACGAACTGGCACAGCTCACCGGCGGCGACGCGGCCGCCTTCGAGCGGGCTGCCAAGGCCGGTGAGCTCGATGAGATCGTGGACGCGGCCACCGCGCTGCACGCCCGTGGTATCGCCAATGTGCTGGTCACCCTCGGCGGCTCCGGCGCAGTACTGGTCACTGCCGAGGGCGCCTGGTATGCCACCGCGCCGCGGATCACCGTGGCCAGCACGGTGGGCGCGGGCGACTCGTCGGTCGCCGGGTTCATCCTCGCCGATGTGGCGGGCAAGTCGTCGTCCGAGGCCTTGGCCAGCGCGGTCGCGTACGGCTCGGCGGCAGCGTCCCTGCCCGGCACCACGCTGCCTCGTCCCGAAGATCTGCCCGCCGATCCGGTGGTCTGCACCCGGCTGCGCTAGCTCTGCCAACGCCCGCTGCCGGCGCTGTCGTCCTCGCTGGCAGCTGCAGCCGCCACCCCCATCCACCCGCCCACAAGAACGCTCGCCGTAAGTCAGTTCGCTTCCGTTGGAACGCGAGCGAACTGACTTACGGCGAGCGTCTGCTACGGACGGCGAGCGTCTGCTACGGACGGCGGGCGTCCGGGTGACGGGACCGGACAGCGGTCTAGGTGGACGGCCAGTTCTCGCCCTCGGGCAGGTCACCGGTGATGATGTAGATGATGCGGCGTCCCATGGCGACCGCATGGTCGGCGATCCGCTCGTAATAGCGTCCCAACAGTGCGACATCGACGGCGCTCTCGACCCCGCCGGTCCAGTCATCGCCGAGGATCACCCGGAACTGTTCGCTGCGCAGTTCGTCCATCACCTCGTCATCTTCGGCGAGCTCCCTGGCGTCTTCAAGGTTGCGCTCGGCCAGCACCCGACCGACATTGCCCACCATGTCCTGGGCGACCCGCGACATCTGCCTGAAGTTGTCGTTGAGTGCTTCCGGCACCGCGTGCTCCGGGTATCGCAGTCGCGCGATCTTGGCCACATGCGCCGCCAGATCGCCCATCCTCCCCAGCGCGGCCACCATCTGGATGACCGCGACCAGGGTGCGCAACTCGCCGGCCACCGGCGCCTGCCGCGCCAAGATGGTGAATGTGCGCATTTCGAGCTCGTCATGCATCACATCGATGCGGGTGTCCCCGCTGATGACCCGTTCAGCCAACTGCAGGTCGGCATCCAGTAGCGCCCGGGTGGCGTCCCGCACGGCGATCTGGATACTGTCAGAAATCACGACCAGCTCGTTGACGACGCTTTCAAGGTCACTCTGATAGATCTTGCGCACCTGATACCCCTCTTTAGATCCGTGTCCGACTCACGAAGGCACGTCAGCCCAGCATGCCCGACAGACCTGGCGCTTTGGTGAACTGTGAGTGAACTTCTCCGGTCTGGTTCACCTGGCACTGCCAGTCGTGGACAACAACACTACTAGCGGGGTCCCATACGGTGTCTCGCGGCCGCCGGCCGATGCCGTCTGGCATGATCGATGCTGTGGAGGTTGTGTTGGCTACCGTGCTCGGCCTGGCCGTCGGCCTGGCCGTCATACCGATGCTGAATTGGATCAAGAAGCGCTCCCGGGCCACCGCCGCCGACCTGTCAGAGCCAAGTCCCCAAGTCAGCGAGCAACTCCAGGTCGCCGTGGGACTGCTGCGGGCCGGCGCGCTGGTCGTCGGCCCCTATGACGAGGTGCTGCTGTCCAATCCGAGGGCCCGGACACTGGGGCTGGTGCGCGGCAGCAGGGTCAGCCCCGAGGAACTGCTCGACATGGTCCGTGGGGTACGTCAGAGCGGCCAGTCGGTCGGTTCGGTGCTGAAGGGCCGCCGCGAGCCGGGCACTCCGGTGACCGAACTCGCCGTGCGGATCGCCGCGCTGGGCGAGGGCCTGGTCCTGATGATCGTCGACGATCGTTCTGCCCAGGTGCGCACCGACGAGATCAAACGCGACTTCGTCGGCAATGTCAGCCACGAACTCAAGACCCCGGTCGGCGCCATCCGAGTGCTCGCCGAGGCCGTGGAGGACGCCTACGACGATCCCGAGGCCGTCCACCGATTCGCTATACGACTTATCGCCGAAGCCGAACGGCTGAGCGAACTCATTCGGCAGATCATCGAACTGTCCCGGCTGCAGTCCGACGATCCGCTGCTGCAACCCGAGGTGGTCTCGGTGGACGAAGTCATCACCGACGCGATCAATAATCGCCGTGAGCTCGCCGAATCGCGCTCGGTCAACCTGTCCACGGCCGTGACTCCCGGCCTACGGGTGCTCGGTGACATGCGCCAGCTGACCAGCGCGGTGACGAACCTGATCGAAAACGCGATCAACTACTCCAATCTGGGTGCCCGGGTATCGGTGAGCAGTCGCGCCTGCACCGACGACGGCGACGATTTCGTCGAGATCGCCGTCTCCGACAACGGCATCGGCATCCCTCCCGAAGAGCTGGACCGCATCTTCGAGCGCTTCTACCGCGTCGACTACGCGCGCAGTCGTGCCGAGGGTGGCACCGGACTCGGCCTGGCGATCGTCAAACATGCCATCGGCGCCCATGGCGGCTCGGTGAACGTGTGGAGCAAGCCCGGCCAGGGCTCGACCTTCACGCTGCGGCTGCCCGCCTACGAAGAGATTCCAGCTGCGGCGACCGAGTCGCCGCTGACGACGAGAGGTACGTCGTGACCCGCATTCTGATCGTTGAGGACGAGCAGTCCTACCGCGATGCCCTGTCGTACATGCTGCAACGGGAGGGCTTCGACGTCGCCGAGGCGGCCGATGGCCAGTCCGGACTGTCCGAATTCGATCGCAACGGTGCTGATCTGGTGTTGCTCGACCTGATGATGCCCGGAATGAGTGGCACCGAGGTCTGCCGCCAGCTGCGCCTGCGGGGCAATGTCCCGGTCATCATGGTCACGGCCCGCGATTCGGAGATCGACAAGATCGTCGGCCTGGAGCTCGGCGCCGACGACTATGTGACCAAGCCGTTCAGCCACCGCGAGCTGGTGGCCAGGATTCGCGCGGTGCTGCGCCGCGGACAAGAGGCGGAGTTGCTGCCGGAGGTCGTCGAGGTCGGCGATGTGCGCATGGACATCGAGCGCCACGAGGTCTCGGTCAGCGGGCGGGCGGTGCGGCTGGCCCTCAAGGAGTTCGAGTTGCTCGAACTGCTGCTGCGCAATGCCGGGCGGGTGATGACCCGCGCGCAATTGATCGACCGGGTCTGGGGCTCGGACTACGTGGGCGACACCAAGACGCTGGACGTGCACGTCAAGCGGCTGCGATCCAAGATCGAGCCCGACCCCGCGCGTCCGGTCAAGTTGGTCACCGTGCGTGGCCTCGGCTACAAGTTCGCCAGCTGAGCCGTCAGCCGGCCGGTATTGGCGGGCCGTCCAGAACACCGATATGCAATCGCCGAGAAGCATTTCTCATTCCACGACAACCTCGAATGCCATTTCCGGGCCCTGAAAACCAGGTGTTAGGCAGAAGGCCGCCCGGCGCGGGCTATGCCCACGTTCATATGTTGAGACGGCGCTGTTATTCGAGCCGCGAAGTATGTACATTGACGGGCATGAGCATCCCTGCTCCCATTTCTGTGGCATTTCTCATGCTCCGCGGCTGTTGTTGTCGCCGCGGAACTCGCGCCTGTCTCCGATAGGCTCGCCAGGCCCGGCCGGCTAGCCCCAGCCGAGCCCATATCCCGTAATGAACCGCATGTCCGCGGTTTACGTGCCGTGCCACCATTGCGCCCGAGCATGAATGCACGCAATTCTTCACTTAAAGGAAGTATTTCTATGTCTGCATCCGATGCTGCCCGGATTACGTCGGCAGCCCCCGAAAGAGACCCCTCAGCGCCCGACTCCGCCGGAAAGTTCTCCATCAATGAGGACTGGCTGGCTGTTATCACCGGCCTCGTCCTGCTCACTCTCGCCCTCACCGGCATTATTCCTCCGGGAGTCATCCAATGACCGACATCAAGCCGATCAGTGCAAACGAAGAACTGAATGACGAACTCGCCAGCGCTGTTCAGGCGTCCCTCGACGACGAACTGGACGAGCCTCGCCCCAGTGGCCCCCTGCAGTGGATCATCGGCGGACTGGCCGTCGTGGTGATCCTCGGCACTGCCGCGTGGTACCTGTCGGAATACGTTCCGATCTGGACGAAGGGCACCTCGGTGAGTTGGCTCGGCACGATCGAGTATCCCGTGTACGCCATCATCTTCGGCCTGCTCGGCAATGCGCTGCTGAGCGCGCTGAACCTGCGGGACAGGCTCTCGCCCGGGTTCCGCACCGAGTTCCTGATCAAGACCGGCCTGGTGCTGCTGGGCGCGTCCATCAACTTCGCCATCATCGTGAAGGCAGCCGCGCCGGCCATCGCGCAGGCAACGCTGCTGATCACCTCGGTCTTCTTCATCACCTGGTGGCTGGGCAGGCTGTTCGGTCTGGACGCCCGGCTTCGTGCGCTGCTGTCGAGCGCCGTGTCGATCTGCGGTGTCAGTGCCGCGATCGCCGCAGCGGGCGCGGTCAAGGCGAAGAAGGAGGATCTCGCCTACACCGCGAGCCTGGTGATCATCTTCGCACTCCCGTCGATCTTCCTGCTGCCGTGGTTGGCGGGCCTGCTGGGGCTCACCGACGCACAGACTGGCGCCTGGATCGGTGGCAACATCGATACCACCGCGGCCGTCACCGCGGCGGGCAGCATCGCCGGTGAGGCCCCGTTGCAGATCGCAGCCATCGTCAAGAGCACCCAGAACGCGCTGCTCGGTGTCGCCGCGGTCCTGCTCACGGTGTTCTTCGCCTACAAGATCGACCGCAAACCGGGGGAGGCAGCTCCTACTGCTTCGCTGTTCTGGCAGCGATTCCCGAAGTTCGTGCTCGGCTTCCTGGTCGCCTCGATCATCGCGACGATCTTCGTGAACTCGGTGGGCTCGCAGGCTGCCGCCCCCCTGATCGGCACCGCGAACAACCTGCGCACCTGGTTCCTGACCTTCGCTTTCGTGAGCATCGGACTGGAACTCAAGGTCTCTTCGCTGCGGCGTGCGGGCTGGCGGCCGATCGCCGTGTTCGCCCTGGCGACCGTGGCCAACCTGGTGATCGGATTGGCTCTGGCCCACCTGTTGTGGAGTGGTTTCGAGATTCCTGCCTGATCCGCGGACAACGCAATGGCCCGGTGGTGACTCACCACCGGGCCATTGCCATGTTGTTGGGGGTCAGGCGATGGCGCCTTGCCGGTCGGCGCCCGCCCAGATCCGATCGTCGTCGTCGGCCACCGCCTGCCGGTATCGATCGACGATCGTGGCGATCACCAGCGGGTGATCCCCGATCGGCTCGGACACCAGGTCGGCGCCGGCGCTCCGCAGCCGGTCGTGGAAGACACCGGGAGCCAGCAGGAAGCTGGCGATCGCGACCCGCCGGTATCCGGCTGCCCGCAGAGCGGCTACCACCTCGGCCGGGGAGGGCGCAGCGGCGGTCACGAAGGCCGGACGGACCGGACGCCCGATCTCCCGGGCCAGCCGGGCAGCGGCGTCGGCCGCCTGCCGGTTGGCGGTTTCCCGCTTCGAGCCGGCCGCGGCGAGCACGACGGCGTCACCGGGCCCGCCGGCCTCGGCCAGCCGGGCGGCCAGCACCGCCTCCGGCGCGGCGCCCAGCGAGGGGGTGAGCCGGGCCCGCCCACCGGACGCCTGCACCGCGGCCGGCAGATCGGAGGTGACGTGATAGCCGGAGGCGAGGAAGCACGGCACCACCACGGCCGGACCCACGGCGCTCAGCGTCTGGGTGAGCGTGGGAGTCAGCACATCCGCCCAGCCGAGATGGACCTTGACCTGGGGCAGCGCAGCCGCCACGGCGAGCACCACCCGGCGGGCCAGCTGCTGACCGGCCGGCTTCTCGGTGCCATGAAATGCCAGTACGAGATCAGGAGGTGACATCAGATCTCCCAGTTCCAGGCATCGCCGAACCGGTCGCCGAAGATGGTGTGCCCGCGGACCATCCCCGCCGCCAGCGTGTGGGCGGTCTGCGGATCGATCAGCAGGAAGGCACCCCCGGAGCGGTTGGTTGCATAGTCCTCGGCCAGCACCGGTGCGGCGAGCCGCAACGTCACCCGTCCGATGTCATTGAGCACCAGTGAATCGGTGCCGACGGCCGAGACCGAGTCGAGATCGAGCCGGCTGGTGATCTGGCGGACGAGGGCCTGCACGGTCCGGGTGGAGTGCTTGAGCAGCACCCGCTGGCCCAACCGCAGCGGCCGCTCGTCCAGCCAGCACAAGGTGCCGTCGATATCGACGGTGGGCTCGGGTGCATCGTCCACCGAGCTGATCAGGGCACCGCGCGCCAGGTCGACCTCATGGGCCAGCCGAAGCGATACCGACTGCCCGGTCACCGCCGTGGTCAGTTCGCGTCCGGCCAGGTCAATCCCGGTCACCGAGGTACGCAGGCCCTCCGGCAGCACCACGACCTCGTCGCCGACCGAGACCTGCCCGGCCGAGACCAGTCCGGCGTAGCCACGGTATTCGGCGTAGCGGGGGTCGATGGCCGCGGACTGCGGCCGCAGGGTCAACTGGACGCCGAACCTCAGTCCGATCCGGGGCGCCGACGCGGTGACCTCGATGTCTTCGAGCAGTTCCAGCAGACTCGGGCCGTCGTACCAAGGGGTGCGGTCCGACCTCGCGACGACGTTGTCGCCGCGCAGGGCCGATACCGGCAGCGTCGTGACCTTGGCCGCTCCCAGCCATTCGGCCACTTCGCTGATCTCGGTGGCCACCCGCCGATAGGCGGTCTCGTCGTAGTTCAGCAGGTCGATCTTGTTCACCGCGACGACCACCTCCGGCACCCGCAGCAGGGCTGCGACGGCGAGGTGGCGGCGGGTCTGCTCGAGCACGCCCTTGCGTACGTCCACCAGCAGCACCAGCACGTCGGCGGTGGACGCGCCGGTGACGGTGTTGCGGGTGTACTGCACATGGCCGGGGCAGTCCGCGAGCACGAAGCTGCGTTTCGCAGTGGCGAAGTAGCGGTAGGCGACATCGATGGTGATGCCCTGCTCCCGCTCGGCTCGCAGGCCGTCGGTGAGCAGGGCGAGATCGACATCGGCCAGGCCACGGTCCTGGCTGACTCGTTCCACGGCGGCCAGCTGGTCGGCCAGGATCGCCTTGGAGTCGTACAACAGCCGCCCGACCAGGGTCGACTTGCCATCGTCCACACTTCCGGCGGTGGCCATTCGCAGCAGCGAGCGGGTGGCGACTGGGGTGCTCATCAGAAATAGCCGTCCTTCTTGCGATCTTCCATGGCAGCTTCGGTGAGCCGGTCGTCGGCCCGGGTGGCACCGCGTTCGGTGATGGTGGACGCGGCCACTTCGGCGAGCACCTGTTCGACGCTACCGGCGGTGGATTCCACGGCGCCGGTACACGACATGTCGCCCACGGTGCGGTAGCGCACCGTCTTGGTGTGGACGACATGCCCGTTGGGCGGTGTCACCTCGCTGACTGCCAGCCACATTCCGGCCCGCTCGAAGACCTCCCGGTCGTGGGCGTAGTACAGGCTGGGCAGTTCGATGTGCTCGGCGGCGATGTACTGCCACACGTCCAGCTCGGTCCAGTTCGACAGCGGGAACACCCGGACATGCTCGCCGGGCCGGTGGCGCGGATTGTACAGATTCCACAATTCGGGGCGCTGGTTGCGCGGGTCCCACTGCCCGAACTCGTCGCGCAGGCTCACCACCCGTTCCTTGGCCCGGGCCTTCTCCTCATCGCGGCGCCCGCCGCCGAAAACCGCATCGAAACGATGCTCGGCGATGGCGTCCAGCAACGGCAGAGTCTGCAGCGGATTGCGGGTGCCGTCGGCCCGCTCCAGGAGCCGGCCATCGTCGATATAGTCCTGGACCCGGGCCACCAGCAGGCGGACGCCGAACTGGTCGACCATCCGGTCGCGGTACGCGAGCACCTCGGCGAAGTTGTGCCCGGTGTCGACATGCAGCAGGGGGAACGGCACTCGTCCGGGCCAGAAGGCTTTGGCGGCCAGGTAGAGCAGGACGGCCGAGTCCTTGCCGCCGCTGAACAGCAGCACCGGCCGCTCCAGCTCGGCGACGGCCTCGCGGATGATGTGGATGGCCTCGGCCTCCAACAGGTCGAGATGGTCGAGTCTGCTCATAGATGTAACCCGCATTCGGTCTTGGCCAGGCCGGCCCATCGGCCGGCCCGAGGGTCTTCACCGGGAGCGACCCGGCGCGTACACGGCTCGCAGCCGATCGAGGGATAGCCGTCGGTGAGCAGCAGGTTGATCGGCACCGACCACTGGGATGCGTAGTCGAGCAGGTCGTCGAAGCTCCAGGCGGCGAGTGGGTTGATCTTGACCAGCTGGTGTGTGGCATCCCACTCGACCAGCCCGGCGTTGGCGCGCAGTGCATTGTCCTCGCGCCGGATACCGGTGACCCAGGCCTCGTAGCCGGACAGGGCGGCGTTGATGGGCTCAACCTTGCGCAGCTGGCAGCACAAACCCGGATCGCGCTCGTACAGCCGGGGGCCGTACTCGGCGTCCTGCTCGGCGACCGTCTGGGCAGGCAGGACGTCAATAATCCGCGCGTCGATCACCGACGCCAGCGCATCCCGGGTGCCCAGGGTCTCGGCGAAGTGGTAGCCGGTCTCCAGGAAGAGCACGTCGACGCCGGGACAGTGCCGGGCGATCAGGTGCGGTAGCACGGTGTCGCCGGCCATCGAACAGGCCACCGCGAGCGTGCCCGGGAAGGTGCGCGCCGCCCAGGCGGCGACATCCTCCGCGGTGGCCTCGCCCAGTTCCGCGGCGCCCTGATCGGCCAGCGCCTGCAGTTCCTCGGTGGAACGGGCGCGCTTGTTGGGGGTCTGAGTCATCGCAGCTCCTCATCGTCGGCCCGGTGGGCCCAGTCGGCGAAGGTCTCGTCGGGTTTGCGCCCGGCCAGATAGCTGCGGGTGACCCGCTCGACGTAGTCGGGCATATTGGCCGAGGTCACCTTGAGGCCTCGCACGGTACGCCCCAGGCCCGCGTCCTCCCGGTCGACCGAGGCCAGGCCACCACCCAGGTGAACCTGGAAGGCGAACTCCTCGGTGCCGTCCGGGTTCTTCTGCAGCTGGCCCTTCAGGCCGATGTCGGCGGTCTGGATCCGGGCGCAGGAGTTCGGGCAGCCGTTGATGTGCAGGCTGATCGGCCGATCCAGGGATACGTCGGCCAGCCGCTGCTCGAGAGTGTCGATCACGGCTGCTGCCGTGCTCTTGGTCTCGACGAAGGCGAGCTTGCAGTACTCGATACCGGTGCAGGCCAAGGTGGCTCGCCGGAATGGGCTCGGATTGGCCCTCAGCCCCAGCTTCTCGAATGAGGCGATGAGCTCATCGGTTCGCTCGGGCGGCACGTCGAGCACCAGCAGTTTCTGGTGCGGGGTGAACCGGATGCGTCGGGCACCGACCGAATCGGCGGCATCGGCCAGGGCCTCGAGAATGTCCTCGGAGACCCGTCCGACGGTGGGGGCGAACCCCACATAGTTGAGGCCGTCCTTCTGGGGGTGCACCCCGATGTGATCGGCCGGCAGGCTGGACGGCCCCGGCTCGGGACCATCGGCCAGCCGGTATCCGAGGTACTCGTTCTCGAGCACCTCGCGGAACCGCTGCGGCCCCCAGTCGGCCAGCAGGAACTTCAGCCGGGCCCGGTTGCGCAGGCGGCGATAGCCGTAGTCGCGGAACAGCCGGATCTCGGCGTGCCAGACATCGGCGGCCTGCTCGGCGGTGACGAAGGCGCCGAGACGCTGGGCCAGGCGCGGCGCCACCGACAGCCCGCCACCGGCCCACAGATCGTAGCCGGCGCCCAGTTCGGGATGCACCACGCCGACCAGCGAGATGTCGTTGATCTCATGGACGACGTCGAGGCTGGGGTGGCCGGTGATCGCCGACTTGAACTTGCGAGGCAGATTCGACAACGACTCGTCACCGATGAACCGCTCGACGATCTCGGCGATCACCGGGGTGGGATCGATGATCTCGTCCGCGGAGATACCGGCCACCGGCGAGCCGAGAATCACCCGGGGAGTGTCGCCACAGGCCTCGATGGTCTGCATTCCGGCATCCTCCAGGCGGCGCCAGATCTCGGGCACGGACTCGACGGTGATCCAGTGGAACTGGAGATTCTGCCGATCGGTGATGTCGGCGGTGCCGCGGGCGAAGTCACGCGAGATCCCGGCCAGCGTGCGGATCTGCTCGGTGCTGAGCGCGCCGCCGTCCAGCCGGACCCGCATCATGAAGTAACGGTCGGACAGCTGGTCGGGGGTCAGCTCGGCGGTCCGGGAACCGTCGATGCCCTGGCGGCGCTGGGTATAAAGACCCCACCAGCGCATCCGGCCATGCAGATCATCTGAGGGGATCGAGTCGAAGCCCTGCTTGGCGTAGATCTCTTCGATCCGCTTCCGGACGTGGAGGCCGTCGTCAGCGGCCTTGAATACCTCGTTGGGGTTCAGCGGTGCAGTGCCATCCACTGCCCACTGGCCTTCGGCACGTGGTGCTCGTTTGGTTGTGGTGGTCATGGTTCCTCATAGCGATTGAGGACTCGCGGAGGGCCGAACGCGGCAGGAAACCCGCTCGGGCTGCACGAGCCCGGCCGGAAAAGTGGGGTTTGCGGGCGCTCGTCAGCAGACGCGACAGGTCATCGCGGGCATGCCGAGGCGACAGCAGGACGCTGCGAGAACCTCGAACTTGCCGATCATGGTGAGAACGGTACCAGAGGTTCGGCGTAGCTCTTACCACCGGCTGCCTGCTGGCGCCGAAGGTCTTCCGCCGAACCGGATCGCCCGCATGGACGACATCCGGCTGGTGAGGCGGTTGCCAATGGCTTCGGATCTGAGGTAGCCTTCCCGCCATGTACTCCTCCGCAACCCAGATTCCTGCCCTCGGCGGGTGGTTGCGTATGTGTTGTCCGTGTCTGAAGTGCCGCTGAGCCCGACCGGACCAACCCAATGCCTGGGTGCGAGCGTCGGCTCGCCCGAGGCGTGATTTTCTCCTTTTTCAGGGTTACCTCGGTGCGTGCCGCTCGACCCGGCACCCAACTCTGCATCAACCTTGCACCCTTGGAGGAAGACCCATGTCTCACCCATCCCTTTCCCCGCGCCGGTCTCTGGCGGCGCTGACCCTGCTGATCGCGGCCTGGTTGACGGCTTGCTCGAATGTCGCCGCGTCGGCCCCCTCCGGCTCCGGCGAATCGACGGTGCTGAGCATCGTCGGCTACGCGGTCCCGGCCGAGGCCAATGCCCGCATCGCCGAGGCCTGGCAGCAGACCCCGGACGGCCAGGACGTCACCTTCGAGACCTCCTATGGGGCCTCGGGGGACCAGAGCCGCAATGTCCTCAACGGACAGCCGGCCGATTATGTCCATTTCTCGGTCGAATCCGACGTCACCCGACTGGTCGATGGCGGCCTGGTCAGCCCTGACTGGAAGTCCGGCCCGAACAAGGGCGTGGTCTCCACGTCGGTGGTCGTGCTCGCCGTCCGACCGGGCAACCCGCTCGGTATCAAGGGCTGGGACGACCTGATCAAGCCCGGCGTCGAGATCGTGACACCGAACCCGGCGTCGTCGGGAGCGGCCCGCTGGAACATCCTGGCCGCCTGGGCGCACATCGCCGCCAACGGTGGTTCGGATGCCGAAGCGACCGATTTCCTGAAGAAGCTGCTGGGCAATGCCGTGGCGCTGCCCGGTAGCGGACGAGACGCCACCACGGCCTTCACCTCGGGCACCGGCGACGTCTTCATCACCTACGAGAATGAGGCCATCCTCGCCCGGCAGAGCGGGGCCGATTTCGACTACATCGTGCCGGACGACACCCTGCTGATCGAGAACCCCGGCACCGTGCTGATCGACGCCAAGCCGGCCGCCACCCAGTGGCTCGATTTCGTCCTGTCCGATCAGGCCCAGGAGATCTTCGGCGAGACCGGCTTCCGGCCGTTGAACGGCAAGGCCCCGGCACGGGTCGAGGGTGCGAACGATCCGGAGAGTCCTTTCCCGCAACCGCAACGGCTGTACACGATCGCCAATGATTTCGGCTCCTGGGAGGAACTGTCCAAGACCTTCTTCGCCGAACAGATCGGGATCGTGACCCAGCTGCTGGCCGAACTCGGCAAGTCATGACAGGGACCGCGCTTGCGCCGGCACCCGTCATCCGCGACGAGGTCATCGTCGAGCCGGCTCCGACAGCCATCCGCAGCGTTCGCGCCCAGCCCCGGTACCATCGTCGGCTCACCGCCGCCTCGGGCCTGGGGTTGGGAGTGGCGGTGCTCTGGCTGAGCCTGCTGGTGCTGATCCCGCTGGCCGCGGTGGTGGGCACCGCCGTGGCCGGCGGCCCGGGAGCTTTCTGGGCCGCGCTGACCGCCCCGCAGACCCTCAACGCCATCGGGTTGACCGTCGCCGTCGCGGCGGGCATTGCCCTACTGAACGCGGTGATGGGCACGATCATCGCCTGGGTGCTGGTGCGGGATCGGTTCTGGGGCCGGGGCGTGCTGAACGTGGTGATCGACATCCCGTTCGCGATGCCGACCATCGTCGCGGGGCTCGTGCTGTTGTCGCTGTACGGTCCGCGCAGTCCGATCGGGGTGAACATCGCGAATACCCGGATGTCGGTAGCGCTGGCCATCGCCTTCGTGACCTTGCCCTTCGTGGTGCGCACGGTGATGCCGGTGCTGGAAGAACTGGAATTGGACGTCGAAGAGGCTGCCAGCTCGCTCGGCGCGTCAAGTTGGGTCACCTTCCGCCGGATCGTGCTGCCCAGCCTGGCCCCCGCGATCACCTCCGGGGTGGCGCTGTCGTTCGCTCGTGGCATCAGCGAGTACGGCTCGCTGGTGCTGCTGACCGGCAATATGCCCAACCGCACCGAGGTGGTGTCAGTCCGGGTGCTCTCCCACATCGAGAACGGCGAGCTCGGATCGGCAGCGGCGATCGCCACCGGAATGCTGGTGATCGCGCTGGCCGTGCTGGCCACGCTGGACCTGGTGCAACGAAAGGCCGCTCGCCATGATTCGTGAACCTCGTCCGCTCAAGCTCGCGCTGCGCTGGCTGGTGATCGGCTACCTGATTCTGCTGGTGCTGTGGCCGGTCTCGCTGGTCGTCACGAACACCTTCGCCGACGATCTGACCAATCTCAAGACCGCGTTCACCAGTCCCGCGGTGCTCAGCGCGCTGCGGCTGACAGCCAAGGTGACGATCTGGGCCGTCGTGCTCAACCTGGTCTTCGGTGTGGGCGTGTCCTTGTTGCTGGTGCGCTACGACTTCTGGGGCAAGCGAGTGCTGTCGACCCTGGTCGATCTGCCCCTGTCGGTCTCGCCGGTCGTGGTCGGCCTGGCCCTGATGCTGGTCTACCGGCGTGACTCGGCGATCGGCGGCGCGCTGTACGACCTCGGCTATCAGATCATTTTCGCCACCCCCGGCATCATCGCGGCAACCGTCTTCGTGGCGCTTCCGCTGGTGATCCGTGAGGTGGTGCCGGTGCTGATCGAGGTCGGCGACGATCAGGAGCAGGCCGCCCGCAGCCTGGGTGGCTCGGGCTGGCAGGTCTTCTGGCGGGTCACGCTGCCGTCCATCCGGTGGGCGGTGGTGTACGGCGTGGTGCTCGCGCTGGCCCGCAGCCTGGGCGAGTTCGGCGCCGTCAAGGTGGTTTCGGGCAACATCTCGTTGCGCACCCAGACCGCCACGTTGGCCGTCGAGGAGACCTACGCCAACTTCCAGCAGGGCACCGCCTACGCGGTGGCCTTCCTGCTCACCGTCGCGGCAGTCGCCTGCATCACTGCCGTTTCTTTGCTTCGACCCCGAGAGGATGCCTCATGAGTATCGAAATCGCCGGTGTAGGTAAGCATTTCGGAGATTTCGTCGCCTTGGACGACATCAACCTGACCATCCCTTCGGGGCAACTGACCGCGTTGCTGGGCCCCTCCGGTGGCGGCAAGTCGACGCTGCTGCGGATCATCGCCGGGTTGGAGAGCGCCGACAGCGGCACGGTGACCATCGAGGGGGTGGACGCCACCGGGCTGCCACCCCAACGCCGCAATGTCGGATTCGTCTTCCAGCACTACGCCGTCTTCAAGCACATGACGGTGGCCAAGAACGTCGCCTTCGGGCTGGAGATCCGCAAGCGCCCCAAGCAGGAGGTGCGCCGGCGGGTGGACGAACTACTCGACCTGGTGCATCTGCGGCAATTCGCCGACCGGCTGCCGTCCCAGCTGTCCGGCGGCCAGCGTCAGCGGATGGCTCTGGCCCGTGCGTTGGCCGTGGAGCCGAAGGTGCTGCTGCTGGACGAGCCGTTCGGCGCCCTGGACGCCAAGGTGCGCAAGGAACTGCGGGAATGGCTGCGCCGTCTCCACGACGAGGTGCATGTGACCACGGTCTTCGTCACCCACGACCAGGAGGAGGCGCTGGAGGTGGCGGACACCATCGTGGTGCTCAACGAGGGACGCATCGAGCAGATCGGAAGCCCCGACGAGCTCTATGACGCACCCGCCAACCACTTCGTGATGAGCTTCCTGGGTGAGGTGAGCACGCTCGACGGCCGTTTGATCCGGCCGCACGACATCGCGATCCACACCGTGCCCGGCCCCGGAACGATACCGGGGGTGCTGGTGCGTTCGCAGCGCGTCGGCTTCGAGGTGCGGCTCACCGTTCGTCCGGTCACCCCCGGCCCCGATGTGACGGTGCCCCTCACCAAGACCTTCGCCGACACCCTCGGCGTCCGGGAGGGGTCTCAGGTGTGGCTCGAACCGTCGGCAGCGGGTGCACCACTGGTCGCTTCCTGAGTGGGACGAGCCGGCGATCAGACCTCGACGAAGCTGATGCTGCTGCCCGGCTCGGGCACCAGCGGTGCCGGGCCGGACGCCTTGATCGCGCCCGGCAGAAGAACCTGATCGGGCTGGTCGACGTAGATCACCACATGGCCCAGCTCGGTCAGGTTGTCGCTGGCGCGGCCTCCCACCTCGTCCAGGACGTAGGTCTGGCCACCGAAGACGAACTGATCGCCGGCCTGCAGCGGGCGGGCCAGGCTGCTGGCGCGGTCATGCACGATGCTGACATCGGCGAGAGCCTCGGGTACCGGCTCGCCGAACAGGATGAACACCCCGGAGTGGATGATCTCGACGGCGTCGATGCCTATCCGGGTGATGGTGGAGTTCCAGAGCGTTGTCGACATGCGTATCTCCCGTTCGTGACGTCAGCCGTTGACCCGCGAGGCGGTCCGGGGCCTCATCTGTTCTTCTTGTGCTCTGTTCTTCTTGTGCTCGGCGATGGCAGTGAACATCTGCGTGAGTACGGCCCGCCAATCAGGATTCTGCACGATCCCGCTGGTGCCGCCCGAGGAGTCCGCGCCCTGAGCGAGCGCCCGCGCGACATCTTCGCCGCTGGTCACCCCCGCCGCCTGGATCACCAGGATGGTGGGGTCGACATCTTTGACGATCCGGGTAGTGCGCGAGATGTAATCGCCGGCGTCCATCCTGCCGGTACCGATATTGGCGGTCGGCTCGCAGATCATCATGTCGGGACCCATCGTGGCGATCGCCCGGCACTGAGCGTCCGAGTCGGCACACACGATGGTCGCCAGGCCGACTTCTCGTGCCCGGCGCATAGTGGCGTCCAGGATGTCGAGGGTGAGCTGGTGTTCGGCGTGGTTCAGGACGACCGCCTCCGCGCCGGCCTCGACCAGCGACTCCGGCAGGATGTAACCCATGCCGCGCCCCTTGACGATCGGATCCATGTGCTGCGCGGTGACAGTCAGGTGTTCGGTGTGGTCTTTGACCATCCGGAGGTCGACGTGTTGAGCAGTGAAGATGACGTCGATGCCGAATTGGGCGGCCAGCTCATCGGTGATCCTGGCCAGCTCGAGGGTGTCGGCGCTACCCAGGTAGGCCTTCGGATTGACGATGAGGAACGGAGGCTCGACAACCCGAGAGGTGGTCTGCTCGTTCATGGCATCCTTCCGTGGCCAACCCGTATCCATTCGTTGTGACGCCCTGATTCTTCCATCCGCGGCCGGACCCGGCAACCTTCGCCCGCCTGCGCCCGGCGGCAGCGCTGTGCCAGACTTCTGGTTATGGCGTCACCGGTGGTTGCTGTGGTGGTCGGGGCCGGACTGGGGCTGCGGTACGGGGGAAAGACACCCAAACCAGCTCTCAAGGTCACCGGACGCACCTTGATGGTCATGTCGATCGAAGCGATGGCGGCCGGTGGTTGCACCGACGCCGTCGTGGTCGTCAACGATCAGGTGGCCAAGCAGCTCGGCCCCGAACTGGCCGCGCTGCCGATCCCCGTCAAGCAGGTTCCCGGCGGGGCGTCGCGTCAGGAATCGGTCTACAACGGCCTGAAGGCTGTTCGCGACGACGAGCGGCTGTCGCATGCCGAGGTCGTGCTCGTCCATGATGCGGTTCGGCCGATGGTTCCGGCCAAGGTGGTATCCGCGGTGATCGAGGCCGTCCAGGGCGGTGCGGAGGCTGTCGCCCCTGCGATCCCGGTGGCCGATTCGATGCGCATCCTCGATCCCGGCGGAGGGTCTGCGGTGATCGACCGGTCGTTGCTGCGCGCCATCCAGACCCCGCAGGGCTTTCCGCTTCAGCTGATCCTGGAGGCCCACGAGAAGATGGCGGCGTCCGGGGATCAGTTCACCGATGACGTTTCCTGCGCCGAACGGGCTGGTCACCACGTGACGTTGGTCGAGGGATCGCGGATGTCGATGAAGGTCACCGAGCCGAGCGATCTGACCGTTGCGCAGGCGCTGTGGGAAGTGCGCGATACCTTCGGGCATCACTCGGCGCGCCGGATCCGCCGGCATCTCGGCGCATGATCCGCACCGGAATCGGCACCGATGTACACCGGTTCGCCCCCGGTGTCCCGATGTGGCTGGCGGGCCTGCACTTTCCGGACGAGCAGGCAGGTCTGGCCGGCCATTCCGACGGTGATGTGGTCTGCCACGCCATCTGTGATGCTCTGCTCGCAGCGGCCCGGCTAGGCGATATGGGCTCCAACTACGGCACCAGTGAGCCCGAGTGGGCCGGCGCGCCGGGGTTGGTATTCCTCCGCGAGACCAGGCGCCGGGTGGAGGCCGCCGGTTGGCAGATCGTCAATGTGTCGGTTCAGTTGATCGGTAACCGTCCCCGGATGGCTGCCCGTCGTGCCGAGGCCGAAGACCTGCTGACCGCCACGCTGGGAGCCGACACGAGCCTGAGCGCCACCACCACCGATGGCCTGGGGTTCACCGGACGAGGCGAGGGCCTGGCGGCCATCGCCACCGCTCTTGTTCAGCGGACCTGAGCGTCGCCGACGGTGAAGCTGTTGCACGAACCCATCAGCGTCGTGCCATAGCCTTCGAGGAACCAGGCCCGGCGGGTGGCACCCTGTCCGTGGTTGCCGTCATAGGTCGAATCACCGGTCAGTACGTCGTCGCCGATCGAGTAGAACAGCTCCGAGAGCTGCTGAGCACCATTGGCGTCGACCCCGACCGACTGGCCGACCGACTCGATGAACTGGCCCGCCCAGCAGTCGGCCTGCACCTCGAGGCGCCGCGACAGACTGTTGGCGGTGGCGTCATCGGATCGCTGCTCCCAGGCCGCCTCCGAGATCAGGATGCCGGTTCTGCCCTGGATGGCGTGCGCGAATTCGTGGGCGATCACCGACTCCACCACATAGTTCGTGCTGCGCAGGTCGGGCGGCACGATCGTCGGCAGATCTGCCGCGTAGTAGATCTGCTGATCCGCGGAGCAGTAGGCGGCATTCGCCGTGGGCATCTGGCCGCACTTGGTATTGACCGGGGAGGTGTAGATCGTCACGCTCGGACGCACCGCAATGTAGCCGGCCTGCTCCAGCGCCGGACCGAAGACCCGCATCAGGCAGCCGGTGAGCTCATTGAGGTGAGTCTGCAGTTCGGCATGCGAGGCGTTGTTCAGATCGATCGGGGTCGCCTCGCAGCGCACCGGGACAGCGATGCTGGCGTCGTAGATGGAGTTGTTGGTCAGCCATTCGGTGGCTTGGGTGTAGGTCTCCGGAATGGGGATCTCCGGTGGGTTCGTGTCGACCTGCGGAACCTGGTAGTCCTCGTTCTGGTATTCGCCGGGCGGGGTGACCACCGGATCGTCGGTGGAGCTGAACAGGCTGAATGCCACCATCGCGACGGCGAAACCGCCGATCATGAACAGCACCAGCCGCAGGATGTTCGAGGCACCGCCGCGCTTGGGAGGCCGACCGCCCGGCACGCCCAGGTTGTAGCCGTAGTTGGCGGGTGGACGCTGGGCCTGCTGCCAGGCGGCATTGTTCGGTGCCCAGGTCTGCTGGCCGCGCGGAGGCGCCCACTGCGGCGGCTGCGGCGCACCCCATTGCTGTTGTGGTGCCCACTGCTGCGCATTGCTCGGTGCGCCCCACTGGTTGGAAGCGCTGTAGCCGGCATCCGGCCGGTACCGCGGATTCTGCTGCCCCCACTGACTCACGTCAACAACCCTAGGCCATCGCGGGAGCAGCCGGAACTGCTGGTAGAAGCCTCAACGATTCCTCGGCATCCGGCTACGACTCGTGGCCTGGTCCGCACGGCAGCCCGGTTGCCGGTTTCGGGCCCGCCACGATCGGCGCCGCTAGGCCGCCTGTGCGATAGCTTGGTGACGATATGCCGCGTCAGATCGTGGTGGATCATCGAACTGACCTCTCCAGAAAGGGACGCCAGGTGACTACTCGTCTCGGATCGAGCAGACCCAACACGTTGCGCTTCGCGGCTGTGGCCGCGGGGATCACCCTGCTACTCAGCACACTGGGACTGGTATCTCCCGCTCGGGCGGACGATGTGGCAGAAAGCTATGTCGTCCGTGGTGAAGTGACCGCGGACGGGTCGTTGTCGATCACCGAGACGATCACCTTCGACGGCCCGGGCCCCACCGATCTGGAGCAGCGGCTGGCCACGACGCGTCCGCAGTTGAACTACACACAGCTCAACTACGAGATCAACGACGTCACCGTCACCGCTGGTGGCAGCGACCTGTCGCCGACGATCAGTACCGACGGCGATTACCTGGTGATCGGCGTCGACGCGTCCAAGGCGGGCGACGATCCGGTAGAGATCAGCTACACCGTGGTGGGTGCCGCAGTCGCGTTGCCGTCGATTCCCGACCGAGCCGATCTCACCGAGGTCTCCTGGCGGGTGCTGCAGGGACTGAACGTGGGGGTCGAGCAGGTCAGCGGTGAGATCGCCCTTCCGGCGAACACCCACACCTACGACATCGATTGCGCATCGGGTCCGCCGGCTGCGACCTCGACGTGCACGACCTACGCGTCCGGCACTTTCGACGCGATCTACCCGCAGTTCACCGACGGCCCACGCGGTCCGGGTGAGGTCGTCGTCCTGACCTTCTCGGTGCCGACTTCGGCCGTTGCGGCCAATCAGGTGTTGACCGAGCATTGGACGCTGGACCGCGCCTTCACCGCCCAGGGTCTGCCGCTGGCGGCGGCTCTGGCCGCGCTGGTGCTCGGCGGCGCCGCGCTGTTTGCGCTGTACCGTTCCAAGGGCACCGACGCGAAGGGTGGCCGCCCCATCCCGGTCGGCCGTTTCGAACCCGTCGCTGCTGGTGAGGAGCGTTTCGAGCTGGTCGAGAAGGTGCGTCCGGGCGAGATCGGCACCTTGGTCGACGAGCGGGTCGATCCGGTCGACATCACGGCCACCATCCTCGATGTCGCACAGCGCGGGCACCTGGCTATCGTCCAGCTGCCTCACGAGAACACCAATACCAACATCGACTGGACCTTCGAGCGCAAGACCGGCCCCGACGAACTGCAGCACTATGAGCAGATCATTGTGGACGCGATCGCGCCCGTTGATGGCGAGCCGATCACGGTTTCGAAGATCAGTGGCGCGGTCGGCGAGGCCGTCCAACGGGTACAGGATGCGATCTACGACGAGGTCGTGACCGAGGGCTGGTTCGTCGAGCGGCCGGATGCGGTGCGCAGTGGCTGGGGACGCATCGGCTGGATATCGGTCGGGGTCTCGGTCGTCGCGCTGGTGCTGCTCGCGGCCTTCACCAAGTTCGGCCTGCTCGGCCTGGTGCTGCTCGGCCTGGCGGTCGGCCTGCTGTGGGTAAGCCAGCAGATGCCGCGCCGGACGGCCAAGGGGGCATCGATCCTTAGTGGTCTGCAGGTGCTGGCGATGACCCTGGCCACCCAGCCCACCGACCGGCTGCCCAAGGCGAACACCTACGAGGAGATCTCCCGGGTGTTGCCCTACGCGGTGGTGCTCGGCGGGCTCGATCGTTGGTTGCAGGCGCTGGCCGATGCCGACGATGATCCCGGTGTTCCCGACCCGGACGATCTCAGCTGGTACCGCGCGCCGCAGGACTGGCAGCTGTCGGATCTGCCGTTCTCGATTGAGTCGTTCATCACCACGATGCAGGGCACGCTCTACACCCGGCATTGACCCGGGCGCGATCGGTCAGTTGGTCGGGCTGGTGCCCAAGACGATGGACGCCTCGCGAGGTTCGCCCTGATCGTCCTGCCAGGCCACGTCGACGACGTCGTCCGGGTCGTACGACTCGACGACCTTCAGAAGTCCGCTGGCGGAGCTGATTGGCTGACCGTCGAAACTGGTGATGGTCGAACCGGGGGTGAGTCCGGCCGCAGCAGCCGGGGAGTTCGGGTACACCGCGGTCAGTACCGCGACATTGCGTGTTCCCAGGCTCACGCCCAGCCAGGCGCCCGGCCCGATCCGGGTCTGCTCGCTCTGGCGCCCGGCGGCGATGTCGTCGGCGATCGCGGCGGCCTTGGCGATCGGGATCGAATAGGTGCTCATCTGCGCGGCGACCGCGTCCTGCCCCGCGCTGGTCACGCCGACCACCTCGGTGGCGGCGTTGTAGGTCGGGCCACCCGAATAGCCGGGAATGGCTCCCGCGGTCGAGCGGATCATTCCGTCCGCATCCTCGTACCCATAGCTGCCGAACGCCGATTCCAGCATCACCGTCGCATCGAGTTCCGTCACGCTGCCTCCGGAGGCAAGCAGTACACCGCCGCCATCGCCGTTGCCGACCGCCACCACCCGGTCGCCGACGGCCACCGGATCAGCGGCGATATTGGCCTCGGTCAGCCCGCCCGCGCCCTCCAGTTGCAGCACTGCGATATCGGCCCACACATTGCGTCCGAGCAGATCGGCGTCGTAGGCATGACCCGTGTCGGCGATCCGGACCGTCAGGTCGGTGGTGCCCGAGACCACGTGATAGTTGGTCAACACCAGCCCGGATTCGCTGAGAATGATGCCCGTGCCGGACGAGACGCCATTGTCGACGTCGCCGGTGACCAGCACGATCCCCGCACTCATCTCGGCGGTGACCGCGGTCGAGTAGGTGGGGATCTCCTGGGTCTCACTGCGCGGAACCTGCGCGCGGGGCACGTAACCGGACCGCATATCGCGGGCACCGAACCCGGTGACCTGCCAGGCGAGCAGCCCCAGGACCACCAACAGCACGGCGAGACCCGCCCAGACCCCGGTGCGGTTGCGCCGGCGTGGCGGTTGATACGGCCCACTCGGGGGAAACGGCGGTGGGGCACTTTGCCACGTCGCCGGACCGCTGGGCCCCCACGGTTGCCCGGTTGGGGGCGCCCAGGCGGGCTGCCCGGTAGGAGGTGCCCAGCCCCCGGTGGGCTGATAGTACGACGCGTTCTGCGGGCCGGTCTGGACCGCCGGGGACGACAGCGGCCGGGTGGCCGCTGGGTGGTCGGCAGGGATTCGGGGAGTCTGCGCCGGCGCCGGCTGATCCGGGGGCGGCGAGGAAGAAGCATCCGGCCCACCGGCATGCGGCTGCGACATCGTCACCCCCCTTGTTCACTTAGTGCACAGTTTATTGCCGAAGCGCCAGTTCACCCCAAGACGGCCGGTAGCCCTCGCCCGCCGAGGTGCCGGTTGTCGGCGGCGCTGGACATGGCTGTGGCCGGCCACCCCGAGGGCGACCGGCCACAGCCATGTCTGCCGCTGATCGACCGGCTCGGGCCGGCGATCAGATCAGGATCAGTCGAACTTCTCCTGGCGTCCGATGGTGCCGACCAACGATTCGCGGTAGCCCGCCTCGATCAGGGCCGCCAGGTCGGTTTCGGCATCGGCGATCCGGTCCTGCAGGTGGAGCCGCTGGCTGACCTGCTCGTTCTCGGGCGCGGCCGAGAACTCGCGGAGCCTGTCGAGGCCGAGTTGCTGGTGAGCCACATCGGCCGCCTGCTTGACATCCAGACGGGCGGCGTACCAGTCGCTGGCGAGCACGGACTCGCGGGTGAACTGCTCGCGGAACTCGGGGCTGCCCAGCGTCCAGCCTTCGGAGGTCTGGCCCTCGGCCATGATCTCCAGCAGGCCGCGCAGCGGCGGCACAGCCAGCTCGACGCCGCCATCGTTGAAGTACGCCTGAGCGACCCGCTGATGGGTGGTCACGATGACATCCATCGATTCGGCGAAGGTCGCCAGATCCTGCTGCTCGGGGCGCAGCATGTCGTCGGTGAAGACCACATCCGGATGCAGGAAAATGCGTCCGAAGTACGTGGTCGCGAACCGCTCGTTCATGCGGTAACCCAGCCGCGAGGCCAGCACCTTGCGTCCGTCGAACTCGAAGTCCTCGAGCTTCTCCAGGTAGCCGTCGGCGATCAGGTTGGACGCGCGACGCTCGTCGGGCCACATCCGGCTGAACAGTTCGGGCACCAGCATCGAGATGTCGTGATCGACGCGCACCTTCGGGCCGATGTAGCCGGCCGAGCTGAGCCAGCCGTCGTAGCCGGTCAGCGCGTAGGCGAGGAAGTTGTTGTTCAGGTCGACGATCGGTGCCAGCGCATTGAACGGGCCCTTGGTAAGCGCGCCCTCACTACCGGCACCGGTGGTCGACGGCGACTTGCCCGTCATCGAGGAGATGAACTCCATGAACAACTCGGGCAGTTCCATGTAGTGCAACGGGTTGTAGACGCTCAGCGGCGGCACACCCGGTTCCTTCGGGTTGTTGCGTCGTCCGGCGGCCACCACATCGACCGACAGCGGTGCGAAGGCCGAACTCGGCAGCTTGCGCACCAGCTTCGATGCCAGATCTGCCGCGGCGGTCGCCTCCGGATTGGCGACGTCGGGCCGGGTCTGCAGATAGCGCGGATTCTTCGAACGCTTTCCGCCCACCAAGCGAGGCTGATCGGAGGCGATCCAGAATCGCGGAGACTCGTCGTCACCCATCGCGGCGACCTTGCGGATCAGGTCCTGCATCGGCTTGGTGTACTCGCTGAACGCCTGGGCGTTGGTCATCAGATCGCGAGCCTCAGCGTGGGTCAGGGGCTCGAAGTTCGAGATGAAGGTGCCCTCCTTCGACAGATCCCGCTCGGCCTGCTTGTCGTAGCCGCGATGGATGGCATCGTCGGGACGCTGGAAGAGCAGCTGCTCGCAGTTCATCACATACTTGCGGGGCAGTCCGCCCTGATTGCCGAAGCCGGCCGGGGCCTTCTCGAACGGCGAGCAGACGGTGGAGGCCGTGATGTCGTCCTCGGTCTGTACCTTGATCGCCGGGCTGAAGTCGGGGCGCAGGCTGAACAGCCGCCAGCTGCTATCGGGCAGGAATCCGACGCGCAACTGGTTGACCAGGATCTTCTCGCCCTCCAGCCGCACGGCGTTGCCCGGGCGCCCGTTCATGATGCCGACGCTGAAGTGGCTGCGCCAGTCGGTGCCCCATTCGGGCTTGTAGTAGCGCTTGACGGTGAACAGCAGCTCCTTGACGTGCGCGGGGATCGAGCGCAGGAAGGAGTTGTACTCGGCGGTGTACTCGCTGCGCGGAGTGAGCAGCTTGATGACCGAGCCGAGCGAGCGCTCCGGCGACAGGATCGGACGACGGTCCTTTCCGTTGCGGTCGCCGTCGAGGAAACGATCGGAGTAGTCGGCGTCCAGCAACTCCTGAACACGCTGCACATCGGCGGCGAAATCAGCCGCATAGGCATTGCCGAAGACGAAGGCGTCAGCCAGCGACTTGCTGATCTCGGACTTGCCGCCGCCCGACACGGTCGCGGGCTTATGGCAGTCGGTCGAGATAGGGGAGACGCCGATCAGATGCCACTGGGTCTCGTCCATCTCGCGGTGCTTCGCGTAGATCCGGTAGCCGTTCGGCGTGATGTAGACCTTGCCGGTGAGCAGCTTGATGGTCTGTTCGGCGCCGGACGCGTCGGTCCAGGTGATGGTCTGCTTGCGCATGGAGTAGTCGGCGCCGCCGGGCACCAGGACGATGTGCGACTGGACGCGGTCGAGCGCGTGACCCTGCGGCTGCAGTTCGAAACGCTGCGGATCACGGGCCAGCACATCGGCGACGGTGTAGTCGGCTGGGGTGTACTCGTCATGGAATTCCGCACCCAGGTTGTAGGCCGGGTAGACCCGGGCACCGCCGGCATGCTCCTCCTCGGCGCAGCCGAGCAGGTTCGCAGCGTAGGACAGCTGAGTCTTGACTTCCTTCTTGCAGTAACCGAAGTAGTTGTCCGCGATGACGGTGACCATGACGCCGCGCTCGTCGCGAGCGCAGCACTTGAAGGCGTGGCCGCCGTTGTAGAGCTCGTCCTCGTCCTTCCAGCACTGGCCATCACGGCGCTCACGCTCGGTGGCGTCGTCCCAGTGCGGCATGCCGAGGCTCCGCTTGGTGACCTTGGTGAGGTGCGGGGCGAGGATGACACATCCGGTGTGACCCGACCAGGTGGCCGGATCCAGCGCCGCATCGTTCTGCGGAAGTTGCGGGTCGCCGGCGTTGCCGAAGATGCCTTCGACGAAGTCGAGGTTGCAGACCAGGCCGCCGGGGACGATGAAGCGGGTCTCCATGGTCTTGGCGCCGCCACGTCCGGGCACCGCCGGCACCACCAGCGGGCGCAGCAGCAACGACACGAAGCAGGCCGCCGGGTCCGGCTGGTCCGAGGTGTAGGGCAGGATCATGTCTTCGCGCGGAGGTTGCATGGCCAGCGTGAGCAGCCTGGCGAACACATCCTTGCGGACGATGATCTTGTCGTCCGGAATGGGCAAGCCGCCTTCTGCAATGTGGAAGACACCGGCGGTGGTGCGGCGGTCGTTGGCCGGATTGTGCAGCACGCCATTGGACAGCCGGTAGCTTGACAGCAGCGGTGAGTGGAACTCGTCACCGTCCGCCGGGAGACTGAGACCGCGGGCCAGACCGGCCTGGTCGAGAATCAGGGTTTGCTTGGGGAGCCGAGGCTTGACATCGACGTCAGCGAGGTAATCATCGAGAAAATCCTGGATTCGCTGGTCGACCGGACACAAGCGATCGGCCAGCCGGCGCGAGAGTTCCCGCTGACGAGCCAAGAGTGGTTCGACGAGTTCGATCTTTCCGTCTTCGGCTTCTGCGCGGGGCAGCTCCAGCAGAGCCAGCCGCAGGTTGATGGCGGCATTCAAGGTATCGGCAGACATACGGTCATCTTCCCAGATGGCTTGCAGTGTTGTGAACACTGCCCGCGAACATCGGGCCCGCGGTACGACCTTGTTGCCAACCGGTTGCCACCAGCCTGCGCGGCGCTTCGCTATCGCGACTAGTCAGCCGCAGATCGCAGCACTGGTGTCAGATCGCCAGTGAAATCGACCGCACCCGGGCCAATCCGTTGGCCGGTCCGGTCAGTTGAACCTGGGCGGCGGACTCGCGTCCGAACAACCACAACAGCAACTCGCCCGGCTCCCCGGTAACGGTCACCGGAGTGCGTCCGGTAGCCACCAACGCTTGCTCATCGCTGACCCTGCCATCGCGGACCCGCTGCAAGATGATGCCCACCTTGGCCTTGCGCAGCCGGAATCCGGCCATCCCGACCGCGGTATTCCACAAGATCTCATCGGTCTGGGGCGGCAGCACGCGCGGGCCGACCGGGTAAGGGCCGCCGCGCCGCAGATCCTCATGGTGGACGAAGAACTCCGCGGAGTTCGCCTTGGCGTCCACCACCGGAATGCGGAAGGGGCTCAGCCCGGTGGGGCCCTTGGCAACCAACTCGACCAGGTCGTCGAAGCTCATCTCGGTCATCAGTTTGTGCATGCGCTTGTCGGTGATCTTCAAGAACGGCATCACCACGCCGACGGTGGCGAGCGGATCGGATTCGCGGATGTGCAGGTGCGCTGCAAGATGGTGGGCAGTCCAGCCCTCGCACAAGGTGGGGGCGTCGGGCCCCAGCGTGGTCATCAACTCACACAGTTCCCGGCGCTCCGACCGGGCCACGGATTCAGCCATACCTCCAGAATCGGCCACGATCCAAATGCGCGCTGCCGCTACGCATCTTTGGATTGCGGAATCACAGCGCCAGACAAGGCCCACTTGCGGGCCTACGCTTGAGCTGTCCTCGGTTGACTCTCGTTGGAGGCTGTATGAACCTGGAGAAGGTCGTCTTCGGCTTCTTCATCACTCTCGCTGCAGCACTGAACTTCGGCTTCTTCGTCGGTGAGATCGACAACCCCACGGTGCACAACGGCGTTGAACTGGCCGCGGCACTGGTGGCAAGCCTGGTTGCCACCGTCCTGAAATTCGGCGATCGCACCCAGTTGGGTGCGATCCACCTCGCCACCAGCCTGGTCGCCGATCTGCAGTTGTTGGTCGCCGCCGCCGTCTGGGTTTGGGCCAGCCAGATGTCGGCGAGCGGGATGAGTGAGGCGCACATGTCGGTGGTCGTTTCACTGTCGGGCGGCGCACTGCTGGCCAATATCGTTTCGGTCGTGCTGATGGTCAGCGAGATCATTCAGGTGCGGCGCTGAGCCAGGGCTGAGATGCGCAGTTCGTCATCGGCTCAGCGGCAGACGGAACTGAGCGACGTCTTCTATCTCATCCTGCGCAGGATGAGATTCCCCCTATTGCTCGTCATCGGCGTCTACACCTTCTGCACCGCCGGCCTGGCATTGATTCCCGGTACCGATCCGTTGACCGGGCGCCCCAGCCCGCCACTCACGATCTTCGACGCGTTCTACGTCGTCAGTTTCACGTCCACGACCATCGGATTCGGCGAGGTGCCGCACCCCTACAACGCCCTGCAGCGGATGTGGATGACCCTGACCATCTACACCTCGGTCGCCGCCTGGTCGTATTCGCTGGTCAATGTCTTGGCGTTGCTTCAGGACAAGGGCTTCCAGAACGCCGTCAAGATCGCCCGGTTCACCCGGCGCGTCAACCAGATCCGCACGCCCTTCTATATCGTCTGCGGCATCGGCGAGACCGGACGCATGGTCTGTCACGGCCTCGACCATCTGGGCCTGCGCTTCATCGCCATCGAGCTCAATGACGCCCGCCTGCAAGAGCTGCGGATGGACGAGTTCGGGGTCGACCCTCCCACCGTGGTGGCCGACGCAAAAGACCCCCTGCTGCTCCAGCAGGCCGGGCTGATGAACTCGAACTGCAAGGGTGTGGTCGCGCTCACCGACGACGATCCCACCAACCAAGCGATCGCGGTCAATGTGCGGCTGCTCGCCCCGCGAGTTCCGGTGCTGGCGCGCATCCGCGATGTCGAGACCGAGACCCACATCGGGGTCTTCGGCGGTGATCTGGTGATCAACCCGTTCGAGCAGTTCGCCGAGTCGCTTGCGGCGGCGATCACCGCCCCGCAGCGCCACCGCCTGCGCAATCTCATCACCGGCTTGCCGGGCCAGGCCATCGTCCCGATCGCTGCGCCGCCGAAGGGGCACTGGATCATGTGCGGCTACGGCCGATTCGGGCACATGATGGTCGAAGAGTTGCGGGCAGCAGGGATGAGCCTGTCGGTGATCGACGAGCGGCACTACGGCGAACCCGGGGTCGACATCAAGGGCACCGGAACCAGATCGGAAGATCTCAAGGCGGCCGGTATCGCGCACGCGGTCGGGCTGGTCGCCGGCAATGCGTCCGACCCCAAGAACCTGTCGATCGCCGTCACTGCACGCGCCCTCAATCACGACATCTACGTGGTGGTGAGACAGAACCAGCTGAAGAACACCCCGCTGATCGAGGCCTTCGACGAGGACCTGCTGATGGTGCCCAGCCAGATCGTCGCCCGTGAGTTCCTGGCCCGCATCACCACGCCGCTGCTCAACCGTTTTCTGCGGCTCATCCCGCAGCACAACGAAACCGAATGCGCCCAGCTCTATGAGCAGCTGTCCCAGCTCGATCCGGGCCGGCACCCCGAACTGTGGGACCTGGCGATCTCCGAGCAGCGAGCTCCCGCATTGGCCGACCTGATCTGTGGCGGCGGACGTTTCACCACCGGCCATCTGCGGGCCAATCCGTTCGATCGTGGCCGCCGGATGTCGATGGTGGTGCTGCTGGTGCGGCGGGCGAACAAGAACATCCAGTTGCCGGACGACCACTTCGTGTTGCGCGTGGGCGATCGGGTGCTGCTGGCCGGTTCGCCGGTGGCCAAACGGCATCTGGAGTTGACCCTGCACGATTCCAACGCGCTGCACTACGTTGTCACCGGGCAGGAATCCCGTGGCGGCAGTCTGTGGCGCTGGCTGACCCGCAAGAACCCGCCACCGATCATGCCATTGCCCGGCCCCGACGATGACCTGCCACCGCTCAAGCGGACGAATGTGCTCTACGAGGACGATTCACCCGGCAAATGACCGGTCTTCGACACCGGGCTAGTCGAGATCACCCAACTGCGCCACGGCATGCTTCACGGCATCGATCAGCAGTAGGGCGTCCATCGAATAGGTGACCGAGTCGAATCCCTGACGGATGCTGTTCTTCGCGTCCTCGACCGTCGGACTGTAGATGAAGGATGCCTTCCCAGCCTCCTGACAGGCGCGCTGCACGCGTGAGATCGCCGCGACGTGCTCGGGATTGGCGAAATCGCCGGGACGCCCGAGCGCCGCGGACAGATCGAACGGCCCGACGAAGATGCCGTCGATGCCGTCCAGCCTGACGATCTCTTCGATGTCGTTGAGGCAGCCGACCGTTTCGCACTGAGGAATCAGCATCACCCGATCGTTGGAGACCCGCATGTAGTTGTCGAGGCCCTTGGTCGCATACTCGTCGTACCAGTAGTGGGTGCCTGGAGTGGGAGCGATGCCGCGCTCGCCGACGGGGAAGTACTTGCCCCATTTCACGATCTCGCGGGCTTCGTCCAGGCTGCGCACGTTCGGGATGATGATGCCCAGTGCGCCGGCGTCCAGCATCTTGAGGATGGAGGCTCGTGACGAATCCTTGACGCGGGCGAACGGGACGCACCCGGCCGACTTCGCTGCGCGAATCAGACTGAGCGAGGTCTCGACATCGAATGGGCCATGCTCGGTGTCGAGGACGATGTAGTCGAAGCCCCCGTAGCCCATGCACTCGGCAGCGGTCTCATTGCCGAGTTGGAAGAACGTGCCGAGCGGATGCTCGCCGGCCTCGATGATCGCCCTCACATCGTTCTGCATTGTTCGCCTCCGGAAACGCCTACGCGGCCGCATTGCCGACTGTCATCTCCTCCAGCGTAACCGGGGACCGCCAGGTTGTACACGATATAGGGTCCATCTTCGCCGGCGGCCGGGTTGGCAGCATCGGGTAGTCTGCTTCATCTGACCAACGCCGAGTTCCAGCCGAACCGACAGGAGAACCATGCGCACCTTCCAACGGGTGCTGGTGAACACACTGCTGGCCAATATCACCACGCAGATGGTGTGGTTCGGCTTCACCTTCTGGGCATATCTCGAATCCCGCTCAGTGCTGGTCACCTCCATCCTCGGCGGCAGCTACATGCTCTTTCTCGCGCTCACCAGCGTGCCCTTTGGGACGCTCATCGACCGCATCCGCAAGAAGACGGCCATGATGCTGGCGACGGCCTGTACAGCCGTCGCCTTCGCGATCGGATCCGCGCTCTTCTTCGTTATCCCCTCCGATGTGCTTCTCGACCTACGCCGGCCGTTCTTCTGGGTCTTCCTGACGATTCTGCTGCTCGGCGCACTGGTCGAATCGATCCGCGGCCTCGCCCTGGCGACCTGCGTGACGATGCTGGTGCCCGCCGAACTACGTCCGAAGGCGAACGGCCTGGTGGGCATGGTGCAAGGCATCGGTTTTGCGCTGAACTCGGTGGTCTCGGGTCTGGCGGTGGGCTTCCTCGGGATGGGGCCATTGCTGGTGGCCGGGGTGGCGTTCATCGTGGTCAGTGCCTTGCATCTGCGCTCAATCGAGATCAACGAACCCGGCGTGCAGCATGCCGAGGGAGTGCCGGCCAAGGTCGATTTCGCAGAAGCCTTCCGGATGACCCGGGCGGTTCCCGGGCTGCTCGCGCTGGTTCTCTTCTCGACTTTCAACAACCTGCTCGGCGGGGTCTATATGGCGCTGCTCGACCCGTACGGTCTGGAACTCATGCCGGTGCAGGCCTGGGGCATCTTATGGGGGGTGTGCAGCATCGGCTTCATCCTCGGCGGCATGATCATCTCCCGTACGGGTCTGGGCGTCAATCCGGTGCGCACCTTGTTGCTGGTCAACATCGCCATGTGGACCGTTGCGGCGATCCTGCCCATTCGTGAATCGATCGCGTTGCTGGCCATCGGCTGTTTCATCTACATGGGTCTGGTCACCTTCGCGGAGGCCTCCGAGCAGACCGTGCTGCAGAAGGTGGTGCCATTCGTCCAGCAGGGACGGGTCTTCGGCTTCGCGATGGCGATCGAACTTGCCGCCGCCCCGATCAGCACGCTGATGATCGGCCCGATCGCCGAATTCTGGCTGATTCCCTATATGAATTCCGACGCCGGACGCAACCAGCTGGGTTGGCTGCTGGGCGCGGGCACCACCCGGGGCATCGCCCTGGCTTTCCTGTTGGCAAGCCTGATCGGGTTGATCGTCACGGTGCTCGCCCTGATGTCGCGGCCGTACAGTGTGCTTTCGGCGACGTACCGCGATTCGCTGGTCAACGAGTCACTCGCCGCCGACGATCCCGCAGTGCAGCCGACCGACGGCGAAGACGAGCCCCCGGTCTCGGACCCGCAGGAGTAGTCTCCACCGAGGGTTCGCGGAACGGGGCGCGCATCCCCGGGAGGTGTCTGATGGAATGGCTGCCGCTGATCGTTGCCGCGCTGATCATCGGCATCGCCAAGACCAGCTTCGGCGGGCTCGGCTCGGTGGCGGTCGCGCTGATGGCGCTCGTGATGCCCACCAAGGAATCCACCGCCGCCGCGCTGCTCCTGCTGATCACCGGTGACATCGTGGCGGTGCTGCGCTACCGGAGCAATGCCGACTGGGGCATGCTGCGCAGTCTGCTGCCGTCCGTGCTGCCCGGCCTGCTGCTCGGCGCGGTCTTCATCCGTGTGGTGAACGATCTGATGTTGCGACGTTCGATCGGTGCGATCCTGCTGATCTCCGTGCTCATCCAGCTCGCCGTGACCGCCCGTCGCAAACCGCCGGTGGCCGGCGACGACACTCGTCCACCTCGCGCGCTGACGATCGGTGCCGGGGTGGCGGCCGGCTTCACAACGATGGCGGCGAACGCGGCCGGCCCGGTGATGGCCTTGTATCTGCAGGTCTCCAAGGTCGACAAGATGCGCTTCCTCGGCACGTCGGCCTGGTTCTACTTCATCGTGAACGTTTCCAAGACTCCGCTGACCGCGGCTTTGGGGCTGTTCACCCCGCGCGTACTGACGACGGCGGCGATGATGATTCCGGTCGTCCTACTGGGCACCGTGATCGGCGTCGCAGTGATCGGACGCGTGAAGCAGCGCACCTTCGACATTCTCACGCTGCTCACCTCGGTGGTGGCCGCCGGCGCGTTGATCCTCATCTAGCCGAGGCCGAGCGGACGCGGCCGGCCCCGCTCAGGCCCGGTCGGCGTCGAGCGCATCCAGCAGATCTGCGACGTATTCCTGCTGGTTGCCGCACTGTTGCAGGTTGCTGCCGTAGAGGCCGCCTTCGGCGTCGCGCGCCTGCACGGTGAACTCGACGGCATCCATGCACGGGGAGTTCTGCTCGACGTTCAATGCCCGATGGACGGCCTTGAGGAACGCCTGTTGGTCGAGCAACTGGTAGTTGAGGGTGCTGCTCGCCTCGACCCCGTCGTCCGGGAATGTCTCGGTCCGCTCGACGGCGGTGCCCTGCACGACCCACATGGTTCGCGTGCCAGGCATCCAGGGGTTCGCCGAGGTGACGGTCACGTAGGTGTAGTCGGGGATCGGGGTGCAGCCCGTCAGCCCAGCGGTGAACCCGGCCGCAACAGCCATGGCGATGACCACTGATCTTGGTTTCATGGTTTCCTCCTGGCGCCACTGTTTGCAGGGGGTCGGTCCGATCACTTTCTCAAGGCCGGGGTTCAGCGGCCGTCATCGAGCGCCCAGAACATATCGTCCACATACTTGAGCTGCACGCCGCAGTCCGCAAGCTTCGACACATGGAGTGTGCCGTCCGGGTCTTGGGCCTCGATAGTCATCTCGTTGGCGTCCTCGCAGCCGTCCCATTTGGGCGGATGCAGCTCTTCGTGGACCGAAGTGACGAACGCCGCGCGGTCGGGCAGCTCGTAACTGGTCTCGGTGGGATCGTCGTCATCGGTCTGCTGGGTGCGCGTGACCTCGGTGCCTTCGACGGCCCACGTCACGGTGGTCGAGTCGTCGTAGTTCTCGTACACGATGGTCACCGGGTCGTAGTCGGGTACCGAGCAGCCGGTGAGCACGGACGCGAACACGGCTGCGATGGCGATGATCACCCAGGACTTCAGTCTCACCGCTGACTCCTTGCTCGGCTCCGGAGGCTGTGGCTATCGGACGCGCTTGTAGGGAGTGTATCCGTTCACCTCGTCGAGGTTCGGGGTGAGCACCATCACCTGATGCGGCTCAAGGGTGAGGTTGAGCGTTGCGCGATGCGCGCGCAGCCGTTGGCCACCGAACAGGTCGGTCAACCCGGACAGATCCATCAGCCACGAGTCAGGCACCAGCACGGTCTCGGTGACTGTCTCGGACGATGGGTTGGCGACGACGATAACTGCGTCGCCGATGCGGTCGGTATACCGTTCGAAACCGATCAGGCGGTCGGTGACCAACCACCGCAGATCGCCCACCCGCAGCGCCCGGTGGCTGCGGCGCACCGAGATCAGCCAGTGATACAAACGCAGCGTTTCGTTGGATTGGTTGACCAGATCCCACCGCATCGGTGCGCGGTTCTCAGGATCGTCTCCGCCCGTCTGGCCCAGTTCGGTCCCGTAGTAGACGTTGACGCTGCCCGGCAGTGTGAACTGCAGGACGACGGCTAGTGTGCGGGCGAGTTCGTTCGGGACCGTGTCCGTCAACCGAGGCACGTCGTGATTGTCGAGATAGTTCCAGCACTTGAGCAGATGCTCGTAGTCGGCGTCGGCGAACAGACGTTCGAGCATCCGTTGCGCGTGGGCGGCGGTGACCCGCTCGTTGGCCGTCAGCAGCAAGATCTCGCGCAGCGTGAAGCCCAGCACGCCGTCGAGCGCCGGGAACCAGCCGGCCGGGTAGTTGCAGACCTCGCCGAGAACCAGCGATCCGGGCTTCTCGTCATGGGCGGCTGCGGTCAGCTGAGCGAGATAGTCGGGGCCCAACTCGAAAGCGACATCAAGCCGCCAGCCATCGATCCCGTCGCGCAGCCAACTACGCACCACCGAGTCATCACCGGCCCAGATGTGATCTTGAACCGCCGGGTTCTCGATCACCAATTCGGGCAGGTTGACCGCGTTCGCCCAGGCTCGGGCGCCACCCGGGTAGCCCTGGTCGAAGTCGAACCAGCCGCGGTATCGGCTGCGCTGGCCGGCTGCCGCTGCCTGAAATGCCGGGCTGTGGCGTCCCATGTGGTTGAAGACACCGTCGAGCACCAGCTTCATGCCGCGTGCGTGCACGTCTTCGGCGAGTCGCCGGACATCGTCGCGGCTGCCGTAGTCAGGACGCACCTGCTGGTAGTCCAGTGCGTCGTAGCCGTGGTTGGTCCAGGCCAGGTGAATCGGGCACAGGTACAAGACGTCAGCGCCCAACTCATCGATGTATTCGAGCCGGCTGCGCAAGCTCGGCAGGTCACCTCCCCAGAAATCGATCTCGTGTGACCAAACCTCCTGATCGTCCAGGTAGCGGCCCTTCTCCGGAGTCTCGCTCCAATCACGAAGCCTCTTGGGTGCCGGATACAGGTATCCCTTGGCGGCGAGGCGCGGGCTCTGGGCGAATCGGTCGACTATCACCTGATAGACCAGCGCGCCGTTACGCCAGTCGGCCTCGCGAAGCGCGAAGCGGTCGGGTGGCTGCGCCGGACCGGCGCTCAGTTGCTCGTCTGACATGTGTTCATGGTAGGTGGGCGGAACTACCTGGCCTTGCAGGATGTGCGAGCACGTTGTCAAGACCACGATCGTTTCCAAAGCCGGCCCGCTGTCGTCGGGCCGCGGCATCACAAATCAATGGTGGCAGGTGGACCGACGCTCAATGGTGGCAGGTGGGCCGACGCGATCGTCCGCACCGCGACGCTCTCCCGCGGAGACCAGCAGCGGAAAGACCAGGTCGGTGTTCAATGGCGCCTGCCCGTCGCCGGGGTCGGCGGGGTTAACCCAGCGCAGTGCAGCGAGTTCGGCGTGAACCGATGGCGAGACGCGCTCATCGGAGATGAACACGTGGGCGGTCAGGGGCACGCCTTCGTTGACGGCGATGCTGTGGAAGGTGCCCAGGTCGCGCAGTCTGGCAGCATCCAGGCCAACGCCGAGCTCTTCGGCCACCTCGCGGATCGCGCACTGGCGGGGTGTTTCGCCGACCTCGGGCTTGCCTCCCACCAGCATCCACCCGCTGGTGCCTCGTTTGCGGACGGTCAGCACGCGTCCGGAATCGTCGAACAGGCAGACTGCAGAGACTTCGATCACGGCTTCGAGGTTACTTGTTCGGACGGCACCCCCAGTCCGGCTTCAGGAGCGGATGTCCAGGTGAGGCACTCTCTGGTCGGGTCCGTCGTTGGGCATTCCGGAGATGATGCCCAGTTGCCTGGCCTTCTGCAGCGCATCGTCCTTGGAGTTCACGCCGAGCTTGCGATACACGGCCGACAGATGGGTCTTCACCGTATTGCGCGACAAGTGGAGAGCCGCGGCTGCGCTGTCGAGGGTGGAGGTCCTGCTCAAGGCTTGCAGCACCGAGGTCTCGCCGCGCGTCAACTGAATCCGCGATGCCTTCGAGGTGTCCGAGCCGTCAGGTAGGACTGCCCGTTCGAATGCTGCCCGTTCGTCCGGCGGCAGGGCATCGGCGATGTGGACGATGACAGCGGAGGGAGTCTGGGTCAGCAACCACCGCGAGCCGCAGAGCACCTGGCCGGCGACGGCCCGTGCCAATGTGAGTTTCAAAGGGATGCCGCGATGATGAGCGATCTCCGCCTCCAACAACTGGGCCCCCAGCCGCACTGTAGGGTCAAGATCGCTGTTCAGCAGATCCTGCAGGACGAACTCCGCGTCGTCGTGGTTGCCGACCCTCACCAGCAGCCGGGCGCGCGCGACCTCAGTGCGCTGGCCCGGTTCGGCGACGAAATCGATCAGGCAGCACGCTCGCTCCGAGGCATCAGATGCCAGCAGCGCATCAAGGAGTACGGAGGTCAGCAGTTCTGCCGCCAAGGATCCGGGGACCAGCGGCCGTGAACTGAACGCGAGTTCGGCGATATCCAGCCCCTCCAGGGGTCTCTTCTGGCCGAGCGCGAAGCGTGCTTTGATGAAGACGATGAACGGCCAGAGCTCGTCGAGCGTGTCGATCCCGGGCAGTTCGCCGACCAGAGTCCCGGCGTCGTGATCCATGCGCGTGAGCGCGATCATCGCACGTGCGACACGCTGCGTGGTATCGAGAAACTCGGACATGAACACCGGGACCGCATCAGACTTACGACTTTCGTCCAGCATTCGCTGAGCTTCGTGCAGACTGCCTCGCAGGGCAAAGATGACAGCGAGCTTTGCGCAGGCATCCGGATAAACAAAGGCGTATGAACTTTCGGACGCCAGATCTTTGGCCCACAGCAGGGCCCGGATTGCTTCGCGGGTCTGACCCGCAAGCATATAGGTAATCCCTATATGAAGTAGGGATAGCGGTGCCGGGTCTTCGGCGTGGTAGCCCGATGCCATGGCGTTCGTCATGGTCAGATCGGCGAGGCGCTTCGCGGCACTGCATGCTGTTGGGTAGTCGCTGCTGACCCGGCTCACGATCATCTCCACAAGGAGTTCGCCGGTGTCGGTCAGTGTCTTTACGGGTTGTTGACTCGTTCCGGACGACCCGGCAGCTGGCGTCAGCGAGTGATTCGTCAACAAGATCAGGGGCTGAGCGATACGCAGCAACGGGTGTTCCGCGATCATGCTCGGTGGGACGTGCGCGAGCGCCGCCCTCATTTCTGGGAAGTGATTGGGGAGCAGCCACCATTTCTCCGCGGTAATGGCATCAACGATCTCGTGCGGGTCGTCCGCCTCTACCGCTCGTTGAAGGCGCTCCAAGGCGTCGGCGATCCCCCTATTCGTCATAGCCTTTATTCCATCACGAGTCCAGCAAGTCGTCACTACCCGGAGCGGGTGAGGCGGGGTGGTCTGGGTGAGGTTCGGGGTGGTCTATGCCAAATGGTTAGGCCGCAGGTATGCATCAAGGCCAAGATTCCTCTTGGACGTTTCTGAGAAAAAACCATGAAAATGGCGAACGCGATGGGGGAACGCGATGTCTGGTAGTCGCAGCGGGCGGCGATCGAGCAGGAGAAAACTGAATCGCAAGAGCGTCCTGGGCGCGCTGCTCGGCCTGACGCTGACGCTCGGCATGTTCCCCAGCTCCATGGCTGTGGCAAACATGGAGGATGAGTCCGCGAGCACAGCCCCTTCACTTGGTGAGAGTCCGGAAGCAAGTGAGTCAGCGACGGCTGATCAGAACGCAATGGCGACAGGCGATACCGACCATGCTGAAGACTCCTCGACCTCTGAGGGATCAGTGTCATCGCGCAGTACCCAGGCGGCGGTGACCATCCAGTGTACGTCTGGCTACTTCTACTCAGTCAGCAGTAGCGGACAGCTCCGTCAGATCGGACCGACGGGCACTGTGACCAACATCGGAAGCAGTGCATCCGGCGTTAGCAGCTTCAACGGAGTCGGTATCGGTTCCGGCGGCGAGCCGGTCTACGCATACGAGCGCACAAACAACCTGCGGACTGTGACGATGTACGAGCTGGATGTGTCGACGGGGAGCTGGTCAACTGCGGGCGATACCTACAACACATCGTCTCAGGCCAACGGAAGCTACAGTGGCTCCCTGGTTGCAGGGGCAGTCAATCTGAACAATGGCAAGTACATGTTCGGTGGGTTCCAAACAACGACCGGTGGGCAAGGAACCAACACCAACTACACACAAGTGTTCAAGATCTGGCAATACGACCCTAGCGCGAGTCCGAAGTTCTCATACAAGGGCTATGTCAGCACTTACTCCGGGCGACAAGAACCAGGAGCGACCAACGGTGATATGGCGTTCGACGCCGGTGGAAACCTCTTCATCGTTCGCGGCTCCGGTTCGGAGACGACAGTTTTCAGCGTGACTGCGGCCAATCTGGCCACAGCCACCGGTGGCTCGATCCCATCGTCGGGGTCGAGTTCGTTCGACACGGCAGAGAACGTCAATGGAGTCGCCTTCGACGCCTCCGGCAAGGCCTATCTTGGTGCCAGCAGTACAGTTCAGAGCTTCGACATGCCGAGTTGGTCGAACAAGAGCACTGTCACCTCGGCGTTATCCAGCAGTACAGATCTGGCATCCTGCTCTTCGCCGGCGACCATCACTTTGGAGAAGGTCATCAATGGCCGAGTTTCTGCTTCTGATCAGTTCTCCCTGACACTGAGCGATGGCGCCACCACACTCGGGACTTCCACCACTACGGGGTCGAGCAACGGCCTCCAGGACGACAGGGTGGGTCCACAGCCCACCGTGCGCGGCAAGACTCTGGCATTCAGCGAGGCCGGGGCAAGCGGCACCGATCTGACCAACTACGCCACCACGTATCAGTGCACGATCGATGGAAAGGCGATGTCTCCAGCGGTGAGCGGTTCTGGCACAAGTGGCACTGTTACAATTCCTACCTCGGGACAGGCGGTCGTATGCCAGTTCACAAACTCGCCATTGATTGCGCAGGTCAACATAACCAAAACAGTCCTGGACCGCAACGGTGCCAACGCACAGCCTGGCGAGGGCTGGACCATGGGGTCGACCACAACAGCCACGAAGGGGACCGCAGCCCAGAGCCCCTCAGGTGCGCAGCAGACCGGGTCGACTGGCATTGCGTCATGGACCGTCACGTTCGACAAGGTGGACTCCGCCGCTCAGGTAGCGGTTAGTGAGACTCAGAAGCCAGGATATGTGTTTGTCTCGGGTCAGTGCACCGTCACGGACAACAACGGCACACCCGGTCAATCTATCTCCCTCCCTTCTGCGTCTGGAGTGACGGTACCTCAGCTGAAGCCGGGAGAGAGACTCGACTGTGATTTCACGAATCAGGAGCAGAGCAGCACTCTGACGCTTACAAAGGTCGTTACCAACGCCTTCGGTGGCACCGCCAGTATTAACGACTTCCTGCTCAATGCGACTCCGACAGGAGGCCAAGCACTTGGCTTCTCTTCGGGTGAGACCAAGGTCGTGGAGCCCGGGACATATCTGGTTGGCGAGACGCTTCAGCCCGGCTATGAGCAGGAAAGCCTGGTCTGCACCGCGGGTGCTGGGGACGTGCCGGTGACAGATTCGACGATCCAGGTGGGCGTTGCCCAAGACGTCGTGTGCACCCTGACTAATAGGGACAAGCCAGGCTCCGTCACTTGGTCGAAGGTCGACGAACAAGGCAGCTTGCTGGCCGGCGCGGTGTGGACTCTGGCAGGCCCCGATGAGGGAACCGACGTTGACATCGAGGACTGCGTCGCCGCCAGCGCAGCGGCCTGCACAGGGCTCGACAAAGACCCAGCAGCAGGTCTGTTCAAAGCCGAGGGTCTGTCTTGGGGTGACTACATCCTGACTGAGAAAACAGCGCCGCCCGGATATCAAAGAACCGGCCAGAATTTCGAGTTCGCGATTACCGGCGATGCTCTGGAGATATCGCTTGAGGAAATCGCCAATGAGCAGCAGACCGGAGTCATTCTTCCGCTGACCGGCGGCTTGGGCAGGGACGCGTTCCTGCTGGGCGGCACCGTACTCCTGTTGCTCGCAGCCGGAGCTCTGGTGATTCGCCAGCGTCGGGCACGCCGGGTTCAGCAGGGCTGACCAGACAATGACCGGAAACCAGACAACCAACGTGCTTCACCCACGACCCGGCCGCGGTCTCCACTCGGCTCGGCACACTCAGGAAAGGAAAATCACGACCATGGGAAAGTTCTTCTCGCGGCTCGCAGTCGGTGTGGGAGCACTCGCTCTCGCTGCCGCCGGGACCTTTGGCGGGGCCAGCGTGGCTTCGGCCGCGCAAGGCACAGATGGCACACCTCCGGGGAACGCTGCCTCGGACACCACCGGAACGCTGATCGTCCACAAGTACGCCGGTAGCGTCACCTCCGATCCCGCTCTACCGAATGATGGCACCGCGCAAACCCCTGATCGTCCAGTGCTGGCGGGCATCGAGTTCACGGTCTGCCAGGTCGCCGGTATCGATCTGACAACCTCTGCTGGCTGGACAGCAGCCGAGAGCGTGACCGTAGGGACCGCCACTTGTAAAGACGGCACCACCCAGAGCTTGACCACCTTGGCCGACGGAACCGCAACGTTCGCCGGCCTTCCGATCGGGCTCTACCTGGTGACCGAGTCCGACTATCCGGACGATGTGACCCCCGCAGCTCCCTTCCTGGTGAGCATCCCTTACCCGTCGACCTCCGGCACCGGCGACGCCCAGACCACCAACTGGTTGTGGACCGTCCATGTCTACCCGAAGAACACGCTCAAGGGTAGCGGCGAGAAGACAGTCGCCGATCCGACCACGAACGGTCTCGGCTCTACCGTGCCGTGGCAGATCGCGACCCGCCCCATCGGGTCGTTCAACAACGGCCAGCCGCTCACCGCATACAAGGTGCAGGACTCCCTTGACTCGCGGCTGACCTATGTGGCCGACAGCGCCAAGGTGTACGTGGTGGCCCCCGGAGCAACTGATGGGACACTGCTCAACGAGGGAACCGAGTATGTTCTGACGGCGCCGACCGCTGCTGGCGGAACCCTGATCGTGGACTTCAACAAGACCTACGTCAACGGCCTTCCTGCTGGCACCACGTTCAAGATCACCTTCCACACCACCGTCACTGCCATCGGCGACGGCACTATCGAGAACTCGTCGACCGAGTACGTGAATGACGATACCGAGGGCTACACCCCGAACACCGTGACCACCGACTGGGGTGCTGCGAAGCTGCTGAAGCATGCAAAGAACGACACCACCAAGGTGCTGTCCGGAGCGAAGTTCGAGGTCTACAACTCGACGAACGGTGCCTGCGCCACGCTGGGCAGCAAGATCACCGTGAACGGAGCGACTGAGTTCACCTCGAACAGCAGTGGTGTGGTGGACATCGCCGGCCTGTACGTGGGCAAGAACAGCGAGACCGCTTCCCGGGTCTACTGCGTGGTCGAGACCGAGGCACCGCTGGGCTACGAACTGAACAACGCTCCTCAAGCGATCACGGTTCTCCCGGGTGCATATGCCCAAGGCGACTACACGCTGTCGATCCCGAACAATCCGGCCAAGGGCCCGAGCCTGCCGCTGACCGGTGGCCAGGGGACGATGCTCTTCCTCATCGCCGGTGTTGCGATCATCGGTGCTGCAGGTGGCACGCTGATCTTCCGCAAGGCTCGCGCCTGATCGCGGAGGACATGCGTCCTAGCTCGGTAAGTTAGATTTCGGTGGGCGGGGAGTGATCTCTCCGCCCACCGAGCCATGTTTGGAGACAACCAGATGCTTGATGTGGACTCCCGCCCGGACCAGGTTGGCGGTTCGCCTGCGCGCGGCCGACGGTGGCGGATGCCGTGGTTCACCGCAGCAATGTCGCTGCTGATCCTCATCGGTGTGCTGGTGCTGATGTATCCGAGCGTGGCCAGTTGGTTCTCGCAATACAATCAGTCCTCGCTGATTGAGGACGTCGTCGGCGCCGATGTGGAGAAGGGCCCGCCGTCCAGGCTTGAGGCGGAGATTGCCAAAGCAGAGGCGTACAACGAGGCACTGACTGGTGGGGCGCTGCTCTCACCGGCCAGCAACGTACCTACCGGCCAAGGCGAAGTCGAAGGAGAGTTCGACTACAACCAGCTGCTCAGCATCAACGGCACCGGCACCATGGGCCGGCTGAAGATCCCGAGCATCGACGTGGATCTGCCGATCTATCACGGCACCAGTGATGCGGTCTTGGAGAAGGGCGTCGGTCATCTGCAGGGCACCTCGTTGCCGGTGGGCGGCGTTTCGCAGCATTCGGTGCTGACCGCGCACCGCGGACTGCCCAGTGCGACACTTTTCGACAACCTCGACAAGGTGAAGATGGGAGACCGTTTCACGGTCGAGGTTTTCGGAGAGGTACTCACTTATCAGGTGATCTCGACGCAGGTGGTGCAGCCCGACCAGACCCAGCCCCTGATGCCGCAGTACGGGCGCGACCTGGTGACGCTGGTCACCTGCACGCCGCTCGGTATCAACACCCACCGCATCCTGGTTACCGGCGAGCGCGTCACTCCGACGCCGATCGAGGACGTCCAGGCAGCGGGTGCCAAGCCCGACGTTCCCGGCTTTCCCTGGTGGACGCTGGTGATCGGTGGCAGCTTCATCGTCCTCACCGGCTATGTGGTGTACTCCGGGCGCGTCGCCGACAGGTAGAACTGGGTGGACTCGCTCACACGCAGGCAGTGGCCGCGCCACTGGCTGCGTTCGGCGTGGTCTGAGCTTGGTTGCGTGGTTCGACGAACGCGCCTGCGCGCCGCTGGCGGTGCTGGGTCCAAGATCAGTATCTTGCCTAGACAGGTACCCCGGCGCGTGCACCCCGGCAGCTGCCCAGTAGCCTTTCCTCATCCCGGGGGCGGGCAGGGGAAAGGGGCCTCCCGATGAGTCTCAATGATGCGTCTCGCGATGAGCTGGTCCGGCTGCTGAGCCAGGCGCGGCAAAGCAAAGACATCTCCGTTCGCGCCGCAGCCAAGCTGGCCGGGGTGCCAACGGCCACCGCGCAGGGCTGGCTGTCCGGCAAGCACCTGCCCACGCCGGCATTGCGGGACAACTTCCGGCAGCTGTTGGCGGCGCTGGACCTGAGGATTCCCGAGGCCATGTGGAATCCGGACGCCGAGTTCGTGAAGGTTTCGGGCCGCGCGCCCTACCTGGGGCTGCGTCCATTCGGTGTGGACGACGCCGGTCTGTACTTCGGACGTTCGTCCCAGGCCAGGCGCCTCGCTGATCTGATCGACGCCCAGCCAGAACGCCGCGGGCTCATTGCGCTGGTCGGCGGATCGGGCAGTGGCAAGTCGTCGCTGCTGGCGGCCGGTCTGATCGGTGGCGAATGCGTGGATGGACGACTTGCCGGTTGGTCGGCAGCATCGTTGACCGCTCAGACGCTGACTGCCGACGTGGATGCCGACGTGATCGTCATCGATCAATTCGAAGAGATCCTCCAGCAGGACGTCGACAGGGTTTCCGCGGCGATGGATGCTATTCATGCTCTCGCACAGCGCGCCGTCGTGGTGATCGGATTGCGTTCGGATGCGTTCGGTGTGGCCGCCGAGCAGCCGGTGCTGGCCCCGGCTCTGGAGCATCCGATGCTGCTCGCGCCGATGACACGCGAGGAGCTTGTGCAGGCGATCGTCTGTCCGGCAGAACTCGAGGGAGTCGAGGTCGAACCGGAACTGGTCGATCTGCTGCTGGCTGATCTGGCGCGGGACGAGTCCGGCGGTCAGTTGCCGCATTCGTTGCTGCCGCTGCTGTCCAGCGCACTGTTGATGGTCTGGTCGCAGGCAGATCGGACCCGGATGACCACGGCCGATTATGTTCGCATGGGCGGTTTGGCGTCGGCGGTCGAGACCTTCGCAGAAAACACCTATCTGGCCTTGCCGCCGGCCCAGCAGGAGTTGGTTCCGGGACTGCTGCTGCGGCTGATCTCGGTGCATGGGGAAGCGGTCTTGCGTACTCAGATCCCGACGACGTCACTGTCGGAGTCTGAGCGAACGGTTGCGGAGCAGTTCTTGAAGGCTCGACTGCTGAGCGTCCAGGGCGACCAGCTGTCGATCAGCCATGACGCGTTGTTACAGCACTGGCACCGGCTGGCCGAGTGGGTTGATGACGGACGTCTGGACCTACGCGTCCGCGAGCATCTGCGGCGGGCCACGTCACTGTGGCTGGACAATGACCGCAGCTCGGACTCGTTGCTGCCGGTCGGTCGGCTGCCGGTGTTCACCGAGTTCGTGGCCGATCCGCGCAAAGCCGCCCAGCTCAGCGCCGACGAGCGCGACTTCGTGACGCGTAGTGAGGAGCATTTCACGTCGCTGCTCGACCAGGAGAAGGCATCGTCGGCCAGGCTGCGCCGCCAGCATCGGCTGGCCATCACGTTGGCCGTGATCGCCACGGCGACGGCGTTGGTCGCAGTGTTCACCCTGGTCAACACCCGGCGGGTGAAACTGGATGCCCAATCGCGTCAGATCGCCTACGCCATCCGGTCCAATACCAGCGGTGATGTCTTTCTGGAAGCCCAGATGGCGTTGGCCGCGAACGACCTGGCGGACACGGTTGAGGCGCGCTCGGTGCTGCTCGACACGAATGCAAACGATGTGCCCACGCGCTGGCTCGGGAACGGACCGTCGGTGATGGCGAAGGCTCCCGACGACTCAATGGTGATCCGTGCCGGGGCGGCCGGCGAGCTGACGCTGTGGCGCTCGGACGACCTGACCGCCACGGCTGGCCAGAGCTGGACGGTCAGCGACGACACCCGGCCGATGTATGCCATTGACATCGCGAAGGTGGACGGCCGGGTGCTGGCTGCCGCCGGGGGGACGAAACAGGCGAGCATCTGGGATGTCACCGGTGAACCCGAACGGCGCGCCGATATCGAGATCGGGGACGAGACCATCTTGGCAATGGCCTTCGATCCGGATGGCCGGTCATTGGTGCTCGGCGATTCGCTCGGTCACCTGCGGGTCTTCTCACTCGCCGATCCGGGTAACCCGCGCGAGACTGCCGAGGTCGACGTGGGGGCGTCAGTGACCAGTGTCGCATTCGATCCGACGCGTTCGGTGCTCCTTGCGGGCGGCGCGTCCGGCAGTATCGGACGCTGGAGCTTCGACGGGACCGAACTCGTGGCCTTACCGGCGTTGTCGTATGAGGTGAGTGGACGTACTCCGCGGACTCAGTCGATGGCTGTGAGCCCGGATGGGCATTGGCTGGTCGCCGGTATGGGATCCAGGGCGAGCGCGCGCTGGGACCTGACCGCACCGGACACACCTCCGGTGATCTCGACCGACTACGCGTCCTGGGTGAACTCGGTGCGCTTCGCCGACGCGAATACCTACATCACTGCGGACTCGGGCCAGCACGTGCGGGTGGTGGACGCAGCGACCGATCAGGTGACCAGGATCTTGTCGGGGCCGATGCTGATGACCTGTGCCGAGATCGTGAACGGGCGTCCGGTCGCCGTGGATACTGCGGGCACCCTGATGATCTGGTCGAGGTTCGGTCCCAGCCTGCGGCTGGAGGGCCAGCCCGCCTACCAATTCGCGGGCGATGCCGCGGGCAGCAAGTGGCTGGCCTATGCCGATCTCGGGCCGAGTTCGGTGGACCTGTGGTCGTTGACCGACGGGCTGAAGAAGATGCCCTCACCGGTGGTCCCGGCTGACGTCACCTTGTACAGCTCCATATGGATGGATGGCGCCGGCACCATGTTGTGGGCGGGCAGCACCGACGGCCGCGTTGTCGGCTGGCGGTTGAGCGAGACCGGGGCGTCCGAGCCCTTCGTGCAGCGGGTGCTGGACGAGTCGGCCGTGCTCAACAATGTCGTCGTCGACAAGACCGGGCGTTTGATGGTGGTCAGCGAATACCTGAAGAAGAGGTCCGTGCTGCTGCGGGTGGCCGATGACGGCAGCCTGACCGAGCTGGCTGTGCTCGATACCGAGACCCCCCAGATCGCACGGTTCAGCGCGGATTCGGGTCTGCTGTCGATCGGCATCGCCCAGAACGAGGTCAAGGTCTGGTCGCTGGCCGATCCGGAGCACCCGGAGCAGCTGCCCTCGGTCGCGACCGACTCGAACCCGTCGGTGACCGCGATGTCCCCGGCAGGGCCGATGCTGGCTGCCGGAACAGACCGGGGCACCGTGAGCGTCTGGGATCTGTCGAACGTGCAGGAGCCGAAGCTCGTCCACGAGTATCACCAGTCCCAGGCGGCAGTCTATGGGCTGAATTTCAGTCCGGATGGCACACACCTGATGGCCGCCGGTGGTGATGAGGTCTTCTACATGTGGGATCTCGAGGACTCGTCCGATTCGGCGGAGTTCATCCTTGATGGGCGGATGGGCCGGACGACCGACCTGATGTTCTTGGGTGATGGTTCGTCGTTCGTCGGGGCCGGAAACAACGGCGAGGTCAAGATCTGGGATCTGGATCTCACGCGGGTCGAGAAGGAGATCTGCGATCAGCGGGGAACACCGCTCAGTGACCTCGAGTGGCGGCGCGCGATCGTCGGGGTGAAGCCGTTCGACCCCTGCCGGTGAGGATCGGCCCCAGCCGGTGGTCACGAAGGCGAGGTGCCTGGCTAGGGGTGATGTTGAGGCCGGGAGAGTCCGTACGGTCTCGTACACCCTATGGTCTGGTCAGCCTCGGGTGGCCGGTTGGTACGGTGCATATGGACGTGCCGGGGGGCCCGCTGGAAACACGGGAGTGCGGGGCAGACAGCTAGCTGTTTGCCCCGCATGATCGATCACTGTTGAGCGGCGCGCGTTCTCGGCGACGGCAGCATCGCATTTGGACGAGCGTTCATTGGCGGTGCTGCCGTCTGCTTTTGTTCCCCGCATGATCGCCGGCCAGCTACTGACCGAGTCCGGCCACGGCGCGGGGAGGGCTCCCGCCTCACGCCCCCCGCCGCGCAACCAGCAGATGCCAGGCCCACAACCCTGCCGCGGTGATCCCGAAGGCCGCGCTGGCCAGCGCCATCGAGAAGACGGTGCCCGACACCGCCGGGATGACGACCCCCGCGATGAGTGCGTTGAGCAGCAACGAGACGAAACTCTGCAAGGACGCGGCCGTGCCACGTTTCTCGGGGAACAAATCGAGCATCGTCAACTGCAGGATCGGGAAGGCCAGCGACATGCCGAAGGCGATCAGCGCGGGGCCGACGATCGGCCAGGGCAGCTGGGTGGCCAGTGGTGACGACGTGAGGCCCAGATTCAGCGCAATCGCTCCCAACATGATGGCCAGCCCGATGCTCGCCACCTTCTGAGAATGCCCCCATTCGGCCAGCCGCGAATTCACGTAGGAGCCGAGAATCATGCCGGTGATCATCGGTACGAAGAAAACCCAGAAATCTCGTTCGCCCAGCCCGAGAAGCCGGACGATGAAGATCGGTGCACCGGCGATGTAGAGGAACTGCGCGGAGAAGCCGAGCGACGACGCGAACGCCAGCCGCGCGAACGGACCGTCCGCGGCCACATTGCGCATGTTGGCGAAGATCGGGCCCATCTGCAACGGCGTCCTTTTCTCTTCGGGGTGAGACTCGGGCAGCCCGAAGGTGATCAGAGCCAGCAGCAGTGCGGCGTAGCCGGTCAGGAAGAAGAAGATGACTTCCCAGTCGCCAATCGCCAGCAGCCAGCCGCCGACCACCGGTGCCAGCGCGGGCGCGATACCGAAGATCATCGAGACCTGAGCCATCACTCTTTGCGCTTGCCAGCCGTCATAGAGATCACGGACAAGCGCCCGGGAGATGATCTGGGCGGCGCCCGCGAAGATGCCCTGAACCGCCCGGAAGACCAGCAGCACGGCCAGGCTGGGGGCCAGGGCACAGCCAATCGAGGCGAGCGTGAAGGCGGCCATGCCCGCAACCATGACGGGCTTGCGTCCGACCGAATCGGAGATCGGGCCGTGGAACAGACTCGCGAAGGCGTAGCTGAACAGATAGATGCTGGTGATCTGCTGAAGAGCGGCATCCGAGGCGCCGAACTGTACCCCGATGCGTGCAAATGCTGGGAAGACGGAATCAATGGTGAAAGGTCCGATCATCGACAGCATCGCCACGATGATCGTCGTCTGCAGGCCAACACGTTTGCTCACCGGCACACCCTACGCGCTGGGGCGAACTCCCTCAGCGGGCCCGTTCGCAGTCTGGATCATGCAGGATCTTCGGTGCCGAATCTGCCACGGTCGGCGCTGCTGCTCGTCGGCCCACCTCGACGAGCCAGCTGAGACCGCGCGGTTGCCGTAAAGTTCAGTCATGATTCGTATTGCCACGATCGGCACCAGCAGGATCACCTACCAATTCGTCGATGCCATGGACCAGGTTCCGCAGGTCGCGCTGGCCGGGGTCTACTCCCGCAGCCCGGAAACCGCTCAGAAGGCCGCGACCGCCTTCGGCACCGACGTCACCTGGACCGACCTGGACACGATGCTGGGGTCGGACGATGTCGACGCCGTCTACGTCGCCAGCCCGAATGGCGCCCACTACGAGCAGGCACTGCGAGCGATCGATGCAGGCAAGCATGTCTTCTTGGAGAAGCCCGCAGTCCCCACCGCCGCCGAATTCTCGGCGCTGCTGGACACCGCGGCAGAACATGGGGTCGTGATCTTCGAAGGCATGCGCAACGCTTACGATCCGGGCACCTCAGCGCTCCGGTCCCTGCTACCCGACCTCGGACAGATCCGCCGGGCCTCACTGGCCTACTCGCAGCGGTCGTCCCGCTACGACCTGGTGCTCGCCGGACAATCCGTGAACATCTTCGATCCCAAGCTCGCCGGGGGAGCGCTGTATGACATCGGGGTCTATTGCGTATCGATGATGGTGGACCTCTTCGGCGCCCCGCAGTCGGTGAGCGCAGCAAAGGTGACCGTCGGATCGGGTGTCGATGGTGCGGGAGCCGTGCTGGCCCGCTATCCGGGCATGGTCGTCGACCTGTCCTATTCGAAGATCACCGCATCCGACCGGCCGTGCGAGATCCAGGGCGAGCTTGCGACCCTGACTTTCGACCGGATCGCGGCCCCCCGCGAACTCGTGGTCACCTACCTGGACGGCAAGTCCGAATCCCAGAAGATCGATCTCTCACCGGCGAACATGGCATTCGAGATCAAGCGGTTCGCCGAACTGGTCGCCGGGGCCGACCCGACCCCCGATCAGCAGAGGACACTGCACACTCTGGAGACTATCGACGCCATCCACGCCGCAATGATCTGACGCGCTGGCCGTCAGTCCGATTCGGGCTGGCCGAGCGCGGCCGCCTCCTCGGCCTCCATGCCGGCCACAAACCCGTGTTTGGACGACTGCCAGCCGTCCTCGGTCATCCCGGTGCGCCAATAGCCCGAGATCGACGCATCCTGCTTGGCCACGCCCCGCTCGACGAACAGATGCCGCCGCAGGTCCTTGACCATTTCGGCGACGCCGTGAACGAACCAGCTGGTCCTGCCCTCGGGGATCTCCGCCTCGCGCACCGCCTGGGCGAGCTTCAGCCCGTAGGGTGCGCCCTCCCGGAAGACCCAGACAATCTCGACGCCGGGCACCGACGGCACGTCGAAGACGGACGAGTGATCTGCGACTTCGAGAAATGCCACGGCCGTGGCATCGTCGGGCAACTCCTCCAGGGCGGCGCAGATCGCGGGGGCGGCGGCCTCGTCCCCCACCAGAACGAAGTGGTCGTAGTCGGCAGTGGGAGCCCACGCCCCGCCCGGGCCGAAGAAGTTGATCCGGTCGCCGGCCTTGGCCCGTTGCGCCCAGGGGCCGGCCAGTCCGGTGTCGCCGTGCGTGACGAAATCGATCTCCATCGTGCCGTTGAGCGGGTCGCGATGACGCAGCGAATAGGTGCGGGTGACCGGCGGGTGGTCGGCGAACTCGGCCGTCTCCTCGGGATCGACCGGCTGCGTGTAGGGCGCGTCCTGCGGTGGGAAGAGCAGCTTCACGTAGTGGTCGGTGAAAGGCAGATCGACGTCGCGCAGGTCGGGTGAGTCGAATGTCAGCCGGATCAGCTGCGGAGAGATCTGCTCGGATCCGATGACGGTGGCGTGGCGCAGAACGCGCTGGCGAGGTGGCATGGGACTCCTCCGATTGCTCCCGAGATGCTCAGTGCCGCTCAACGCAGCACTTAGGCCAGCCTAACTTGGAGGGTCAAGGGCCGCGCGCGCCCTGGTTGGCGCCCGGTGCCAGGGGTGGAGCGTGCCTGATCTTCTTCAGTTGGTGCCGATTTGGCCCGAATCGGTCGATTAGATCGATCTAACGCCCAAGCTGAAGAAGATCAGGCACGCCGGGTGGGCGAGACCGGCGCTCGTGGACATGACGACGGGGCCCCTCCTTCGAGAACTCGAAGAAAAGAGGCCCCGTCTCGGGCGTCCAGAAGGCGGACGAGATCGCTGCGGCTTCTGGGAGCTCTTAGTTCACGCCTCGCATCAGCTTGATGATCGGCCTGCGCGCCAGGAACAAGATGGCGCCGACGGCGATCGAGCCGAGCCCGATGGCCAGGAAGTAGGGCACCTCGTTGCTGGTCGAGTAGAACGCCGAGAGGGTGCCGGCCAGTGCCGAACCCAGCGAGACCGACAGGAAGTAGAGCGCCACCATCTGCGAGTGGTAGGCCCGCGGGGCCAGCTTCGTGGACAGCGACTGCCCGACCGGGGAGATACACAGTTCGGCCATGGTGAACAGGAAGAGGATGACGATGATCGCCCAGAAGGGAACAGTGCCGTCGGCTCCACCGGAGAACGGGATGAACGCGAGGAAGGCTAGACCCATGATGCCGGTACCCAGCGAGAACTTGACCGGTGTGCTCGGCTGACGGTCGCCGAGCGCCGTCCACATCGCGGCGAAGACGCCCGCGAAGATGATGATGAAGACCGGGTTGATCGAGTTCACAACGCTCGGCGGCAAATTCATGCCGAAGACGTGACGGTTGAGTCGCTGGTCGGAGTAGATCGCCATGACCGTGAACTGCTGCTGGAACAGTGACCAGAACACCGACGACGCGATGAACATCGGAATGAACGAGTAGACGCGACTGCGTTCGTCCACATCGATGTTCTTGCTGGTGAGGATCACCGCGAACAGCACCAGAGCAGCCAGCGAGGTGAGGATGACGACGATGGTCGACAGCGCCTCGGCCTTGATGACACCCGACGCGATGACGACGGCCAGCGCCACCACGACCACCAGCAGGCCGATCGTCCACTTGCGCCGCTGCTCCTTGGTGAGCGGGTTGGTCGGCTTCGAGCTCGACTCGCTCACGGTGTGGTGGCGCATGGCGACGTATTGGATCAGGCCTGCGGCCATGCCGACAGCCGCCAGCCCGAAGCCCCAGTGGAAGCCCTTCCAGCCCCACAGTGCGCTGGTGCCGAGCGGACCGATCAGGGCGCCGATGTTGACGCCCATGTAGTAGATCGAGAACGCGGCGTCGCGACGGTTGTCGAGTGGAGCGTAGAGGTCGCCAAGAGTGGTGGACGTCGTGGTCTTCAGCGAACCGCCACCCAGCGCGACGCAGACCAGGCCGGCGGCCAGGCCGGGAATCCCCGGGAGGAATGCCAGCGCCAGGTGGCCGATCATGACCACGATCGCGGCACTCAGCAGCGTCTTCTCGGAACCGAGCAGCCGGTCGGCGATCCAGCCGCCGAGTACGGACGAGAGGTAGACCAGGCCGCCGTAGGCGCCGACGATCGAGGTAGCAGCGGCCTCGGACAAGCCCAGCCCGCCGTCGCTGACGGAGTAGTAGATGTAGAAAGCCAGCAGGCTCTGCATCCCGTAGAAGCTGAAACGCTCCCACATTTCAACCCCGGCCAGGTTTGCCAGGCCCCACGGATGCCCGAAGAATCCACCCCGGCCTCGTTGATCAGCCTCGAATGGGGTGGGAGGCACCGCCGGTGATGGTTCGGATGTGGTTGATGACACGATGTCATTCCTCGTTCATGACTCCGCGGAGTCGTCGGTCTTGTGCCCGCAGCTCATTCTGCGAACCCGCGGCAGGCTATCACCTTCGGCACGGGAAGGAACAGTCTGCAGGAGATCTACCGCAGATCCTTCGGAAAAGGCGGAGGATCTGTCTCCATCAGGACCAGAAGACTCCGTGACTGATGGTCCGCCGTAGATTCTTCGGGCGGGCTGAGGTGTCCCGCACTGGCTTCGAAGAGAACTCCGCACGGGAAAACTACGGCGAAGGTAAGTTGATGGTGACCTCACCGGCGAGGTCCAGAGTGCACGCTCTGAGAATTGTCATCGAGAGGAAACCCCCATGGAAACCGCCCCGATCCTCGCTTGGACCTTGGTCAGCGAGTGCCCCATCCCGCCGGATGTGCAGCAGTTGCTGGTGCAGGGAGAACAACCTGTGGCTGCCTACCGGACCTTCCGCGACAGCGCCATCTTCACCAATATGCGACTGATCGTCCGGGATGCGCAGGGCATATCCGGCAAGAAGGTGGAGATCTATTCGCTGCCGTATTCCGCCATCAACATGTGGTCGTCCGAGAACGCAGGCACCATCGACTGGAACTCCGAACTGGAGATGTGGACCCGAGCCGGCCATATCAAGGTCAAGCTCAACAAGGGCATTGATGTTCGGCGTCTCGACAACTTGATCGCCCACATGGTGCTCCATAGCCGCTGACACTGTGCCGGGAAAGCGGCCGATTCAGCAGTCGCCTCAGAAGGATGATCGCTTCGTCCCGTGCTGGGCATTGAGACGATGATCCCGCTCCAGTCAGAGCGGGAATCGCAATGGCGGAGGATACGAGATTCGAACTCGCAGACTCGCGACTTCCAACTGCTAGTCAATGGGTCGATATGTTATTTGACTAGGCATTGTTGCGCGTCGCCGGTCACTCTGCGTGGACACGCGTAGGCATGGCAAGCGAATCTCGGGGCACACTCGGGGCACGAATCGTGCTTCAATCTGATACGAGATACGGCGGTAGCGGACGCGAGAGGGGGCTGAGCCATGACGGAGGGTCGTCGACCTTGGGGCAAGGTTCGTCAGCTTCCCTCCGGGCGTTATCAGGCCTCCTACATCCTCGGCAGTGTTCGCGGCGGCGATCAAGGAACCCGCTACACAGCGCTCCAGACGTTTGATGCGAAGGGCGATGCCTGGGGGTGGCTCGACCGCGAACACCGGCTGATCGATCGCGGCGACTGGACTCCGCCGATCGAGCGATTCCGCGAGGCCGAGGCGGAGCGCCAACGCAAGGAAGCCGTCAGGCAGGCAGCGGCGGCGGTGCCCACCATCGCCGCCTACGGCTCGCAGTACCTCGAGCGCGGTGAGCTCGCTGCCACGTCGCGGGACCGCTATCGCCAACTCTTCAAGTTCTACATCCTTGCCGAGCCCGCGACGATCACGCGGCGAGGGATGGTGAAGGGCAAGCCCGTTGCGAAGCACGGCATTGGCGCTGTGCGCGTCACCGAGTTGACCCGTGCCGACGTGCGCCTGTGGTGGCAGGGTCTCCCGGTCAGCACGCGCGAGTCCTCGTGCCGGCAGGCGTACGACTTGCTGCGAGCGATCATGAACGCCGCGGTCGAGGCTGAGCTCATCGAGGTGAACCCCGTCCAGGTCAAGGCGGCCACCCAAGCCCAGGCCTCGCGGGAACGTGATCTGGATCCCCTCCCGATCGACGTGTTGTACGCCGTCGCGGAGCAGATGCCCGAACCGTGGCGCCTAGGCGTCCTGCTGGGTGGCGTGCTCGGTCTCCGCTCGGGCGAGGTCCGGGCGCTGACGCGTCGCGACTTCAGTCTCAACGGCGAGGTCCCCACGGTGAAGGTCCATCAGTCCGTGAAGGAGGCGGAAGGCAAGGTCGAGATCGGACCGCTGAAGACCGCCCGCAAGGGCATCGCCTTCCGCACCCTTCCGATCCCGGCTGCTCTCGTGGGTGATGTGAGGATCCATCTTCGCGAGCACACACAGCTGGGTCGGGCGGGGTTGCTGTTCTGGCGCATCAGGGACGGCGGGCCAGTGAAGTCCGCGGACTGGCTAAGGGCGTTCAAGAATGCATGCAAGACCGTTGCGAATAACCTCGAGGAGGACGCCGTTCGTCGCCTTGAGCAGTCAGGAGAACAGGAGAGCGAGGAGTCGCAGCGCATCCGGGAACTGCTGACCGGCCAAGGGGGCTACGTCTTCCACGGAACCCGCGTGACGGGCCTCACCTGGGCCTACCGGCTGTCCGGGGGCAATCTCCGGGCCGTCCAAGCGATCGCCGGCCACACCTCACCGAAGATGGCGCTGCGCTATCAGCGCGCCGAGATGGACTACCTCGCCGCAGTGGCGGGCAACGTCTCGTCGATGATCGAGGCCAGCACCCGGAAGTGAGCCTCACCTTCGGTTGTCGGGAAACCGGCGGCTTCGTGCTGCGGTTAGAGGCTTCGACTCCTCGCCAGGCAGAACCGGACCGCCAGACTGAACGGGACCGCCAGGCTGAGCGGGACCGCCAAGCTGAACCGCCCGGTCTGATCCCTAATCGCTTGAAGGCCCGTTCCAGAAGTCACCGTGGGATTCGTAGATGTTGTCTTTGGAGATGCTGTTCTTGTGACCGCACTCATCACACTTCCACGTGTACCGGTGGTCATCGAAGCCAGACTGGACATTGAGGTGCGCGCCACATCGGTCGCACCACCAATCGATGTCGGGGAACCGCTCGCTCATTACGCTTCCCCGGCATCGGTATCTGGTGTGCGCTCGTCGACGCCCCCGCTGGGATAATCAGGGTGTTCCTGGCCGTCGACATCGAGCACGGCTCTCAACTGTTCCTTTGCTCCCTCGGCTGCGTCAGCACGCGCCTCGTACATTGACCAAAGTCTCCGTCCACCGAAGTAGACGCCGCCTGCCGCCAACGTGACCAAGGCACCGATCCCGGCCCCCTTGCCCAGTAGCGCAGGGGCGGCCTTCGCAACGGCACCGGACTCGATTGTGCGGATCATGTTCTCCACACCGCCCATTCGGGCTGCGGCTGTCACGATCTCCTGGTACGCGCCAAGGTTGCTCATTTTCCTGCTACTTCTTCACGATCGTGCTGCACGCCGTGCATCGGAGTTGGTTGGTCGTGTACGGCTGCAACGTGTACTTACCGCACGATGGGCACTTGTTTCCCTTGGCCATGGCTGCCAACCCCCTCTGCCCGAGACGATCCCGGCATGCCGAGCGTAGCCCTCGGTGGCTGCATCTGCAATCATTGATTGTGTCATCCCTTGTCAGAGGGCAGATATGAAGTCAATGCCCCCCGGGCCTTGGGTGACAACGGGTGATGCAGGCCGAAGATGCTGATTTGGGAGGTGGGTCGAAGACCCTGCTCATGACGCGCGTCGGGCTGGACGAAGTGCCGCTGAGCTGAGCTCGGACGCCCTGCGCTGCGGGTAGCGACGGAGCAGGGCGTCGACATCCTTCGGATCCAGGTGGAGGCTGCGGCCTGACCGGACCACCGGAAGTGCGCCCTCGGCGATCCGGCGGCGGATGGTCTTCACGCTCACCCCGATGCGGGCGGCGGCCGTGGGCAACGACTCGTAGGTTCGCATGGTCATCAGACACTGTCCCTTCCTGGGCCCAAGCGGGCCCTAAAGGACACCGGACCAGCTCGACGTACTCCTGGCCGCAGCCCCCTGGACTGTCTCCCTGAGGCTGCAGGGCGCTTTCTGGGCGAGCGGCAAGCAGTCAGTCCTTGTGGGAGCGGGGTTGCGCAGCAGAAGAGGCGCACTGACCATCCAAGAGCAACCGTGAGGACGTCTTGTTGCAGCAGCCTCATGCGCGGTGATCGAACCGGGCCGTGCGGGCTCGTCGTGGCACGCCTCCGTGCCCGTCGCGCCTTGTGAATCTGGAGTTAGGCCGTGTGCGTCAAGAGCAGGGGCCGTACGTAGCCTAACTCGCGCACACGGATCTCACGTTCGATCACATGACTCACGGCGCCGCCCGTCAACCGAATGCGGACGGGGATTCGGCGGTGGGCGCGGTGGCCTGGATGAGCGCTCGCAGGTCGGCGTGGAGCTTCGAGTGGTTGAGCGTCCAGTGCGTGCGCCGACGGCGACGGTCGTCGCGGGGGACGTCTCCGGTGACGTAGCCGTGGTCCTCGAGTTCGTTGAGGTTGCGCGCGATCGTGGTGCCCGCGACCCCCTCACCAAGGGCGGCCACCAGCTCCGGGGTGCTGAGGCAGCCCCCGTGCGCGGCGAGCGCGACGGCGATCGCGAGCTTGACGCGGTTCATGCCCATGCCGACCAACGCGTCCAGCTCGACGGGGAGCGGGGCGTCGGAGTAGGCAGGCACGCGCCCATTGTTTCAGTGGTCCGCGGCAAGGGGAGACGAGACACGATGAGCAATCTATACCGCTAAACGGTGTAGATGTGCTAGCGTGACACGCGGAGGGGCGAAGCTCGAAATCCGCAAGATCGCCGAAATCCATGCTTAGCCTTCCCTACAAGGTCCACCCCCTGGAGAGCTTGGAGCCAGCGATGGCCGCTTCTGACATTGGCAGTACCCGCGACAGCGCCACACGAGCGCCGAGCGCCTCCGGGATCGGCGCTGCCGCCTTCCACGAGAAATCACCACGCACAGGATGTCCGCGAGGTGCCTCCGCGCCCCGTTATGTCCCGTAGGCGAAGGAGGACGGGATGACCCACCTGGGACTGGCCACCAAAGCAGTGGGCGCCATCATGGCCGCTGCTCTGATCGGTGGCTGCACAGCCACGCCCACCACCAGCCCGACCCCGACGGGCCCGTCGCAATCGCCATCGCCTACGGTGACGCCGACACCGACCCTCAGCCCCGAAGACCAGAAGCTCGAGGACGCGAAGGCGCGAGTCGTCCTGTTGTGGCAGACCCTCGACGGCCTCTTGGTCGACTCGAGCAGGAGCATCAACCAGCTCGACACCCTTGCCTCGGGCGAGGCACTGAGCAGCCTGCAGGTGATGCTGACGACCGTCCGCCAGCGGGGACAGGTGCAGGTTGGAGCCACCAAGATCCCGTCCCAGAGCGCCTTGGCCAAGGGCGACGGGTGGGTCGTCACCTCGTGCGTCGATCGCAGCGAGGCCATCCTCACGGACAAGGCCGGGCAGCCGGTCACGCCGGCCCCGCAGCCACGACTCTCACACGAGAGCACGGTGCAGATCGTCGGCGCCAACCTGCAGATCACCAAGGACGAGGTCCTCGGATCATGTTGACCAGGCTCCTCGCGGCGCTCGCGCTCTGCGTGGCTCTGGCGACAACGCCACTGGCGGGGACCTCTGCCTACGCGGACGCCGGGTGCGAAGGGGCTAGCTGGGGAGTTGCCTGTGGGGTAGGCGTCCCCGGTTACGGTGGCTCCGGCGCCGCTCCGCTGAAGCACACCGGCTCCGGCAGCAGCGACCCGGTTGCCTGCGTCACGCAGGAAATGCCTCCTCGCGAAGTCCCCTGTTCGAACCCGGAGCTGGGGACCTGGAGCAACGCCCGAGCCTGCTACATCAAGGCCGAGTCGCCGCCGCCCCCGCTGACGGACGCGGTGTGGAGCGGAAACACGACGGGGTCGATCTACCGGTGTTCGGCTTCCGGCATCTGGTCGGGTCCGGGCTCCTACCTGTTCTGGGCCGACAGTGCTCCGGGTGTCGTCCCGGACCCCCGCGTCCTGGCGCAGCAGGCGGTCACGCAGATGCGCCTTCGCGCGGTCACGATCGGGATGGCGCCTGACCCCTCGCCGGGTTCTGTGGGCTTGGTGGGCCTGCCGATCTGGCTGTGGGTGGCGTCGCCGGATCAGAGTACGTGGGGACCCAACACGAAGACCGCGTCTGCGGGCGGCTACTCCGTCACCGCGACCGGCAAGGTCACCCGGGTGGTCTGGAGCATGGGCGACGGCGGGACCGTCGCGTGCACGTCCACGGGCACCTCGTACACCGACTCGTTCGGGATGTCGGCGTCGCCGGATTGCGGCTACCGCTACACGAAACAGGGCACCTACACGGTCACCGCGACGAGCTACTGGACGATCAACTGGTCCGGGATCGGCGAGTCCGGTGTCATCAACCAGACGTACACGAGCTCGGTCGTGGTCACGATCGGCGAACTCCAGACCGTGGTGAAGGGATGAGGACGTGAGGACACCGACCTTGGCGCCGACGACGGCGACGACCACGACCCCTCCGGCGCCCGCGGCGTTGGGTCCCGTGAAGACCCGGCGGCGTCCGGTGCTGATCATCGCGTCCGTGGCGGCGCTCCTGCTGTCGGCGCTGGGCGGTGTGTGGCTGTGGACGTCGGCGACCTCGTCGGTCGAGGTCGTGGTGGCGAAAGCGGCCGTCCCTCGTGGCGCGGTGATCGCCGCCGGTGATCTGATGGTCGCGCGAGTGTCGCTGGATCCGGCGATCGCCTCGATCCCGGCCAGCGATGTCTCGACGGTGGTTGGACAGCGGGCGGCGCTCGACATCTCCGCCGGCGGGCTGCTCACCCCGGACGCCATCGCCCCCGAAACCGTCCCGGCCAAGGGCGAGACCGTCGTCGGCCTATCCCTGGTGGACGGCATGCTGCCCGCCATCCCGCTGAAGACCGGCGACGACGTGCGGGTGGTGCAGACGCCCGGCGCGCAGGGCCAGGTCGGTGAGGTGTCACCGGTCACCATCGCGGCCAAGGTCGTCGCGGTCACCCGCTCGCAGGACGGGCAGTTCGCCCTGGTCGACCTGCTCGTGAGCGCGGACGCCGCCCCCGATCTGGCGGCGCGGGCTGCGACCGGCAAGGTGGCCGTGGTGCTCGACTCCCGGGAACGGTGACGCCATGCCCGTCTTCACGATCGCGTCCGTCTCGGGCTCGCTGGGGGTGACGACCCTGTCGGTCGGTCTCGCCCTGACGTGGCCCCGCCCGGTGGTGCTGGTGGAAGCTGACCCGTCGGGCGGCTCGGCGATCCTGGCGGGCTACTGCACCGGGGTCGCGCGGCCGGGACTCTCCGAACTCGTGCTGGCGCACCGGCACCACCAGTTGGCCGAAGAACTGCCGTCACGGCTCTTCCCCCTGGCCGACTCGAACGCGAGTCTGTTGCCGGGGCTCCGCGCGCACCAGCAGGCAGCGTCCCTCCTCGGCGTGTGGGACGCGCTCCTGGACGCCCTCCGCGGACTCGAAGCGGACACGGGCGTGGACATCGTCGTGGACGCCGGCCGGCTGGGCATGGTCAGCAGCCCGGAACCACTGATCTCGGAATCGGACGTGACCGTGATCGTGACGGGGACCGGGCTGCCCGAACTGGCCCGGGTGCGGTCATGGCTGCCCGGTCTCCAGGAAGGCTCGCTGGGCGACGTGCGGTTGGTCATCGCTGGCCCGGCACGCCGGTACAGCACCTCGGAGGTTACCAAGACCCTGGGCGTGCCGGTGGTCGGCGAGGTCGCGTGGGATCCGGACGCCGCGCGGTGGTGGTCCCACGGGGAGCCCCAACGTCGGTTCGACCGCTCGCCGCTGCCCCGGTCGGTGGTGGCGTTGGGTGAGTCGCTGCGAGCCCTCGCGCCGCGCACCGAAGACGCACTACCGCGCACCAGGACGGGGGCGGAACGATGACCAAGCAGCCGCAGCCCACCTGGGACAGGCCCGACCTGGCCAGCGTGCCCCTGTTCACCGCCTTCGCCGACGGTACCGATCCGGCGCGGCCGGGCCGCGTCCGCTCCGGGTTCACCCTGTCGACGGCAAGCGCACCGACCGCGTCATCACTCCACGTCGTGGGCCGCGAGGCCAAGTTGGGCGTCGATGGTCGACCCACGAAGCGGGCCCCCGAGGTGGACTGGGACGAAGCCTCGGAACTGCGCGCGCTGGCGTCCAAGCGCTTCTCGGAGCGGATCGGGCAGTCCCCCCTGGCCGACGAGACCGCGCGCCAGGAGCTCGGGCGGGCCGTGATCATGCAGGTCGTCCAGGAGGCGACGGAGGCGCGCTTCGCCGCCCAAGGCTCCGTCAGTTCCGCCAACGCGCAGGATGCCTTGGCGCAGGCAGTCTTCGACCTGATGTTCGGGCTCGGCCGATTGCAGCCGCTCGTGGATCGCACGGACGTCGAGAACATCATCGTCGTCGGTCACGACCGGGTGCTTCTGGACCTGGTGGGCGGCGAGAAGGTGCCCGGGCCGCCGGTCGCGGCGTCCGACGACGACCTGATCCAGCTGCTGCAGGACCTGGCGTCCAGGGCCGATCCGCCGCGCGTGTTCTCGGACGCCAACCCCGACCTCCACCTGAACCTGGATGGCGCTCGCCTGGCGGCGACCGCGTTCGTCACCCATCGGCCGAGCGTGGTGATCCGAAGGCACCGCCTGGTGCGCATCACCCTCGACGACCTCGTGGGCCTGGACACGGTCAGCCCCCTGCTGGCCTCGTTCCTCGCGGCCGCGGTGAAGGCACGCTTGTCGATCGTGGTGTCCGGCCAACAAGGCGACGGGAAGACGACCCTGCTGCGCGCCTTGTGCGCCGAGATCGGCCCGGAAGAGGTGCTCGGCACCTTCGAGACCGAACGGGAGCTGGGTCTGGAGCAGTTGGTCGACGAGCACCCCGTCGTGTTCTCGTGGGAAGCGCGTCCCGGTTCGGGCGAACGAGGTCCCGACGGGCGTCCGGTGAACGAGTTCACCCTGCAGGACGGCATGCACGCGTCCTTCCGGTACGCGCTCGACCGCCAGATCGTCGGCGAGGTCCGCGGACGCGAGGTCGCGCAGATGATCATGGCCATGGAGTCCGGGTCCGGCTCGTTGTCGACGACGCACGCCGCGTCGGCGTCCGACACGATGGAGAAGCTGGTCAGCTGCGCGATGCAGTCCGGGGAGTTCACCCGCGACTCGGCGGTGATGAAGCTGGCTCGCTGCCTCGGCCTGGTGGTGCAACTGCGATCCATGTTCGTCCGCGGCCGCGACGGCTCGGTCCGCAAACGGCGCGTGATCGACGAGGTGCTCGCGATCACACCGGGCGAGGAGTCCGCCGGCTACGCCGCGACCACCGTCTTCCGCAGCGACCCCGACGGCCCTGCCGTCGCCTTCGTACTGCCCGACCACCTGCGGATGCTCGCAGGTCACGGGTTCACCGCGAACGAGTTCCTCCTGGAGGCGCAACGCCACGGCGGTGTCGCATGAACCCGCTGGTTCCCGCGCTGGTGAGCGTCCTCGGCGTCGGTGGTGTGATGGGGCTGGTCGCAGGGCTTCGGCGAGTGCCGTTCCCGACGGGCGCTCCGAAGACGCCCAGGCTCCTCACGCGGCTCGCAATCGTCCCGCGCCGCGTCCTGATCTCCGGTCTGCTTGCGGCGGTGGCCGGTGTGCTGGTGGCCTTGCTGTCGGGCTGGGTGATCGCCATCGTGGTCTTCCCGCTGGCGGCGGTCGGTCTGCCGGTGGTCCTGGGCGTCTCGGACGAGTCCCACACGATCGAACGCCTCGAAGGCCTGGCGGAGTGGACGCGCAACCTGGCCGGCGTGATCACCGTCGGTGTCGGTCTGGAGGGCGCCCTGGTGGCCACGCTGCGCACCGCACCCGACGTGATCCGTCCGGAGGTGACCACGCTGGTGGGCCGGATCCGGTCGCGGTGGAACACGGCCGAGGCGCTCCGCGCGTTCGCCGACCAGTTCAATGACTCGACCGGTGACCTGGTGGCAGCCACCTTGATCCTCGCGGCCCAGAAGCGGGCGGACGGTCTGTCCCAGATCCTGTCCGGGCTCGCCGAATCGGTGTCCGCGGAGGTCGCAGCCCGGCGTCACCTGGAGGCCGACCGCAGCAAGCCGCGCCAGACAGCGCGGATCGTCACCTTGATCACCGTGGTGTGCCTGGTCGGGATGGCCGCCACGGGCCAGTACCTGGAGCCGTACCGCTCACCGATGGGGCAGGTCGTCCTGTCGGTGCTCCTCTCGCTCTATGTCGTCGGTCTCGTAGTCATGCGACGGATGGCCCGGGTCAAGCCGCTGCCCAGACTGTTGGCGTCCGGAGACCCGTCATGACCGGCCTGCAGCTCGCGGCCCTGACGGGCCTGATGCTCGCCACGAGCGTCCTGTGTGCGGTGTGGTGGCTTGCTCCGACCGTGCCTGCGCTCGGTCCCGCGCTGGACCGGCTGACCGGCGTGCCGACAGCTCCGTCCCTCCTGGGCGGCGTGGACGCCCAGGATCGGGTGGGTGCGTGGGTCGCGCGCTTGGTGCCGAGGTGGGTGTGGATGACGCCGGTCAAGGAGCTGGCGCTGCTGCGCCGGACGGAGGCCAGCTTCTACGGCGAGAAGCTGATCCTTGCTGCCATCGGGCTGGTCGCACCCCCGCTGCTGTCGACACTGTTCAACGTGTTCGGCTTGCGGTTCCCGATCGCGGTCCCGCTGATCGCGTCGCTGGTCGGCGCCGTCGGGCTGTTCCTGCTGCCCAACCTGGACATCCACGGCAAGGCGAAGGCAGCGCGCCTCGAGTTCAACCACGTGTTGACCGGCTTCATCGACCTGGTCGCCCTCGAACGCCGCGCCGGTTCCGGCCCCCGACAGGCACTGGAGAACGCGGCGCGCGTGGGCCGCGGCCAGTGGGTCTTCGACCGTCTGGCGGAGGGCTTCACCCAGTCCAGCGTCGACGGACGCCCACCGTGGGACGTCCTCCGCGCGATGGGCGACGAACTGGCCCTGCCCGAGCTCGACGATCTGGCCAACATCATGGCGCTGGCCGAGCAGCAGACGATGCCCGTCTACCAGACCCTTCGGGAACACAACCGAGCGCTGCGCGTGGCGCTCCTGACCGACGAGCAGGCCCGTGCGAACGCCGCCTCCGAGCGGCTCACCATCCCTGCGACCATGCTGGCGATCGTCTTCATCGCCATCCTGTTGGGGCCATCCCTGATGACCCTGATGAGCAACACCTGACCCCCAAAGGAAGAACCCCTTCAGGAGAGGAAACCCCACCATGATGCTCAACCTGTACGTGGAGAGCCAGCTCATGCGCCGCGATCTCGAGTCGTGGCTCGCCAAGCAGCGCAAGCGGATGCTCGCCGAGGACGGCATGTCGGAGACCATCCAGAACGTGCTCTGGGCGATCTTCGCGATCGCGATCGTGGGGATCGTCGCCGCGATCATCCAGGCCTATGTCGTCGGCAAGGCCAACGAGATCCGATAGCAGGCGGCGACGACCATGCGATGGTCCAGGACCAGGCGGTCGGCGACGCGAGGGGAGCGCGGCTCGTCATCGATCGAGATGGTGATCGCGCTCCCGGTCGTGCTCACCGTGCTGTTCCTGGCCGTCCAGGCCGGCACCTGGTTCCACGCCCGGTCGATCGCCCTGGCGTCCGCCCAGTCGGGCGCCCGCACCTCCGCCATGCTCAACTCCTCCCTCGAGGCGGGGTTGTCGAGCGCAAGGTCCTTCGCCGCCGACGTGGGAGGCACGACGCTGACCGGCGTGACCGTCACCGGCGACAGGACCGCGACCAGCACCACCGTGACGGTGACCGGCCACAGCGTCCGGCTCGTGCCGTTCATGGACGTGACCGTGTCCCAGTCGGCCACCCTGCCGGTCGAGAGGTACACGCGATGAAGCAACGAGTTCACGAATCCCGACGCTTCAGGCTCGGGAGGGCAACGGCTCGGGGCTGGAACACCGCCGCCGATGAGCGCGGTTCGGCGGCGATCGAACTGGTGCTGTTGGTGCCGGCACTCATGCTCCTGCTCATGTTCGCCGTGGCCGGCGGCCGGGTGGCCATCGCGCACGGCAGCGTCCAGCAGGCAGCCGCGGACGCCGCACGCGCGGCGTCCATCGCTCGCACCGCGGGTGCCGCGCAAACCACAGCCGTGGCGGCAGCGCGCGCCACCCTCGCCAACCAAGGGCTGACGTGCGCGTCCATGACGGTCACGCTCGACACCTCAGGGTTCTCCAGGCCGGTGGGAACGCCCGCCAGTGTCGCGGCGACCGTGAGCTGCACGGTGGAACTGTCGGAGCTGTCCCTGCCCGGCCTGCCGGACCGGGTCGTCAGCGCGACGGTCACCAGTCCGCTCGATGTGTTCAGGGGGCGATGATGAGGCATCGCGATGAACGAGGCTCGGTCACGGTGTGGGGCGTGCTGATCGCCCTGATCCTCACCCTCGTGATCGGCATCACCGTCGACCTGACCGGGCAGGTCAACGTCCAGCAGCGTGCGCACGACCTCGCCCAGCAGGCGGGGCGAACTGCCGCGAACCAGGTCCAGGCCAGCCAGATCATGCGCGGCCAATCCCCGCAGATCGACACCGCCGCCGCCCGCACGGCCGCAGCGGCCTACCTCGATGCCGCCGGTGTCGAGGGCAGCGTGAGCATCACCGGACCGACCACCCTGTCGGTGCACGTCACGATCGTCTATCAGCCGAAGTTCCTCGGAACCGCAGGCATCGGCCCCAAGACGGTCAGCGGCGACGCCACCATCCTGCTGTCGCGTGTCGTGAACGGAGCCCCCCGATGAACCAGCGTCCGCGTCACCCCCGTCTGGTCGGCTTCGCCGCTTCCGTCGCGCTGCTCGGCCTGCTCGTGGGGCTGCCGGCGGTGCTATTGGCCCTCGGATGGGGGCCGACGCCATCCGGCCTGGACGGCTGGTGGGCGGCGCTCACCACGCCGGATGACGGCCACTTGACCCTCCTGGTCCTGAAGGTCGCGGCGTGGATCGTGTGGGGACTGCTGGCGATCACGATCATCACGGAAGCCGTGGCAGCCCTCCGAGGCCTGGAGGCACCCAGGCTGCCCGGGCTCGGGTGGTCCCAGGTGCCGGCCCGCCGGCTCGTGGCCGCAGCACTGCTGTTGTTCATCACAGTGCCTGCGGCGGGGATCGAGACTGCGTCCGCGGTTCCGGACAGCCCGAACCCGGTGGCCTCGCCGACGGTGACGGCCGCACCGCAGACGCCGAAGTCCGACAGGCAGACGCCCAGCGCCGTGGCGCTCTCGGTGGACGCACCGGCGCCCGTCACCCACACGGTCAAGCGCGGCGAGACGCTCTGGTCGATCGCCGAGCACCACCTGGGCTCGGGGAGCCGCTACCCCGAGATCCTCAAGCTCAACCACGATCTCCTGCGGGGCAAGGCGCAGTTCCTCAGGCCGGGCTGGGTCCTCACCTTGCCCGCGGGTGCGCTGGCCGACGTCGAGCAGGCCACGGCATCGAACGACGACCATCACTCCCGCTACACCGTGGTCAAGGGGGACACGCTGAGCGAGATCGCCCAGGCGCACCTCGACGACGCAGACGCCTGGCCCCGGATCTTCGAGGCCTCCCGCAAGCTCACGCAGCCGGACGGCCGTCGCCTGACCGACCCGGACCTCATCCTCCCCGGCTGGCACGTACTGATCCCGGCCGCTGCGGGAGCGAGGCCCGACCTGCCCACCACCTCCCCGGAACCCGAACAAGCCGAGCCGACACCCCAGACCTCGCAGCCCACGCCGGCTGGCGCCGTCCCCTCCGCAATTGCCACGCCCACGCCGGTAGCCGCGACGTCGCCTGCGACGTCCGAGACGGCCGTCGCTGTTCCCATCGCCCCGTCGAGCGCCCCGGCACGTCCCGTCCCGTCTGCCTCGGCGACGGTGGCCAGCGACGTGAGCAGCGACGAGAGGCCCGCGAGCGAGGCGGCCGACCGGGACGCCGAGGCGCCGGCCCCCTGGTTGTTGGTCGGGCTCACCGGAGCCGGCGGCGTCCTCGCAGCTGGGCTGCTGGCCGGGCTACGTCAGCGCAGGAGGGCCCAGTTCCGTGCCCGCCGGCCGGGGCGGACGATCCAGGCACCGCCCCCGGAACTGGTTCCGGTGGAGAAGACCGTGATGACCGAGGGGCAGGCCGCGACCCCGACCCTGCTCGCCATCGACCACGCCCTCAGGCTGCTCGCCGTGTCCGGGGAGGACCGTCTCGCCCCGCCCCCGCTCTTTGCTGTCCAGCTCCTGCCGGGCGAGGTAGCCGTGCAGCTGGTCGAGCCCATCACGCTGGCGCATCCGTGGCGCCCGGACCCGGCCGACGGCCGTCGATGGCTGCTGGCCACCGGCGCGCACGAACATGAGCCGACCGCCCGATCCGCCTACCCGCAGCTGGTCTCCGTGGGACTCGACGACGACGGGGCCACGTGGCTGGTCAACCTCGAACAGCTCGGCACGATCAGCCTGACCGGGGACCCCACCTACGCCGCCGACTTCGCTCGCTACGTGGCTGCCGAGATCGCCGTTAACCCGTGGGCAAGCCAGGTCCAGGTCGACTGCGTCGGGATCGCGCCGGAGGTCGTACCGCTCGACCCGGCCCGCATCCGCCACCACCGTCTCGAGGACCCGGCCGCACTGGACGCCGCGATCGCTGCGGCCCGCACGACCGTCGACAAATGCGCCGACCATGGCGTGGCCGCAGCGGCCGGGCGCGTCGACGACCTGGGCGGCGACGTGTGGGACAGCTGGCTCGTCTTGGTCAACGGGGCGTTGTCGAGCACCCCGCTCGACCAGCTGCTCGCACTCGTGGGGGAGCATCACGCGAAGACCGGCACGGCCGTCGTCATGGTCGCAGACACCGAGCCCGTCCGTGGCCTCGGCGTCCGACTGACCGGGCAGGGGCGGGTTCTCATCCCGTCTCTCGGCCTCGACCTGATCGTCAACGGACTCACCCCCGCCGAAGCCCAGGGCTGCGCCCTGCTGCTGGCCCACGCCGACCTACTCGATGACGGCGAGATGCCCAGAGACGGCGACGACGGCTGGCGTGAGTACGTGGACGCCGCCGGAGCGATCCGTGGCGAACTCGTGCTGCCCCGCGACACTGACCCGGAGTCCGAGCCGGGGGCGACGGTGGTTCCAGCCCCGGACGCCGAGGTCCTCGACGTGGCTGCGACCACCAGGGACGACCTGCAGCAACTCGCTCCGCACGTGCCCGAGAAGGTCCGGGCCGCCGTCGAGGGTGCCGACCCCAGTCTGGACGGCGACCTGGCGGCCTGGGCTGCTGGCACCCGACCACACCTGCGGCTCCTCGGCCCCATCCAGGCGCGCACCGGTACGACTGGCAAGCCCACAGCGGTCGCGAAGCGCAAGGCCTTCTACACCGAGTTGCTGGCCTTCCTCGTGCTGCATCCCCAGGGCGTCACCATCGACCAAGTGGTGGATGCGTTCGGCTCGGACGCCACCCAGATGCGGGTCCACCTCTCGAAGGTGCGTAGCTGGCTGGGCGTCGACCCCACCACCGGCGGCAATTACCTGCCCGACGCCACGAAGTCACCGGCCGGCATCGCCCGAGGCATGGGCATCTATCAGTTGGTCGGCGTCTTGGCCGACATCGATCTGTTCCGCCGGCTTCGCGCGCGTGGCCAGGCCCGCGGTCCCGAGGGCCTCAACGACCTTCTGGCCGCCTTGGGGCTGGTTACGGGAGAGCCTTTCACGGGACAACGAGGGCGCGGATGGGCTTGGCTGGCCGACGGTGTCCGCATCGATCAGCACATGGTGTGCGCGGTGGTCGACGTGGCACACACGGTCACCATCGCGGCCCTCCATGCGGGCGACCTGGAGTTGGCCCGCACCGCTACCGAGATCGCCCTGCTCGCCGCTCCGTACGAGGACACCCCCCGACTGGACCTCGCGGCTGTCGTCGCTGCCGAGGGCGACCGGCAATCCGCCGACCGCATCCTTCGCGACGACGTCAGCAACCGCTCCGACGACGGCGATGCCCCCGATGACCTACCTGAGCGAACCGCCGAGCTCGTCGCCAATGCGCAGTGGCTCAAGAAGGGACGCGTCGCCTGAACCGACCGAGCGAGCACCACGCCTGTGTCGAGCCCCCACCGCGCTGTGCTGCGACGACAGCGTGGGCCGAAGGCAATGGGGGCGCGCACTCAAGGACGCCTCTACGCGCGGAAGGAGCTGGCAACCACTGCGCCATCTCGCTGGGGACCTCCCACGGATTGCCCGAAGGCCGGCGTCGACGCCGGTGCTCGTGAACTCGCTCCATGCCGAAGCGAGGGAAGGGTGGAATAATGCGGTTGCCTGCCATCTATCCGCACGACGCTGTCGTGGCGAGGAGCGCCATCATTCTAGGACTCGACCTCGACGCCTTCGCCGCATCCTTCGTCGATGTCAGCGACACGCCGTTCCTTGTTGTCCGCGCCGACGCCAAGGAAAGCCAGAAGTGGGGCCAACTCCTTGGGATTCCCGCCCGCCGCTGCTACATCTCGGACGACAAACTCGTCGAGCGATCGCAAGCGGCCAATGTCGCGAGGTCTGTGATCACTGCTGCGAAGATCCCCGACCCTGGTTCGGTGATGTCCGGTGACTTCGGCGAGATCCTCACCGCGTTCTACCTGGCGATCCGCTCGCGCCCTGCCTTGGTGATCGATCCTGCTCGATGGAGATACAAGGCGGACCGCAGGAAGGCCGCACCGGGGTCCGACGTGGTGCAGCTGATGCTTCCGAGGTGGCCTGATTCGTCGGCGGACGATCGCATCCTCTGCGCCGAGGTCAAGACTAAGGCAACAAAAGGGTCCTTTGATCCGATCGAGGCGGCGGGCGCTGGGTCGGCTACGGACCGGGGCGGGCGACTTGTGAATACTTTGGAATGGCTCAAGGATAAGGCGCTCACGGATGGCTCCGATCTTGTCGAAATTGCTCAACTGGACCGTTTCCTCCAGGCGATTGATCATCCCCAAGCGTCCTGGGAGTTCTGCGCGGTCGCGGTAATCGACTCAGATTTCGTCCGTGACGAGATTGCAAAGGGCACTGCGCCGATGCACGGAGAGTGCGCGCTGATCGTGATCTCGGTTCCTGAACTCAAGAAGCGCTACACTGAATTGTTTGACGCGATTGTCGCCAGCGCCGACCAACTCGACCGGACGCCCAACACTGTACCCGGGCAATCAGTGGCAACCGCCACGCTGGCTCCCGGGGGGTCGCCTTGAGGGCGCGGTTGAGCCGCTGGATCGCTGACGCTGACACACGACAGAGCGTCGCTTCGTTTGCGCTTAGCCCCTTGCCAGACCTGCAATACCAGGAGGGTCGTCTCCTGGACCTCTACGCAACACTGGTGAGCGAGTTGTTCGATCTGTTACGGACGTCCGAGGTCTCCGACCAACGCGACTGGGCTTCCGTCGGGAACGGGCTCGCGCTGGTCGCGTCGCAGTGGAGGGGGCGAACTCAGGCAGACGCGTTCTTCTACTCTGCGTCTGCTTACTACTTGGGCGGGATGTCCGCATCGGCCTACCTGACGATGAATCGTGCGCAGCCGGGACTCTGGGATGTCGACGCATTTCGTGCCTGCTACGACCTGCTTGCGCGACGCCGGCCGATTCAGTCTCCCCAAGTTGCCGCATTGCTGGATGCGCTGGCAGACGGCAACTCCGACGAGATCAGCGCCGTGCTGGCCACCGCCAAACGCACCGCTGAGCTTGCCCTGCAGTTGGGACCTGACGAGTGGGTCTCAGCGCGCCTGCTGGCTGCTCTTCTCGACCGGTTCCATGACAGCAACATCCGAGCTGTCTTGCCCGACGGCGACTCGGAGAGGTGGACACCCCTTGTGAAGTCGTTGCTGGAGCGCCGGCCTCCAGTGTGGGACTTCTTCCCCTCTCAGATCGAAGCCATCGAAGCGGGCTTGCTGGGTACGGATCGCACGTACTCGATGCAGATGCCGACGGGGGCAGGAAAGACGGCGCTCACCGAGACCCTCATCTACGACCACCTGGTCGGCCGGCCGGATGATGTCGCGGCACTTCTCGTTCCCTACCGCTCGCTGGCCCGCGAACTGCGTACGACCATGGGTAGGCGGCTGACACAGATGGGGCTTGGGACCAGGACTGTGTACGGCGGCACGGTGCCTACCCCTGAAGAGACGCAAGACCTTGACACCATTCGCGCCGTAATCGCGACGCCGGAGGCGATGGCGGGTCTGCTCGGCAGTGCGCCGGAGTTCGCTGAACGCATCTCGCTGTTGGTGTGCGACGAGGGACACTTGCTCGACGCGGAGGGACGAGGTGTGGGGCTGGAGCTTCTTCTGGCAAGGTTCCGTGCACGCACACCAAGCGCGCCTCGGACGGTGTTCGTTTCTGCGGTCGTCCCCAATATTGAGGAGATCAACGCCTGGCTGGGCGGCTCTGAGGAGACGGTGGTGCGATCGGAGTTCCGTCCGGCCGGAGCCGAGTACTCGGTGCTGCGTCGCAACAAAGGAACTGGTCGCAACATGCGTCTGGCTCTCGAAATACGCGCACCGTCAGGGACGAACCTGCCGACCCGCAGCATCCCCGACTTCATCTCCGTGAGTGACTTCGAGTACTTCAACGAGACAACGAAGCGACACCGCACCTACAAATTTGACTCCTACAAGACGCACGCCATCGCGGCGGCCCGGAAGGCGTTGCCCTTGGGCACTGTTGCGGTGTTCACCCGGACCAAGCGGGGAACCCAAGGCGTCATCTCGCTCGCTGAGGAACTCGCCGACCAACTCGCTGTCCCGCTATCAATGCCGAAGCCCGCTGAGTTCGTCACCGGCGAGGACCTGCTCGCCGATATCGGCACGTATCTGATGGTCGAGTACGGAAATTCATGGGTAGGAACGACTGCTCTAGCTGCGGGCGCTGTGGTTCACCACGGAGATATTCCTCAGGAGACGCGCGATGTCTTCGAGGAAATCGTGGCTGCGGGTAATGTCCGGATGGTCCTGTGCACGAGCACGCTTGCCGAAGGGGTGAACCTGCCGATCCGGACGCTGGTCGTTTACACGACTCAGATCTCGACTGCCGAGGGAACCATCGTGCCGATGCTGGCTCGCGAGATCCGCAACCTCGTGGGCCGAGCAGGACGCCCCGGTAGCGCCACGAAGGGCCTCGTCATCTGCGTGAACGACAACCAGTGGGACATCATCGACCACGTTGCCGAAGGTGCAATTGGCGAGCCTGTCGAGGGCGCGCTTCTGAAGAACATCGAGCACCTGGTCCGAGTGCTCGCCTCGAGCAATCGCAACCTAGACAATCTCGCTCTGGAGGCAACCTCCTGGCTATACCCGTTGGTGGACGGTATCGATGCCAACCTCATCGAGTTGCTTCGCGAGGACATGGGTGATGAGGAGTTCCGTAGAGTCGCAGCATCGCTGGCCTCGAGCACCTACGGTTGGCAGCGGTCAGATGAAGACGGGCGCTCCGCATTGGAGACTGTGTTCGCGCTGCGCGCCGAACGGCTAAGCGGGCTGCGGACCAGCGGCCGAGCGAGCTGGGCGGTGGGCACTGGGGTCAAGGCGCGCGTGATTGACTCCATCGCGGATTCACTGGCGCCAGCTTTCGACCGTTGGGGAACCGTGGAGGACCCTGACGACGTCGAGCTTCTCTCGGTGCTACTTGCTTGGGCCTGGCGTCAGCCCGACTTCGGCGATGCGCTCCGTGACGCCTACCCAGACAAGGAACTCATCCCAACCACTCAGCTCCCCGACCCCGGAGACCTTCTCGAGCAGTTGCGACGGTGGCTGGCTGGACAGACGTTCGCTCAGATGTCCGTGGAGATGAAGAGTGACGTCGACCGTCTGCTGCGTATCCACACTGGCGCCGTTTCTTACGCATTCAGCACCCTGGTCGAGCAAGCGGTCGTTGTTCTGGGCAAGCTGCTGGCCGATTCAGATCCGGGCCTGGCCCCGGCGGTTGCGATGTTGCCCGACTTCATCCGCTACGGTGTCCACTCCCTACCGGCTCGTAACCTCATGGTCGACGGGCTGAGGCACCGTAGGGCTGCGAACCTCCTTGGCGATGATCCTGCCATGGTGGATCCACGCAACGGCCTTCTGTCGGAACGCGATGTCGCCCGTGCGCTGGTGCAGCGCGACCCGGGTAGGTGGCGCGACGACCTAGGTCAGTTCGTTTACCAGAGAACCGCGCGCGACCTCGGTCTCTCCCAGTCGCGGGAGGCGTAGCCTCAGGCAGCCCAGTAGCCTCTCAGCCCTGTCGCTGGTTGGACGGCCGTCACGGCTGAGGCTCTACCCCCGACGGTCATTCGGAGATAGCGGTGTTTCGGGAAGCGGCCGGGGACACAGGGGCGTCGGGTGGTGGACCGAGCGCGCCCCTTCGCGCCCGCTGGCGACGCCGGCCGTGCGGCTGGGACATCTGGATCGAGACCCTGACAGCGAACTACTCAGGACCCTTCCTCGGCGAAGGCCACGTAGTGACGATCAAGGAAGCCCGGGACGCCGCGGCGGCTGCCCAGTGCCTGCATGAGGGCCGCGAAGAGCCCGGCGCCGGCGCCCCCCGCGATGCCGGCCAGCGTGCCGCCAACGGCGCTACCGCCTGCACCTCCCAAGGCGCCAGCAACGAAGCTGACCTGGTTCTGACGAGAGAGCACTCGAGTATTGCGAGCCTCTCTCAGGAGCGCGTTCCGAGCTTGTTCAACCATCTCCGAGATTCCTTGCTGGATGGTGGCGTGGTCGACACCCTCTCGCCTGGCTCGAGTGGCGTAGTCAAGCGCTGAAGCGAGGTCGGCACGCCAAGTCGCGAGCGCATCGCTAGCGTGCCGAATCGCAACCAGATCGCTCGCCAGAAGCTCCCCGATGTTGGGGACGGAGGCTCGGGCGAGTTCATGAACGCGTAGTTCCTGCGCTGGATCGGGTGCGCCAAGAAAGATGAGCCGCTCCATCAGGGGCGATGCACACAGTAGGTCGGCTGAGCCTCCAAGCATCTCAATGGCAGCCAGGGTGCATGCCGTGCTTGTGACTGCGTTCTCCACGATGTTGCGGGGGTTGAGGATCCTCACCACATCAACGAAGACATCGGCGAGCCCAGCGTCTCCTGCATCGATCGCCTGATGAAGAAGGTCCAAACTCGGGCTCCGGTTGCCTCCGCGGATCTCCTTCCACAACTGCTGTAGGGGCGTGCTCAACCCAGTTATGAATTCCACCTCAAATTGGCTCCATAGTTCCTCGATGCTGTAGGAGGTTCCTTCAGTGGTGAGTGCCTCCATCATCGCCCCGCCAAGTGCACCCGCGGCCTCGAGCTCTTTACCGCCCGTGTAGAACACCTGGACGATCTCCTCATCCAACAACTCCGCGATCTCAGACATTGATGCGGCCGCGGCCGAAAGGGATAGTCGAGAGACGTCCCTGACCTCCTTGGGCGAGCCGAGATGCATCTCGGCGGCATGGCTCAGCGGGTCCTCAATCAACAGCCCATGGCAATAGAGAAGCGCCCTCATTATTCCATCGGAGAAGATGCCGGTACCCCGAAGTCGCAGGTCGGTTGCCGCCGAGAGCCTGATCCCCGCCGCCCCATAACCCGTCGCCGGAGATTCATGATTCAGCTGATCGAAGAACAACGACGAGCGAAGCGGTATCAAGGGCCAGATCTCCGTCACCGGCTTTGGTGGTAGTGCCGGAGGCCTCGGGTCATCAAGGATCGCTTCGGCCAGCGAATCGATCTGGCGGGAGGACAGTGCCTCAACGCCCTGAACAAGGTCTGGTCCAGCCTGCGCACCGACAACCTCGCGGACAATGTTGAACGTCCCTGCCATACGTTGAGGGTAGCGATCCGACCGGGAGAAGCGGCGCTGAGCGCTTGCACGTCGGCCAGCACCGGGGCCTCAAGAGCGATTGCGCACGAGTTGAGCCGCGCCCCCATCTACCCCAGCGGGCGAGAGCTGCCCGCCTCCTGAGCCAGCGACATCTGGACCCAAGCGGCAGACTGTTGACCGATCCAGAGGATGGGCCGGACAAACGGCCTCAGTGCGGGCGTGGGCGTCGATACTGTGTCCATGTCTGGTTTCACCAGAGGGGGTCGCTATGGTGACCGCCTCGTCTACGAGGCCCTGCAGTCAAAGTGGGTCCGCTATCACCGCCACTGCACCTGTGGGAAGGACTGGGTCGAGGCGCACGCCATTCCAGCCGGCTTCACCGTAGTGAAGGCGGGAAACGGTTGGGTTGGCTTGGTCGGACCGGGTCTCACAGAGGGCGTGGACGAAGACAAGCTGACGGTCAACGCCCTCTGGGAAGCTGTGACTGGGCGCCCTGGAAGCCAGTCATGGTACGAGGACGTTACTTTGCTTCCAGTTCCAGTTCCGGGCAAGTCAGGTCGGCGAGACCCGGGCAAGTATTCCCCGATGCCTCCGCGCGCTACGTGGCGCCAACTCAACTCCGAATGGGTCATCCGGGCCAAGAACATCCAGGCCGGTGACAAGATCACCGTCTACCGGCGAGATGGCGCCGGGTCGGAAGAAACCGTGGCCGAGGTCCTACGCGAAGAGCCGGCAGGGTGGCAATTGGCCAGGCCGCTCAAGGCTGAGGTGCGTGAAGACGGAACGGGTCAGCGTCCTCTGTGAACCCGAGATCACCTGCGAATCTCTCGTCCTGAACAGCATGCGAGCTCAGGCGGCAGGCTGGCAACGACAAACGACACTGCAACGGGCCCGACCCGATCCTGAGCTCTGGCTCGCGGATCCAGGCGCGTGATCCCGAGGTGACCGGCCTACAGGGTCTTAGGAGGACAGCCCGGCCCGGTTCATGGCCGACATCAGGGCGGGGCGGCGGCGGTAGACCTCGCGCAAGCGGACGATCTCGGCGTCCGCCTCGGCTCGGTGGCCTGCCGTGTCGTAGAGGGCGCGTGCCTTGACGAGGAGATCGACGATGGCCGGGTACCGCTTGGAGTCGGGTGTGGTGAGGGACTCCAGTACCTGAGCCAGGCACAGGCGGCCCGCCCGGAGCGGGAAGTCGTCTTCCGAGGCGTCCACCAGTTCGCGCCACGCGTGGCCGGCGCCGAAGGCATCCGCCGCCTCCCACGCGCACGTGACGTTCCCGTCGGCGAGGTGGAGCCTGACGAGGTGGGCGCCGCCGCTGCTGTGCGCCCGCAGGGTGGCCTGCTCGAACGCCCACGTGCGTTGTTCATCCTCAGATCCGCACCGTTCCGCCACGGAGATCAGCAACCTGAACGCGTCCACGCTGAGGTCACGGTCGAACAGCGTCCGCGCGATCGCGAGGGCGGCCTCCGGACGCCCACCCTCCAGGTAGGCGTCGACGGCGTCCTCGACGGGCACGATCGAGGGTCCCGCCCGCCAGGCGACATCCACGCAGCCTTGGGTGACTGCTCGGTCCAGCCACGCGAGGACGTCAGCCGGCCGTCCGGCGTCGCGCAGCCGCCGGACGATCTCCCGGTAGTACGGGTGGTCACCTCCGGACAGCAGGGCGACGGCCCGGTCAACGTCGCCGTCGTGGTCGGCCAGTTCCAGCAGCATGTGGTCGATCTCGCTGCGGTAGGGGTCGGCTGCCGGTCCACCGCCGCCGAAGGTCGCGACACTAGTGCGGTAGGCGTCCCAGGCGGGCTCGTCGAACGCGTGGGCCACGGCGTCCAGTGCGAGCGATGGCCAGCCGCCGTACTCGACCCGGAAGTCGACCACCCAGCGGGCGAGGGTGACCGGGTCGGGGTGCCCTTCGGCCGCGCGGCCGAACAGTGCCGACGCTCGTTCGGCCACCTCGAGCAGGGCGTCCGCGTTGTCGGCGTCCCGGGCCAGGTCGCCGAGCCGGGTGAGTAGGTGCTGGAGCACTCGTCGCACCACGGGGTGGGCGCCGCCGTCGAGGTGCCGCTCCAGTTCGTCGACGGACTCCTCGACTCCTTGGACGCCGTCGTCGACGTCTTCGTAGAAGGGGTCGTGGTAGTCGAGGTCGACTCCGGCTAGCGCTGCGTCGACGGCCGCCAGGAGTTCGGAGGCGGTCGGTTCGTCCTCGGGTGTGGCGCGCAGCTGCAGCGATCGCATGGCCTCGGGGCTGTATCCCGCCATCTCGAGTACCAGCGACTGCAGCGCATCACGGTCCATCGAGCGCAGGAACCGCTCGATGTCTGGCGTGACCGGATACCGCACGCCGCCGGGCCCGATCACGTTCTTCACCCGCTGATTATCGCGAACCTTTCCGCACGTGGCCGGTGTGGCCGCCTGGTTGCTTCCGTAAAGGGCCAGGCCGACTTCTCACGCGCTAGCGCATCTCCAGCCTCAGGCCGGGCGTGTCAGGGGCTACGCGGGGCAACACGGTGCCGACTAGGCGCTTGGGTCGGTGTTGGCCGCGTCGTGGGTCGCGGTTCGATGCCGCGAAGCCCTGTGGACTACGAAAGGAACAACGTCCGATTGGTGATCTTCCCGCGTACCCACGCGGAAGGACCACGGCAATGAAGATCACCGAGATGTTGGGTTTGCAGGACGAGCGGATGGCGTCCGTCGTCAAGGAACACTGGGCAGGATAGGTCGCCTTCGAGCCCCGGTTGGGGGTCGTTGACGACCCGGCCGGGCTGGACGCCTGGAGGCGAGCGGCCGATCCCGCGGTCGCCAACGATGTCCTGCTCGGCCTGGCCCGGTTGGCGGCGTTCGACGGCGGCGACGACCGGGAGGCAGCGCTGGTGCTCGCGTGGCTCCTGCTCCCGACGGCCCTGCGCGTGCGCCGCCGGTTGGGACTGGCTGATGATCGGGTGGACGAGGTGCTGGCCGCGCAGTTGTGGGTGGAGGTCCGCGGGCTGCCGTGGCGGCGTCCGCACTGGGTGGCGGCGAAGGTCGCCGGTCAGCTGCGTGAGGGGGTGCTACTGGACTGCGGCGCTTCGACGCACCACGTGCCGCGCCGGCTCTCGACCGTCTCGCTGGGGCCCGTCGACCCGACCGACGATCGGCTCGTGGAGGACGACGACCCGGCAGCTGAGTTGGCTGAACTGCTCGCCTGGGCGTGCGCCGAGGACGTCATCACCGACGAGGACCGGGAACTGCTGGTCAGTCTGATCGAAGCCGCGAAGAGCCTCCAGGCCGATGGCCATGCCCGTGAGGGCGGAGTGGCTGGCCTGTCGAGCCGTCAGCTGAGCGCCGTCGTGGCCCAGGAGTGGGGCGTGTGCGCTCGGACCGTGCGTCGTCGCACCGCTCGCTGCGTGGCGGCCCTCAGCGAAGCCGCCGGGGAGTACCTGAACGCCGTCGGCTGACTGTCCACCGATGACGGGCGCGGCCCGTTAGGGATGGCGGAGGTGACGCCGAGATGACCAGCACCCCGGCTGAGGTGGCCGCCCTGTTGAAGATCGCGGCCATGGAGCCGGAGACCCTGGACGATCTGGACGGCTGCCTGCGCCGGCTCCGCGACGTTCAACGGGCCCGGCGTGAGCTGGCCAAGGTGCCCCCGGCCATGCTCTTGTCCGGACTGCTGGACCGGCGGCCTCGGGGCGGTGACCCGTCGTGACCGCGCACAGCGTGGCAGAACTCCGCGAGGCGTGGCGCGCGATCGAGGCCGGCGAGTTCGCCCCTGGGCCCCGGTCCACCCCCGCGGCCCCGGGAGCTGCGACAGTCTGGACGCCAGTGCCCAGTGAGCGGGTGGTCGCCGTCGTCGGCTGCGCCGGCGGAGTGGGGACGTCCACGCTGGCGCTCGCGCTGGCCACCGCCGCCGCGGCGCCGGCGCGGGTGGTGGAGTGCTGCTCCCCGTTGGCGTCCGGCTTCTCGGCCGCAGCCAATGCCGAACTCGGGACCGAGGGCCCGTGGCGGCGCGGCAGCCGTGGCGACGTCCTCCTGGAACGCCCTACCGGCACCGACGCGATCGTGCCGGTTCCGACCCGTTCAGCGGTCGAGTGGACGTTCGTCGACACCAACTGGACGACCGTGTCAGGCCCGGGCGCCGGGTGGCTGGGGTCAGTGCTGCGCACGCTCGACGACGTCGTCCTCGTCACGAATGGTACCGTGCCCGGGGTCCGCCGCCTGGAGTCCTGCGCCGAACTCCTCGGCCGCGACGCGCTCGGGGTGGTCGTGGGACCCACAACCAAGCGGTGGCCGCGTCCGGTCAAGGTCGCCGCGGCCGGGATACCGGCACGCGTGCACATCGCCGACTTCCCGCTCGACTCACGCTTGCAGGTCACCGGCCTGACTCCCGACCCGTTGCCCGCCTCGCTGCTCAAGGCGGCCCAGAACGTCCTCGCCCTCCTCCGAAAGGAACCGACATGAACCCGCTGATCGTCCCGCTGAAGATCTGCCCGGTGGCGCCCACGGGCGTCGCCGCCTACACCGACCAGATCTCGGGCATGGTCCTGTGGTCGGTGCTGTGGCTGTTCGGCATCGCGGCACTGTTGTCCGTCGGGGCGATCCTCGTCGGACGTGCCACGCACTCCCCGCACCTCTCGAAGGGCGGCATCATCGGCCTCGCCGGCGTCCTGGTGCTCGCCGTGGTGCTGATGGGTGGCTACGGGATGCTCAACGGCATCCTCGGCGACGGCTGCGTCGGCTGATGTTCCGCCGTCGCCCACCCGTCCCGGCGAGTTCAGGCGAGGTCGTCCCGCTCTCACGCACTCAGCTGGTGGGCGTCCTCGCGGGGCTGCTGTTGGTCGGCGGCGTGCTGTTGTACGGGCTGGGCTACACCCTGGTCTCCAGCTTCTCGGCGGGAACCGCGGCCGACGGCGTCCACAGCAGCGCTCACGCAGACGACGACCCTGGCCAGCGCCGAGACGCTATCGCCGCAGCGCCGATGGCGACGGTGGCCCAGGACGCCGGTCTCACGCCGGGGGTGGCGATCGCCCTGCCTACCGCGATCAGGCTACCCGCCGCCACGACCGCCGGCGTAAGCGGTGTGCCGTCCGGCTTCCCGCGCACACCCGAGGGCGCGGCCGCCCAGCTGGCGGCCATCGAGGTACGCGTGCTGTCGGCGATGTCACTGCCGCTGGCCACCGAGGTCTACCGCGACTGGGCGATGCCCGGCGGGGTGGGCGCCGCCGACTGGTCCCAGACCCGCAACGTGCAGTCGTTCCTGACCCACGCCCGGCAGTCGTCGAACCAGCTGGACCCCGGCACCCTGGTCAGCGTCACCCCCGCGGCCATCCAGATCAAGGGGACCGACGGCCATGACTGGGTGCTCGCGTGCGTGCTGCTCGCCGTACGCGCCGCCCTGAAGGCAGAGGCCCGCATGGGCTACGGCACTTGCGAGCGCATGCAGTGGACCGGCGCCCGCTGGCTGATCGGCCCCGGCACGCCACCCGCCCCGGCCCCCTCCACGTGGCCAGGTTCGGACGCCTCCGTCGAGGCCGGCTGGCAGCCGGTCGCCTCCAACTGAAAGGGAGCAGCCATGCCCATCGATCCGTTCGGCCTGCTCGGCTCGGCCATCGCCAACGTGGTGACCGACAGCCTGACCGCCGCCATGCTCGCGCTGTGGAACGCCGGCCTGTGGGTGCTCCGGGCGGTCCTCGAACTTGAGGACGCGATCCTCACCCCGAGCCTCGGCGAAGACGGAGCGGTCGGCGAGCTGTACGCGACTACCTTCTGGATCGCCCTCGCACTGGTCGGGATCCTCATGCTCGTCCAGGTCGGCGTCGCCCTCGGAAAGCGGGACGGGCACAGCATCGGCCGGCTCCTCGTCGGCGCCGCCCAGTTCGGGTTCGTGTGGTTCGCGTGGGTCGGCTACGGCGTCACCCTGGTCGCCGCCTGCAGCGGCCTGACCAAAGCCCTCATGCAGTCACTGCTCAACGTCACCCGCTGGAGCGAATGGGAACCTTGGGAACCGTTCACCGCCAGCGACGTCACCAACGCCACCGTGGCCGTCATCCTCGGCATCATGGGGATGCTGCTGTGGCTCGCGGCGATCGGCCACACCCTGGTGATGGTGGCCCGCGCCGCCTCCCTGCTTGTACTTGCCGCAGTCACACCGATCGCGGCGGCGGGGCTGGTCACCGACTTCGGACGCGGCTGGTTCTGGAAGTCATTCCGCTGGTTCCATGCGGCCGCCCTCACCCCGCCCCTAATGGTGCTCGCGCTCGGCATCGGCGTGAGGATCACCACCGAGGTGGCGGTCGGCGGTGAGGACGACGTCCTGAAGTCGATCGGGACGGCGTTCGTCGGCGTCGTGCTCATCTGCGTGTCGTCGTTTTCACCTCTTGCGCTCTACAAGCTCTTCGCGTTCACCGACCCGGGCAGCACGTCCGGGTCCGCCTTGCGCGCGGGGATCGCAGCCGCCGGTGGCATCGGGGGCGTCCTCGCCGGACGCCAGACCGGCAGCAGCGCGGCCACCACCACCGACGACGCCGGTCGCACCGCGGGCGAGGATGGAGCCGCGGCGACCACGATCGGCCGATTCGCTGCCGGCATGGGCCCCGTCGGTCAGGCGTTCTCCACCGGCATCGGCGTCATGGCCGCCGTGAGCGGGACAGCCGCCGCCTTGGGCGCCGATCAGACCAATCAGATGGGCGTCGGCCACAACAACTTCCCGCCCGACTACTCACGCCGCGGCGTTCGGGCTGGCAGCGGTCAGGCGGGCTACGACGACGGCGCCACCAGCGAGCCCACCAACCCCGACGACCCCACCCCGGACAACGGCTTCGACGGCGGCTGGGGAGGCCCGCCCCCGGACGCTGGGACGCGCGGATCCGGGCCTGGAACGGGCACGATGCCGCCCACAGGCACGCCTGCGCCCACCGTGGCGCAAGGGGGAACTGCCGCCAGGGGCGCCGTCAGCTCCTCCGAAGTGGCGGAGGTCGCCGAGGTAGCGGCGCTGTAGCCGCCTCAGCCGTCGAAGCTCATGCCGCCAAGTGCACGCAGGTCCTCAGGGGGGCTGACACGACCTCACCCAGCATCCCCCTGTCGCTGCCGTACGGGCTCGTCACGGTGCAGCGGGATTGAAGCGACCCAGTCCCGGAGTGAGGTTTGACCTTGCTCGGGTGGCACAGAGACGGACAGTGATGGGGTCTTTCTGGACCCCCGCCGGCTACATGATGCCTGTGGTCGGACGTCCGCAGATGCCTGTTGGGCGGACGTCACCAGGCCAGACGGCGGGCGTGTCGTCACATCACGACTCTGCCGGAGGAGCGGACGTGTCGACCTGTCGAGGAAAGGATCCAGATGCCGGGAGCTGCGGGGGTCGTCAGCAGCGCGAGTTCGCGGTCATGCGAAGTTCCCGCGCGCCCGCTCCAAACCCGCCTAGGAGTCGTGCCTCCACGGCCGCCTCGCGCTGCTGGAGCTTTATCCTTGACCGCTGTGGACGATGCCTTCTCGGCCTCGTTGATCTGGTCCTCGGTGAATCCCAACGGGCGAAGACTGTCGGAGCCGACTCCTAGCGTGAGGCTCATGGACACCGTGGCTCTCCGACATGAGCCTTCATCCCGGCCGCGACACCGTCCGGCCACTAACGTGGCGCCTATGGGTGAGGCGATCAAGCGGGGCGAGTCTCTGCACGAATTGGGCCGCCAAGGGGCGCGGCGGGCAAAGCAATGGCTCGAATCCACGTCGAGGGTCGATGCCTGCTGGGTCAACCCGGACAAGGGTGCTGCTGACAAGTTGAGTTTTGACTGGCCCCAAGGCGGGGAGTCCTTCTCATTCGACCTTGGCGGCACGCTGAGATACGGCGATTTCCACGGGCAGATGTTCTACGCAGAGGTGAAGAAGTACGCCAACTCAGGGGATCTCCCCGCGCACTATCGCGAATTCTTGGCCAAGTGCTACGTCGCCTACTTGGCCATGCCCAGACTGGCTGACAACTTCATGTGGATCTCGTGGTCGCCGCACGCTGCAACCACGTGGGACAAGCTGACTTCGGCAGACACGGTCAAGACCGCCGTCATCGCCAACGCCAAGCGGGTCTTCGCCGACGGCGCAAACGCCGAGGAACTTGCTGACGACGAGGTATGTGCGAAGGTCGCCGAGCGTCTGTGGCTTCTGGTGCTGAGCGACAAGCAGGAAGCCCTCGTCCCCGACCCAGTTCACCTCGGGCTCATCCACAACCACGAGTTGCTGAAGGCGTCGGGGTCATGACGACCCTCGAACAGCACGTCATCGATGCCCTCCACGAACGTGACCCTCACCAGTCGGAGAAGAGGGTCAAGGAGGCTATCGCCGGAGCCCTTGCGGCCTTCGACCCCAGCGCCACTGTGAAGATCACGACTTACTTCAACCACACGTACGCGCCCGACATGGTGTTGAGATGGGCCAAAGACGTGGAGCGCCCGGTCTTCCTGCGCTTCACCGACAACCTTCCCGAGCTTGGGCAGGACATCTCGATGCTCGACAAGCTCGACCCCTTGATCTTCGGCCTGACAACACCCGAACTATCCGAGTCGGACGAGGACCGTCTCGACGAGACGAGCCGACAGGCCGACGTCCTGCTGACCACTCCAGCGGCAGTCGAGGAGCTGACGACCCGTGAGTCCGCCGCGCCCACGGACCGGATGCTGCGAAACTCCCTCGCTCACGCTGGCCGAGGTGCACTTGTCGGATCCACGGATGCCCGTGACCTCGCCGACACGTTCGCCAAGGGGTTCACCGATGCTGCGGGTGGCCAAGTTACGGGCACGCGCGAGGCGCTGAACACCATTGAGCACTTCTTCGGAGAAGGGCAGGCGCGCCGGCTCAACCGCGTCGTGCAAGCAGTCTGGGAGGGAGGCGGATCCCGCCTCGACCAGTACCCCGGAGACGCCGAGCTGTCCAGTGACGTCGGAAGCCTGCCCCTGCTCTACCTGGTTCAACTCATGGACACTGACGACGAGGGGTTCTGGCGAGGAGTGGGTCGGAACCTGACCATCGAGCACCTGTTCGAGCTCGCGACGGCCGACGTTGCACGCACGAACAACTTCCAGCACCTCGTCAACGCCAACCTCGACGTACTTCGAGCACGCGCTTGCCACGTCGTCGACATGCGCCTCCTTGACGAGAAGGAACCGCCGGAACTCAGGTGGGGCGTGGACCTCCCCGTCTCGCAGACGCCACCTGCGCTGACCCTGCGCGGACCCGGCTTCCATGCCTTCGCTGCCCGTACCGGCAAGCTGATCGAATCGCGTCTGAAGAAGCCGGCTGCAGGGATCCTGGTCGAGGAGTACGTCGAGCGCACCCAGAGTGCCTCCGTTGCCTCCGTCAGCGCCAGCGTCGGCGGAACGCGCCTTGCGATCAGCGATGACAGCGGGACGACGGACTCGGATGTCCTGGCTGCGGCTACGAGCAGCATGCCCTCGGCCATGGTCGACAAGGCTACGGTCACCACGCCCACAGGCCGCATCACCATCGACTTCACTCGCAGTACAGGCATCGGCGTCACCAAGAGCGACACCCTGCTCGCACACGTGCTGCTCACCTCCGTTACCCTCCTTGTACCGATGGATGACGAGCAGCAAGATGCCCTCAACGATTTCCTGACAGTCGGCTCCGATACCAGTGCAGCCAATGATGACGAAGATGACGGCCAGCCTGCCTTCGACGACTTGGACGACATGGACGAGGACCTCGACACCTAGGTCGTGTTTCGAAAGTGGTGTCCGACGAGGGTGTGGCGGCTGGCGTGTCGGTCCTGACGGTGGGAGGGCTCCCGGGGTAGACGGATTGGTATCTAGTCACTCCTACTTCCCCGGGAGTCCTCGTGCCAATCGTAGATGTTGCCCGCCGTCATGACCTCACCGATGCTCAGTGGGCCCTCCTCCAGAGCGTGCTGCCAACTCCCCCAGCACGGGGACGGCCACGCAAATGGCCGTTACGGCAGCTGATCGATGGGATACGTCACCGAGCGAGAGTGGGATGCCCATGGCGCGATGTCCCCGACCGGTACGGACCCTGGGGACGGATCTACATGTTGTTCGCCACCTGGCAGATCCGCGGGGTGTGGGAACACATCGAGGACACGCTGCGAGCCGTTGCACAGGCTCGTGGCAAGGTGAAATGGCAGGTCTCGGTGGACTCCACCAGCTGTCGTGGGCACGTTCACGCCGCTGGTGCTCGACGTGACTCGGTCGAACGGGTTTCCGGAGAACCCGCCGATCACGGGTTCGGTCGTTCCCGGGGCGGCTGGTCCACCAAGACACATCTGGCCGTGGACCAAGACCGTGGCCTGCTGGCCTTCCACATCACCGGCGGCCAAGCCGGCGACAGTCCGGAGTTCACCACCGTGCTGGAAGCGATCAAGGTCGCCAACCCGGTCGGGGCACCGCGCCGGCGTCCCGATCGCGTGTTGGCCGACAAGGCGTACTCCTCACGGGCCAACCGGGCTTGGCTACGTGATCATCGGATCAAAGCCACCATCCCGACCCCGGCCGACCAGGCCCGCAACCGCCGACGCCGTGGCCGCCGGGGCGGTCGCCCGCCAGCGTTCAACCCAACCACCTACAAGGACCGCCACGCGGTCGAATGTGGCATCAACAAGCTCAAACACCAACGAGCCTTCGCCACCCGCTACGACAAACTCGCTGTCCGCTACACCGCCACCCTCCGCATCGGAGTAATCAACGACTGGCTCAAACGACTTACGTAACACGACCTAGGCGGCGACAACTGGCCAACGGCGGGGGCTCGCCGGTCAGTTGCCGGCTTCTCCATGCTTCGCGTACCGGCGGGTCCTCGTGAGCATCGAGTGCAGCGGGGATCGGCTCAAGCCCAGGTCGCGGGCCATCCTCGACTTGGTCACGCCTTCCTGGCGCTGCTGCTGGATCTGTAGCCGCTCGGTCTCGCGGCAGCACATCGGACAGTGCGCTCGCGACGGGCCAACGTCAGTTGAACTGTGGCTGGACGACAACCTCGTCCGAACAAGGCACTCTCATCCGCCGAGCGCGCATGACAGAACCGTGGCCGTCTGAAAACCGGGGCTGCTGATCGTGTCAGGTGTACTCCGCACGTGCACACCTCTCTATTGGGCTTCACGGGGACGCGAGTCTTGAGCCACCGCACCCAGCACCACCACAGCCTGGGACTGTCCACGAGACGTCCCACGTCGCCGTTAAGTGGTGTGGATGGCCCAAGTGTGGCCACGCTCGACAGGAGGCGCCGGATGGATGACTGGACCTACCACTCCCCGGCTTTCGACGTACCCGACACGCAGTCACCACTCCTGTTCGAGGACGGGCGCGTGATGGAGGCCCGTCGCACCCGCGCGCAGCAGGCGGAAGCGGCCCGCGTCGCCGAACTCGAGCAGACCCAAGCCGTGGATGTGGTCGGCAACCACGCCGAGGCAGACGTCCCGCTCCCGTTCGCGACGCCACCCGGCGTCGCGCTGAGCTTCTGACGACGGGCGACGTCATGGCTGCGGTGTACGACGACTACGGCCCGGACCGAGTCGGGTTCTTCTTCGGCTTGACCGGCCCCCGGCTGGCGGCCCTGACCCTCGCGGTCATCCCTGTGTTCGTGGCCGCGAACCAGCAACGCTGGCTGCTCGCGGCCCAGCTCGCCGCTATCGCAGCCGTGGTGACGGTGCTGGTCGTCGTCCCCGTCCGCGGCCGATCGGCCACCGGCTGGCTTCTCGCGAGCCTCAGCTTCACCGCCGGCAAGGCGCTCGGGTGGACATCGTGGCGCAGCAAGGCCGCCACGGGTAAGGCCGAAGCACTTGAGAACGCTGACCTGCCCGGTGCGATGACCGGCATTGAGGTCCATGACGGCGCCCCGAAGGGTCCATCGCAGACCCGGTACGCCGTGATCCAGGACCACGGCCTGCGCACCTGGGCGATGACCGCGGCGATCCGGCACCCCGGCGTCGGGATGGCCGAGGGAGACCGCCGCGACCAGTACGGACGCGGGCTGACCGAGCTGCTCGACGTCGCCGCGCGGGCTTCCCTGATCAGCGACGTGGTGTTCTTGGTCCGCACCGTCCCGGACGACGGCGCCGAACGGCAGCAGTGGATCGCAGCGCACCGGCGTCCGGACGGCCCCGAACTTGCCCGCCGGATGAACGACGAACTCGCCACCGCCTTGACCCGCGCCGCCGTCCGCACCGAAGCATTTGTGAGCTTCGTGGTCCCCGAATCCCGGATCGCGAAGCAGGCCCGCGAGTTCGGCGGCGGCCTGGAGGGCCGCACCCGCGTCCTGTACGCCCTGGCCGACGAGATCTCCGCCATGCTGCGCGGTGGCATGGGCATGACCGACGTCGCCTGGCTCACCTCACCCCAGCTGGCGCTCGCCGTCCGCACCGGGTTCGCGCCCGCCGACCGAGCCGGGATCATCGACGCCCTCGCAGCCCACCAGACCGACCAGGCCGTGTGCACCGACGTGCCGTGGGCGATGGCCGGTCCCTCCGGCGCCGACACCACCATGCGGCACTACTCCCACGACGCCTGGAACTCGATCAGCTCCACCATCAAGCTCCCCGACCGGGGCGCCTGCCTCGGCGCCCTCGCGCCAGTCCTCACGCCGTCCGAACCGGGGGAGCGGCGCAGCTACACGGTCGTGTTCCCGATCCTGCCGTTCAGCCGCGCCGACCGGCAGACCGCCTCCGGCGAGTGGGCTGCCGACATGGGCGAAGGGCTCCGCGGCCGCCTCCAGATCCGGCAACGCTCCCGCGACCGTGCCAACGTCACCCGTGCCCACCGCCTCGACGCGAAGCTCGCCTCCGGCCACGCCCTCACCCGACCCTACGCCGTCGCGTGCGTCACCGTCGCCAAGACCATGCGAGTCGCCGAGTTCGGACGCCGCCTCGACGCGTCCGTCCGGCGTGCCGGCTTCGCCCCCCCTGCGCGTCGACCGGGCCCAGGACGCCGGCTTCGCCGCCGCCACCCTGCCCCTGGGTTTGGGTCTCACCAGGAAGGCCGACGAATGAGGACGCCACCCCGCGGCCGCTCGACCGCCCAGCTGCTCGCCGACTTCGGCCACGACCTAGCCACCAAACCCGAACCCGAACGGCCCGGCAAGGAGCCCTACCTGTTCCACGCGTCGCCGCGCCGAGGCCAGCTGCGTCCGGGTCGGGGTTGGAACCCAGCCCGCACCCCGGTCGTCCAGTACCGGATGACCAGCGACCAGGCCGCTGCGTGGTGGCCGTTCATCGCGAACCCGCCCCTGCCGCCCACCGGCGCGCAGATCGGCATCGACGAACTCTCCGGGGGAAGCTTCTACGCCGATCCGCTCGGCTGGGTGCTCGACGACACCGTCCCCGTCACGAACCCCAACGTGATCACCTTCGGTAAGCCGGGCGGCGGCAAGTCCACCAACACCAAGAACTTCGCCACCCTGATGATGGACTTCGGCTACAAGGTGTTCGTCCTCGGCGACCCGAAGGACGAGTACGAACCCCTGTGCCGCGCGTTCGGCGTCCAACCCTTCGCCGTGGGCCCGGGCATGAGCGCCCGTATCAACCCCCTCGACTTCGGCCCGCTGGGCGATGGGTGGGACACCCTCGACCGGGTCGAAGCACAACGCCGGGCCGGGATCATCTTCCGGCGTTGGCTCACCCTGATCCGCGGGCTGGTCGGCTCCCAGTTCGTCGGCGAGCAGCGCGTCCCGTTCGGGCCCACCGACGCCCGCGTCGTCGAGTCCGCCCTCGCCCAGCTGACCGGCTACTTGGACGGGCACCACACCCTGCACGTCACCACCATCCCCGCCCTGTGGCAGTTGCTCGCCAACCCGACCGACCAGCTCGTCACCGAATGCCGGTACTCGTCGACCCGGCAGTTCCTTGACGAGACACGCCTGCTGCGCGACGCGCTCGGCCAGTTGGTCACCGGGGCGCTGGCCGGCCTGTTCGACGCGCCCACCACCATCGCGGTGGACTGGACGGCACCGATCCAGTCGTTCTCGCTGTCCCGCCTCGAACCTCTCGGCGACGAGGCCATGGGCATCGCGCTGACCTGCCTGTCCTCGTGGGGACGCGCCATGCGCGAGATCAAGGCGCCCGGGGACCTGCGGATCAACATCCGCGACGAGATGTGGAAGCAGATGCGCCTCGGTCTGGAAGCCGTCAAGAGCCTGGACGCCGACATGCGGTTCTCTCGCCGTGACGGGGAGATCCAGTTCGTCGTCGGCCACAAGCCTGGCGACATGCTCACCGTCGGCGAGTCGACCTCGGCCGCGACCGCGATTGCCAAGGAGCTGCTGAACCTGGCGGACCTGAAGATCCTCCACGGGCAGGACCCCAGCGTCGCCCGGGAACTCGCCGAATTGCTCGAACTCGGCCCGATCGCCGAACACCTGATGGCCGACTGGGCCACCCAGCGCAAAGGACGCGCCCTGTGGTGCGTCGGCAAGCAGATCTACAAGGTGCAGACCGTCCTGCACCCCGCCGCCGCCGCGTTCACCTACACCAACCAGGCCATCGACGGCGCTCGCTAGAAGTTCGCGGGAAGAATGACCGAAACGAGCTCACGATGAAGGCGATTGCTTGGACCCTCGCACTCTCACTCGGCGTCCTGCTCACCGTCCCGCTCGCGTTGGTGTTGTTCGTCACGACGCTCGCCACCCGGGCGGTCGCAATGAACACCTGCACCCCGCCGGCGTCCGCGATCGGTCTGCCGCAGCCCGGCAGCCCTCGTCAGGCGAGCCTGCACAACCCGCCGACCGAGATCCCCGCCGCCGTGCTCGCGCTCTACGAGGCAGCCGCGACCCGGTACGGGCTGCCCTGGACGCTGCTCGCCGCGGTCGGCATGGAGGAGACCAACCACGGCCGCAACAACGCCACCTCCAGCGCCGGCGCTCGCGGACTCATGCAGTTCATGCCGGCCACGTTCGCCTCCTACGGGGTCGACGGCAACGGCGACGGTGGGGCGGTCATCACCGACGACGCCGACAGCATCCACTCCGCGGCCAACTACCTGGTCGCCTCGGGTGCGCTGTTGGGGCCGGACGGCGTCCGGAAGGCCCTGTTCGCCTACAACCACGCGCTCTGGTACGTCAATGACGTCCTCTACTACGCGGCCGCCTACAGCGGTGGCGACGTCGCCGAGAACCCGTGCGTCACCGACGACACGGACACCACCGGCACACCCTTGACCGGCACCGGCCCGGCGACGGACGCCGTCAACGCCGCCCTCCGCTGGCTCGGCACCCGCTACAGCTGGGGCGGCGGCACCCCCAGCGGACCCTCAACCGGAATCTGCTGCTCACCCGGCGGCCAGGACGGGCGCGTCGTCACCGGGTTCGACTGCTCCGGCCTCGTGCTGTACGCCTACGCCCAGATCGGGATCCGCCTGCCACACCTGGCCCACGACATCACCTACAACTCCGGCGGCCAGGTGATCCCGAGGGACTTCGCGCAGATGAGGCCGGGAGACGTGATCGGCTTCTCGTACACGCCCGGAGGACGCGTGTTCCACGCCGGCATCTACATGGGCGACGGCCGCATGGTGAACTCCGACGGCAGCGGCGTTTCCTTGGACGCCCTTACCACCGGGTACTACAGCCGCCTCGTGTGGCGCGTGGTCCGGTTCGTCGGGTAGGAGGCCCACCCACCGCGCTTCGCGAGACGCCGCTCATCCGGGGATGCCAGCTCGTCGAGGCGAGCACGCCGACTACAGATTGAGGCGTTGCCGGAGGGATTCGATCCCGATCTCGACCTGGTTGTGGTGGATTTCCAGGACGCTGTAGCCGAGGTCCTTCAGTTGCTGCCGACGGCTGGCGTCGATCTTGGTCTGGACCTTGCCATCGTGGACGCCGCCGTCGAGGAATACAGCCAGGTGCAGGCCGTCGCCGGTGTAGAACAGGTCGGCGGACGCGACGGGGTGACCGTGCGGGAGCCCGACGTGGGCCTGCGTGGGGGCGGGCATGCCGGCATCGCGCAGAAGCTGGACCATGTTCTCCTCGGTCTTGGAGTCGAACGTGGAGATCACGTCATCCCAGTCGGCGGACGCAGGTGACAGGTCGAGTTCGGTCCGGTCAGCGAGCGCGCGGAGCAGGTCGACTGCGAGTGTGCGGTCCATCTTCTCGTGGTGCCACTGGTTGTAGAAGCTGCGCAGGCACTCGTAGCAGGACTCCAAACATGCGTCGTCGGCTTCGGTCCCGTCGGCGTTCACGTGCAGGATGTCGAGTGCTCGGCGGGCAACGGACTGCCACGCGGCCGGGTCGGTCATCCGGTCGAGGACGCCGATACCGCCCTCGTCGGTCTCGAAAAGCAGGATCCGGCGGCCTTGCGCCTGGCCGGGGACGGGGAACACAGTGCCGTTGAGTTCGGACTCCTCGACGCCGAAGTGGGTTCCCATCGCGGCCATCAGCGCATACGCGAGCGTGTACGCATACACGTCCGGGTCTGCGCCACCGGGGGCTTTAACGTCTAGAAGGGCCAGGTCGTGCAGGCCGTCGTTGAAGATGACGACGTTCTGGATCAGGTTGTCCTGGACGGGCAGGCACTCGCTCTGAGCGCTGTAGTGGTCGACCGGGTCGGGGTTCCACTGCCGGCAACGCGCGCAAAGGCTGAAGTTGCCGTTCGAGCGCATCAACCCGAGGTTGGCCTGCATGACATGCCCAGCCCGCGCGAACGTGACCGCGAGCTCGGTGCCGTCTGCCGCATGGACGAGTCCCTGACGGACGCCCAGCTTCGGCAGCCTGTACGCCGACTCGACCTGGTAGCCCTGACGGAGTCGTTCTTCGGTGTCGGCGCCCACGTTGTCGCGTTGGACTGCGAACTGGTCGGCCACGGGCATGGCGTTGTCGAACTTCCGATCCCCCGTGAGCGGCTGGTCGCAAGACGGGCACTTCTGGTGGGTGCCAACAGCGTCTCGTTCGAGGTAGTGACCGCACGTGCACAGGTAGACGGGGACCGTGTTCGCCTCGGCGTCCCGGCCAGACGCCACCTTGGTCACCTGATAACGCTTGCCGAGGTGGTAGATGCTGTTGCCCGGCGCGAACTCGCGCAACGCAATCGACCGCGATCGGACGCGTGCGCGTTCCCGGTCGCTGAACCGGAGCATGACCGCCTTCCGGGGGAACGCGTAGCTGGGCAGGAAACCGCGCTGCGCCAGCCACGACAGCGGGTGGTAGTCGCCTTCGCCGCGGCGGATGGACCCGCGGATTGCCTCCACTGCGTCACGGCGGCGCTTCCCGGTCTTGTCGAGCTGCCCCTTGTCGCCTTGGGCGTTCAGCTCGTCCAGCTCGGTCTTCAGTTCTGCGGAGTAGTCCACGAGCGCCGCCATGGCTGCGTCGAGCCTGTCCACGAACCTGTCCACCATGTCGGTCACATCAGCTTCGGTGACCGTGTCCGCCTCGTCGAGCACGTCTGCGAACGCACCGGCGATCGACGCGACAAGCGCCTCACGGTGGCCCGAGACGTAGCCGGCGATCTGGTCGCGGGTCTCGTCGTTCAGTCCGCCGATGCCCTCGTCAAGGCGAGTCCACGCGTCGATCTCCTTCGGCAGGTCGCCGTGGACCTGCGCGTAGGCGCCGAGCACGATGGCGTTCGCGTGGGCCTCCACCAGCGCGCGGTTGTCCAGCAGGAACCGGGGCGCGGCAATCTTGCCGGCGATGATCCGTTCAGGCCGCTTGAAGAAGTACTGGTCGTGGGACGCGGCCCGGCCTTGGGCGGCGCAGAAGGTAACGACAGCCGAGGGCTGCGCGGCACGACCGGCGCGGCCCTGCCGTTGGGCGTAGTTCGCGGGCGACGGGGGCACATTCCGCATGTAGACCGCTGACAGCGTGCCGATGTCCACGCCGAGCTCCATCGTGGGCGTGCACACGAGAACGTTCAGGTCGGCGGCCTGGTCCTTGAACCGCGTCTCGATGACCTTTCGCTGGTCGCCGTCGAGGCTGCCCGTGTGCTCTTCGGCTTCGACCTTCACCTTCTCGTCCAGCGGGGCGAGGTATGCGGCGCGGAAGAAGTCGTCCCGGCCGGGCCGGTCCTCCTGCACCTTGGACTTCACGCATCGCGGGCATGCGCGTGGCCTCGACAGGTTCCACCGTGCCGAGCAGCGGACGCACCGGAACCCCTGCGCGTCCGGGGTGTGCCAGTAGCGGACCTTCTCCTCGTTGAGGACGTACCCGTCCTCGGCGGTCACGAGGTACCCGAACTTGGCGAGGACTGCGGCGGCCTCCCGGATGATCGTCTTCGCCGCAGCGCTGCCGGCCGCGTCCTGCGGCAGCCCGGCTTCGGCCTTCAGCCAGCGGGTGAGCTTCGTGGTCTGCGGGGCGTCCGACCCGTCCACATTCACTTTCCCGGCCAGCCGCCGGTAGTTGATCCGCCGGTTCGAGTCGCGCTTCTCGTGGAACACGGTCCGGCGCAGAGGGATCTCCTGGCCGGAGTGGAAGTAGCAGCGCGTGTCGAGCTGTTCGAGCACGTCGCTGTTGAACCGGCCCGGCTCCACGAACGCGGCCGACGGCCCGTCCTCGTTGTCAGAGGCGACGGCGTGGTCGCGGCGGACCAGGTCGAGAATGACCCGGAACAGGTCCTCGGTCAGGTTGGGGTCGGACTCGGCGTACGCGCGGATCATGGGGAAGCCGTCGAGCCCGGCGACCACGGACGCGACCTGCCCTGCGCTAAATCCGGCGTAGTCCACGACGACGAGACCCGTGTCCTCCAAGTTCGGCTGCGACTTGCGAGGGCCGCCGCTGGTTTCCAACAGCACGGCGGTCTTGAGGTACCGCAGGTATCGTCCCTTCGCCTTCCCGGACGCGGCGTCCGGTGCGAACCCGGCCTGTTCGCCCGAGGCGCGGGAGAACGGCGGCACCGTGTTCGTGGCCTCCATCGCCTTGTACGCGGCGTCGGCGACCTCGCCCGTGTCCAGCGCGTCGGCGGGCGTGATCGCGCCCTTCGCGACCAACCCGCCGACGAGGGCCCGGCGGACGTGGAACCGCCGGGACATGGAACGCAGGTGGGCCGCCTGGAACGACGAGTCCTGCTGGTTGTCCGTGAACGCCATCACCGAGGGCTTCGGCGTGCGGTCCTGCTCGTCCAGCATGGCCTCCACGAGCACGTCCGTGGCGGTCGCCCTGCCGACCGTGCCGACCTGGAAGAACTTGTTGTACTCCGAGTGGGTCCCGTCGTAGCGGACACCGCAGGACGGGCACAGCAACAGCGGGGCCGTCACCGTCACCGCGCCCACAGTCGTGTCGTGGCCGCAGCCGGCGCCGAGCTCGCCGCACGTTCCGCAGACGACCCGACTTCGCGGCACCGCACCCTCGCGGCCCTTCCGCGCAGTCCCGTCCTTCTTCACGTCGTTCGGGTCGAGGGGCACGGCGTCCTCGTCCCACTCGTCCGTCATCACGTACACGGCGGACCCGTTCTCCGCCGCGGCGAGGAAATCGCGTGTCAGCAGGTGGTGGCCGTCGTCCTGTGCGACGTAGTAGTCCTGTCCGCACGCCTGGCAGAACACGATCGGGTAGGAGGGCACGTCCTCCACGTGGGCGTCCTCGACGCACTGCCGGCACGTGGACTCGCCCTGCTCGGACAGGTGCGGTAGGTCTGTCGACCGCAGGCACCGGGTCACAGGCAGCCCTTGGGAGAAGAACGCGTGCGCCTTCGGGGTCAGCAGGCCCACGTCGTCGCCCTTCGGACCCGGGGTCTTCACCGAGGAGCCCAGCACGACCGCGGCCTCGATCTCCCGCCGCGCGTCCTCGCGCGAGAAGCCGGGCCGGACCTCCGCCAGGTATCGATCCTCCAACTCGGTGAAGGACACGACCCCGCCCCACAGGGCGCGTTCCACCCACGCGACCGGCCGGCTCGCGCGCACCGCGTCCGGGCTGACCGGCCCATCCAACAACGCCGCGCCCAACAGGTCGGCGGCCTCCTCGTCCGTCTCGGCGGACATGGCCACAGCGAACGCGTCCTCCCCGATCACCTGATCGGGCAGGTACAGACCGGCTGGGTCGAGGGTCTCCTGCTTCCCGTACGACTCGCCCACCACGTGGTCCGGGTCGAACGGCTCACCGAACAGGCGCCCCGCGAACTCCGCGATCGTCGCACGCGCCTCCGCCGGATCACCCGAGTCGACCGTCGCGGACGTGCCCACGCACCGCAGCGTCCCAGCGGTGCCCGTCCGTGCCTTGAACCGGCGGACGAGCAGCGCCATGTCGGCACCCTGGTGGCCCGAGTAGGTGTGCATCTCGTCCAGCACGAGGTACCGCAGCCGGCCCTCATCGCCGAGCGTGTCGAACAGGGCGGCGTCCTCCCTGCGGACGAGCGCGTACTCCAACATCTTGAAGTTGGTGAGCAGGATGTCGCAGCCCTTGGTGTGCAGCGTGCCCCGATCGATCACCTCGCTGTCGTACGGGGTGTCCCGGCCCGTCAACTGCTTGAAGTCCTTCAACGCTGCTTCGCCGGTAACTTTGAGGCTGCCCGTGTAGTTGCACACCGTCAGCCCAGTGCCCGCCAGCCGGGCCGCGATGTCCTCGTACTGGCTGTTCGCCAGCGCGTTCATCGGATAGATGATCACCGCCACCGGACGCCGCAGCACCCCCACTTGCCGGGCCGCGGCGACTGATAGCGCGGTGGACACGATCGGCATGTAGAACGTGAACGATTTGCCAGATCCGGTCCCCGTGGTCACCGCCGTGTTGTGACCGGCCATGACCTGCCGGACCGCCTGCTCCTGATGCGCGAACGGCGACACCGGTCCAGAACCCGGGTCGCCCGGCTTCCTAGTGAACACCCCCAATACACCCGAGTCGAGAACACCGTCGTCCACCAGTGCTTGCAGGGAAGCGCCGTCTTCGAACGGCTTCGCCAACGTCAGGAACGGTTCCCGGTAGAGCAGACGGCCCTCCCTGCGCTTGCCCCTTACCCAGTCTCGGATCGCCGGGTTCTTGTAGAACTGGAACGAGTCCACGTACCGCGCGTATCCCTCGCGGAGCCCAGCGACCAATGACAACGGGCGCATTAGCGACCCCCTCCGATCTCCTCGAACGCCTCCAGCCGGAGCCGCTTGCTGCGGTACTCCCCGACCTCGCGCATCTCGATCTTCTCAAGCAGCTTGAAGTGGTTCAGGACCACCTCATACTCGGCCAGCGTGAGCCTGTACGCCTGCGCGATGAGGGCATCCGACCGGGCGTCGAGGAGCTCTCGTTCTCCAGCGTCCCATCGGGTGGGCTGTCGGCCGAGGAACGCGCCGAGCCGGGCGGTCGTGACGCTCAGAGCGGCCGACACGGCCTCCACCTCGGAGGGGATGTCCGATGGCGTCGGCGCGGCACATTGGGACAGCACCCAGGGAGTGAGGTGGCCGCCTGGCATATGGATCCGGGCGAGGAAGTCGAGGGTCATTGAGTTGAGCAGCGCGGCCGCTCCGAGGACCTTGGCGCTGTCCGTGACGAGGACGGGGAGAGTGTGAGTGGCGGGCAACGGCTCCATGAGCGCGACCCGCAGTGACCGCTTGTTCGTCCACACAGCCCCGATATCCCTCATCGCGAGCATCGCACGTCCGCGTCCTACGACATCGTCCAGCCGCTCGCGGGCGATCTGCGCGTGCATCCAGTAGCGCGGTTCGACCTCGAACGACGCATCGGCGTGCTGCTCCTCGGTGACCCATGGGATGTGGGGCTTCCGCCCGTAACGATCCTTCCCAAAGAACCCCTGGAACGTGCGCGCTCGGTGGTCCCACCGGTTCGCCATCTGGCCTTCGTAGACCGGGAGCGCCTCGCGCCCGTCCGGGTGGCGATAGTGCTTGTCTGTGTGGAGCCTGAACCCTGCGGACTCCAGTGCCGGACCGCGCAGAAGCCACCCCTTCGCCTTCGATGCCGACGAGTGGAACAGCCCGGCGTATTTGAGGTTCCACGGGTTCTCGCCGTGGCGCTCGGAGAAGTCGAGGGTCGGGAACCTGTCCTGCAGCTCGAGAGCGAGGGCGAGCTCGGCCGGGTCGGCGGTCGAGGGTAGCGTCTCGGTGCGTGGCGAGATGGTCCGCAGTTCAGTGCGCGTCCAGGACCTCGGGGTGCTCGTGACAGCCTCGGCGACGCCGAAGTTGAGCATCGACGCGCGCGGCAGGGAGTCAGACGGCTCCCCGAGATAGAGGACGGAGAACCGCTCGACCGCGGCGACCGCCGGGAACACGCGCTTGCCCGAGGTCTCTTGGTTGACCATGTCGAGGACCTCGCGGACGCGGCCCCGGTCAAGGAGCCGCTTCCACACGGGGGACTGCGAGGCGTCGGTGGCGATGCCGGACTTGACGATGAGTCCGACGTTAGAGCTGGAGTCGGCGGCGAGCTCGGTGAACAAGACGTACGTGTTCGCCTCGTTCGGGGTGCGGGTGTACCGGCCGCTGGACTTGGCGAAGTGGGCGAGCCTGCCCTGTCCCGCCTGGTAGGTCTTCCAGCGGGCGTAAATCGTGGGGTTGGTGTGTTCGAGGTCGGCGATGGCCTTCTTGCGGGTCTCGCTGGTCATGGCCGCGATACGCGGCAGGTGCTGTCGGAAGAACGGTTGTTCCTCGCCCTTGTACTGCTCCCAGGGTGGGTTGCCGATCACGAGGTCGAAGCCGCCCCGGGCGTGGATCTCCGGGAAGGCGAGCGGCCAATGGATGGGGTTGATGTCGGCGAGGATGCTGGCCGCTACCGCGGCGGTGTTGGGGTCGGGGTGGCCGTCCAGGGCCGCTGCGTAGGCGCGGCTGGTCGGGATGGCGTGCGTGTCCCCGTCGGTCCAGAAGTGGGCGGCGGTCCAGATGTCGGCGGTCTGTTTCCAGACGGCGTACTCGGGGCTGGCCTGCCAGTCCCGGAATGCCTGCGACTTGGCGCGGACATGCGCCGGCGTTTGCTCTGGTCCGTGGAGCGCGTCGGGGAGGGTCAGGGTCAACTCGACGGTGTCGGTTTGGAATAGGTCCCCGTACCCGGCGGTGAATGCCTTGTTGTCGTTGAGTGCCCGCGTGAGGCGGCTGCCGAACGGGCCTTTCACCCCGGTGACCTGGAAGGCGGCGTTTTCGATGCGGGTGGGCACTTTCAGCAGCGGCCAGCCGACCAGGCTGTCACCACAGACGATGTGGTGGTCGAGGAACGTGAGCGGCTGGTCGGGGACGACGCAGTGGATCCACAGGGCGACCTTGGCGAGCTCGGCCGCGAAGGGGTCCTTCTCCGCGCCATAGATGCACGACTGGAGCACTTCGCGGCGGGCGTGCGCGAGGTCGTGAGGGAGGGGCTCGTGGGGGTTGCTGCGGGCTTTCGCGACCGTGTAGGCGAGCCGGTCGAGCGCGCCGACGAGGATGGCGGCGGAGCCACAGGCGGGGTCGATGACTTTCAGGTCGAGGATGGCGGCCACCTGCGCCTGCGGGTCGTCGCCGGCGTCCGCGAGCCGCTGTTCAATGAGCGGGTCGAGCGAGCGGGTGAGCAGGAGGTCTACGAGGTCAGTGGGCGTGTAGAACGAGGCGAGGTCGGCGCGTTCGATGCTGATCCGGGCGAGGTACGCCTGCCCAGGAGCGACTCTCTTGTTGTCGTCGTCCAGGGTCGCGGTCCCGGCTACCGCGAGGGTGTAGTCGAGCAGGGACTCGTACACGGCGCCGAGTTCTTCGACGCCGAGGTTGCGGTAGTCGACGTGCATGCTGGTGCCGCCGACCGTGACGGTGGTGAGGGATTGCAGCGCTCGGGTGAGGTACGTGTTTGCGATACGCCCGGCGGTGGTGAGCGGGGTTCGGGTCAGATCGAACAGGAACCCGTTGTACGGGTAGACGCCGAGTGCCGCGGCGTCGTCCTCGTCCGAGAACGCCCGGAACGTGGTCTTCAGCCCTTCCCACAGGTCCATGCGGCGTGGTTCGGCGTGGCCGGTCGTGGAGGTGGAGCGGAGCCGGGTGACGCTGTAGGTCTCGTCGTAGAGCGGGTTGGCGCCGTTGAGCATGCCGCGTTGTTCGGCGAACAGGAGGAACAGCACCCGGTAGAGCACGGTGAGCAGTTCTCGGTACAGGTCGCGGCCCATGTCGGGGTTCGAGGTCATCCGGTCCCGCAGGCCCGGCGTCCCTTCGAGTAGGCCGTTCGCGAGGAGGCTGATGGCTTGCCGGACCTGCGGTTGGAGCCGTTTGCCGGCGGCGACGCCGGCGGTGAGCGCTTTGGCGTGGAGCCGTTCCAGCAGGGAGCTGTCCGGGCCTTCGGGCGTGTCGGACGCCGCGGTGTCGCCGCCGTCGTCGGTGTCGTCGCCCTCGTTCCCGTCCTCCGATTCGGTGTCGCTTGGTCCCGAGTCGGGCGCTGTCTGGGGCAAGAACCGGGACGCGTGACAGAGCCGCCAGAGGGCGAGGAAATCGGAGTAGGAGCCGGCCTCGAACATGGCGGCCAGGTCGAACTCGACGTAGCCGCGGGTGCGCGTGTGGTGGTAGTCGCGGAGCAGCCGTAGCACCCGCCCGTTGGTGAGTAGCCCCCACCTGGCGGTGGCGGCGTTCAAATAGCCCTGGAGCTCCTCGTGGGCGGAGCGGGCACGGCTCTCGCGCGCGTCGAGGTCAGCGACGGCAACCACGCCGACGGGGGGAGCATCGGGGCCGTCCCAGCCGAGGTGCGACACGGCCCATGCCCGGTCCCCGGCGTGCAGTTTCGCGCGCTGGTAGACGGGGCGGAACCCGAACAGGTCGAGCATGGGCAGGACGAGCTTCTCGCGAAGGCGGGACACCTCCATGTCGCCGTTGAGTTCGGCGGCGTATGCGGACCAGAGGGCGACACACGCCCGGAATGCGGCTTCCTGGTCGGCGGAGAGCTGGGATCTGGTGGGTGAAATCCCGTCGCGGCCGGTGAACGTGGACGGGTCGGCGAGGAACTTCGCATCCCCGTCGACGGTGGGCTGGCGGAGGCTGTCGGTGATCACGTCACCGACCAGGCCACCGCTGGTGTGGATGAGGCTGACGTCGGTCATCGGGCGACCTCTGGGTAGACGAGGGTGATCGCGACGAGGTCGTGGGAGGTCGGTTGCACGTCCGCTAGCCCCTCGGCCCACGCCGCGGTGAGCCGGCCGTGCCGTTCGGCGAGCATGTTCGCGCGATGCTTGGCGACCTGGTCGAGCCGGGCCTCCAGGCCTGAGTCGGAGAGTGTGAAGGCGGCATCGTCGCGCACGTCCCCGACGAACGGCGCTCCGCGTCCAGGTTCGGCCGACAGAACAGGGGCGGAGTCCAAAGCCTCTCCTGGGTCGCTGGTGCGTTGCGCGAGGGGCACGAGCTCCTCGAGCAAGACGGGGGGGTCCGCGTTGGCGACGTACCGGAACAGGACGTGCAGGACGGCCGCCCGTCCGGTGTCGAGGACGGCGTTGTGGGCAGCAACCCGGCCACGACACTCGGGGAGGCGGGCCTCATCTAACGTCAGGTCGATGAGCCGGCGCAGGAGCGGGTGCGCGAGGTCAACCACGTCGAGGGTCGGGTCGTCCACGCCGAGGCCGGTGTCGAACGTGAACCTGTGCCCGGCCGGGGCGACGTCGTCCACGATGGAGGGCGCTGACGTGACGGTGTGCACGTTGCCGAGGGTGGTGACGGTCGCGTGCCGGTGACGGAGTGCGGCTAGGGTGAACCTCTCGACCTGGTCGGTGGTGCCGGTCACTTGGCGCGACTCGTTCAGGGCGTCCTCGATCGCGGTGAGGGAGATGCCAGTCTGCCCGTAGAACGACTCCTCCTTGACGCGTGCGAGCACGTCGGTGTCTGCGACGCTCTCCTCCGTGAGCCGGGCAAGTTCGGGATCCGAATCCAGCAGAACTGACTCGTCGAACAGGGTCGGCTGCAGGTGCCCCGAGGCACGGAGTTTCGCACGGAACGCGGTGCCGGGGTCGGACAGGTACAACAGGATGTCGCTGTTCGCGAGGAACGGGGGCACGAACCCATAGTCGGCGCGGATCTGCTCGGACTTCTGCACGATCAGGTAAAGCAGGCTCGCGTCGAGGGCGTCGTCGAGGACGAGCGTGCGGATCCCGACGAACGGCTCGCGCTGCTGGAACCGGTCGATGCGGCCGTTGCGCTGCTCGATCCGGTTCGGGTTCCATGGCAGCTCGTAGTGGATGAGCTCCGCGCACGCCCGTTGCAGGTTCACGCCTTCGCTGATGCAGTCGGTGGCCACGAGCACTGCCTGCTTCGTGGCCTCGAACTCGGCGAAGGTGGCGTTGCGTTGGGCGAGGTTCATGTCGCCGTAGATGGTGAAGATACGCGTGCCGTCGGGCAGTCCTGCCTTCGCCTTGCCGACGGCCCGGGAGAGGTTCTTCTCCAGGTAGTCGAGGGTGTCCTTGAACTTGGTGAACACGAGCACGCGGCGCGCGTTCGGGTGGGCGTGCATGCGCTCTGGGAGGAGCCGCAGGAGTTCGGCGAGTTTGGGGTCCTTTGCCGGTGTGACCCGGGCAGCGAGGTCCTTGATGGTGTTGAGGCGGTCTAGCTCCGCGTTGCGGGGCAGGTCGACGCGGGCGGTCAAGTGTGCGGCGTCGAGCTCGTCGTCCTCGGTGAACACCTGATCGGTGGTGGCGTCAGCCGCCGCCCGCGCGGCTTGGTCGCCGAGGTCGAGAGCGGCTTGGCGGCGGATCGCGTTCAGCCGGTTGTCGATGCTGGCGCGGAACGCGGCGGGGCTGGACAGCAGCCGCTTGTGCAGGTGCGCGGCGACCCACTTGCCGATGCTGGTCGTGGACGCGCCGTACAGGTCGCCGGTGTAGCCGGTCAGCTCGTCGATGAGGGCCCTCAGGTCGGGGCTCCGTTTGAGGGAGACGATCACTTCATCTGAGTTACGGGCGGGGAACGGCGACTTCGTGCCGCGCTCGCCGTACCAGGCTTCGATGTCGGCGCGTCGCCGTTGGACGACATGGGACTCGCGTGCCCGTGTGCGGTTGAGCTTGCGCCCGAACGCGGTCTCGGTCACCAGAGTCGGGTCGAGCATCTCGAAGAGGGAGTGGTAGGAGTCGCTGTAGCCGTTGTGCGGGGTCGCGGTGAGCAGCAGCAAGTGCCGACACCGGGCGGCAGCGGTATGCACGAACGCGTGCCGCTCCATGTCGGTGGACGACCGTCCCGCGAACGCGTGTGGGGCCGCGGCAAGGTGGGCCTCGTCGACGACGAGCGCGTCCCACTGATGTGCCAGCACCTCCTCGGTGCGGGTCTTGAGGTAGTCGATGCTTGCGATCACAACGTCATGTGCGGCCCACACGCTCTGGCCGGGCAGGAGTTTCCGTTCCAGGGCGGGTAGCAGGTGGCCGGCGACCACGGTCGCGTCGATGTGGAACATGGTGTCGAGCGTGTCCCGCCACTGGTCCCGCAGGTTCGCGGGAACGCACAACAGGATGCGTCGAGCGCGGCCTCGGGCCAGCAGCTCGGACAGGATCAGCCCGGCCTCCACAGTCTTGCCCGTGCCAACGTCGTCGGCGACGAGGAGCCTCACCCGTTCGGCGTTCAACGCCATCAGCAGCGGCACGATCTGGAAGTCGGTCGGGATCGCCCGCGAGCGTTGCAGGCCGAGGATAGGCGCGGTGCCATGCAGCAGAGAGAACTTGTACGCGTCCAGCAGCAGTGCCTGTTCAGCCGCGTCGCCGACCGTGGCCGCGTCCGGGAACGGCAACGCGCCCGGCTGCACGTCTTCCAGGCGCGTATGGAATCGCATGGGCGTGTTGTCCCGACCGTCGAGGGGGGTGGCGCTGAATACCGCACCGTCCCTGTAATCGACGCGCCATAGGCGTTCACGCATGCGGACGACCTTGCCGGGCACGAGCAGGTCACCAGTCTCGCCCGTGGCCGCCAATCCAAGCACGGTAATCCCCCTCGATAGCTGTCTGGATCACCCAACACTATCGAGGGCGTGGTGTCACACTTCGCCGGGCGGCCGGATTCTCGTGTCAACGACGCCCTGGATTTGATGCCGTAACGCCGGGGGGCATTGAGCTTGCTTTCGATCGTCGCTGGCATTCTCGAGCCCTTCGGAGCTTCGTCGCCTCATCCGAGGATCGCTGGCCGAGCGTCGTGAGGCGGTTGGTGCTCGCTCGCCAGCCGTGCCTTGAGGCTGGCGTCCCGGGCGAGCGCAGTTGACATTGTCGACGTAGAGGAGGCTGGCCATGTGTCCCCGAGCGCGTCCCTGACTCCGTTAGGCAGTTGACGCGAAAGGAGACGTGATGCAGCGGGAGCGTGTGCAGGACCAGTACCCATGGACATGGGAGTTCCCCTTGGTCGTGATCTGTGCGGTGCTCCTCGTCGGGGTGACGGTGTGCCAGTTGGCTCGGTCGGTCGCGAACTGGTTCGCCGGCGCCGGTTGGTGGTGGCCGACCTTCGACAAGTGGGTGACCAGCGTCCCAGGCGTGTTAGCCGGCGACGGCGCCGCTGGTCTGCCCGGCGTCCAACCGGTGGCCACCGCCGAAGCCGTTTGGGGCTGGCTGGTCGTCGTGGGCCTGCTGACGGTCCTGGCGTTCACGGTCGCCGGCGTCAGGGGGTGGCAGCAGTGGGGCCCCGGGCGGATGCGCGGCATGGCGTCGATCTCCGAAGCCCACCAGCTCCTCGGCAAGGACCGGCTCTGGAAGGTGCGGCACGTCGTTCGACCGGACCTCTATCCCCTCAACCGGAGGGCCCAGCCATGACTGCGACTCAATCAGTCGGCCGAATCCGACCGGACATGGCCACGCGCTTCGACCCCGCCCAGGTGGGTTGGCGCATCGGCGCCGGTCACCAGCCAAGGTCGGGTGAGTTGTGGTGCCCGTGGGACCGGACCGCCGGCGTCATCGGCCCGCAGGGTTCGGGCAAGACGCTGGACCTGCTGACGCCCGCGCTCATCAGCGCTCCTGGTGCCGCAATGGTCACTCTCACCAAACCCGACGACCTGCTTCTGTCCCTGCCTGAGCGCTCCAAGGTCGGCCGGCCCTGCGTGGTCTTGGATCCGTTCGGTCTCGTTCCAGGCCTCCCCGAGCTGGTGTGGGACCCGATCGCCGGGTGCGTCGACCGCATGGTGTCCGAACGCCGGGCGAAGGCGTTCACGGCAGGAACCATCCATGGGACGAGCCATGGTTCCGGGGATGCAGCGGCCCGGTTCTACGCCGCCGAATCCGCGAAGGTTCTGATGGCGTACTTCCACGCAGCCGCCCTCACCGGCAAGACCCTGGATGACCTGCTGGCGTGGGTGGCCAAGCCGTTGTCCACCTCCCAGCCCGAGGAGATCCTGCGGAGACATCCGCACTCCGATCCCTTGTGGGCCGGGCTTCTGCAAGGGGCGCTGCGCGGTGACGAACGCACGAGCGCGAACACAATCACGACAGTCCAACAGGCCATGTCGCTGTTCTTCCAAGACGACATCCGACGCCGCTGCGTGCCGACGGAAGGGCGACCCGCTACCAACGTCGCCGAGGTGCTCCGCAACCGGGGGACCATCTACCTGTTGGGCCGCGAGGACCCGTACGCGTCGGCGTCCCCGTTGATGACCGCCGTCGCCGAGCATGTCCTCGACACTGCGATCCAACAGGCCAACGGCAGCCAGTTCGGACGCCTGTGCCCGCCCATGCTGGCCTGCCTGGATGAACTGCCCTCCACTGCGCCGCTGCCCACGCTGCGGACCCGGATGGCGAACGAGCGGGCCCTCGGGTTGTCGTTCATCTACGCGGCCCAGACGTTCCGGCAGTTGGCGGCCATCTTCGGCGAACAGGAGGCCCGTGCCCTGGTGGGGCTCACCAACGTGCTCGTGTGGTTCGGCGGCTCAAAGGACGTGTCGTTCAACCAGGAGGTCTCCGACCTCGTCGGACGTGTGCGTGTGCCCCGGTCGTCGTGGCAGTTGGGCGGCGGACGCGGGCGCACGATCCACTCCGAGGAGATCCCGATCCTGCGTCCGGAGGAGCTCCGTCAGCTGCCCGACAAGCAGGCACTCGTCATAGCCGAGAATGCCAGACCGATCATCGCCCGGCTGCATCGGTGCATCGAGGGACGCGATGGCCGACGGCTGCTGGGCCAACAGCGAGCGCTTCGGGAGGAGCTTGCCGCAGGACGTGCCGGGGGCCGTGACGTGGAGGCCCGTACCGCCGCCGCCCTCGTGGAAGCGCAACGTCATGGCTGGTGATCAGGCGACCCAGGCTGGCCCGCTGGTGGTGGGCTTCCCGGCGCCGGGTACTCGGGTCCAGAAGGCGTACCACGATCTGTGGGACGCCCAGAATGGCAGCGAGGAGCGCAAGAAGAAGTTGGGCAACCCCGCCAACCTGCCGCGCCCGTGGGATCCGACCACGTGCTTGGAGCGGGGTCTGCGGTGGGAGGTCTGGCTGTGGCTCGACCAGGTGGCGGAGTGGATCAACACGGAGTACGTGTGGGAGGGCTCGGGAGGCGGGTGCATCCCGCCCTGCTGGCCGCTGCATCCGCACCTCGTCCACGAGCTGGCCGTGGTGGCCGACCAGCGCCGGCGAGCTGGTCACGCGCCGACGTCGGACATCCTCGAGAACTGGCACCGCTACGTTTTGCCCGGCTTCATCGATCGGATGCGGCAGCGGCTCAAGCAGTCATGCGATGACGACCACCAGCCCTGGCCCAGCCGCAGCCGCTACACCCGCCACACGAGCGAAGAGGGTTCTGCCCTGCGACTCCGAGCGTTCGAGGTTGACCTGTTCGCACTCGCCCACGACGAAGACCCTCGAGCTTCCGGGCACCAACTCACGCTCTTGGATGGCGGTGACCTGATCGACCCGGCTACCGGCGAGGTTCTCTAGAGGATCGATGGCCCGCTGGGCCATTCGAGTGCCGCCCCTCATCCCAACAGCGCGATGGCCGCCAACGCCCCGACGGCTAGCCATGGCCCGAACGGGAAGGCGGTTCGCCGGCGACGGAACGGGGTGGCCAGGACGGCCGCCAGACAGGTGATCAGGAACGCCCACCACGCGACGGAAAGGCTGACCGCTGCGGTTGCGGCGCCAATGATCGGGATGTACTTGCCGTCACCCCAACCGAAACCGCCGGGCCGGACCCGGTCGAGGATCCAGAAGACGACGAACGCGACCACCCCGCCGATGGCGGCTTGGATGGCGATGTTGAGATCGCCACTGATGAGAGCAGCGCCTCCCACCCCTACCGCCACGACGACGCCGTGGACGGCAAGAAGGCGATTGGGCAGTCGGCGGACGTCGAGGTCGATCGCAGACAACCATGGACCGAACCAAGCGAGTGGCAGTGTGGGTAGGAGCAGCGGCCAGCGCTCAACTCCGAACCGCCACGCGAGGAGTCCACTGGCCGCTGCTGTTGCGACGGGGATCCACCAGCGCGGCCCGGGAGGGGGCCGTTGAGCTTCGTCATCGTGACGGTAGTTGAGCGTGGCGACTCGCGACCTGATGGCTAGGCCGATGACGGCGCCGAGAATCGTGAGGGCAGCGGTGAGGATCAGATCGTCGCGAGTCATTGCTGGGACCCGTGTTCTTGCTGGTGCCTGTAGAAGGTGGCTCGGCTCCATCCCACCAGTTGCGCGGCGTCGCCGGCGGTCATACCGCGGGCTCGCGCTTCTTCCACTGCGCGGATCTTGTTACGGATCACCACGGAATCGACCGGCGGTCGGCCGAGTCTCGTGCCCGACTCCCGAGCGGCCGCCATACCCGCCGCGATCCGCTCACCTTTGACGTTTCGTTCATACTCGGCCAGGCGGACCAGCAGATTCAGCATCTGGCGGCCGTCGACCGTGCCTGGGTCGATGCCGTCTTGCAGAGAGCAGACGCCAATGCCCCGTTCTACCAGCAGGGTTACGGTTTCAAGAGCCTCGCTTAGCGATCGGCCGAGGCGGTCTACCTGCCACACAACGACGGTGTCGCCTTCCTCCGCATTGTCCGTTAGGCGACGCATGCCGGGGCGGTCGGTTGTCTCCCTTGCGGCGGTGGTCACGTCAGAGAAGATGTTGGGGGACTTCACCCCCGCGGACGTCAGTGCGTCCAGCTGGATGGCCGCGCTTCGGTTGTCGGTGACGCGGGTGTATCCGAGGAGCCTCACTGACTCAGTGTCTCAGAAATCCCAACTGACCACATGAGACACGCGCAAGAGTGCGCTTGTGGGGGAGCCAGAACGGTGCCTAGTTAGTTGGCCCGACGAGGCGAAGCACTGGGCACAGGGCCCAGCGCCGCGCAGGGCCCCTCTTTCAGTCAATAACCACCCCCGACGAGCCGGAGCGGTCCCAGACCCCGAATCCCAGCGAAACAAGCCTCATCCCGCTTCTGGCGCACCCCGCCCGGGACGGTCCGCCCTGGACGGCGAGTTGCCCCGCCACCGGCCGTGCCGTCGTCCGGCTGGCGGGCTGGCTGGCCCCTTTCAGGACACAGCCCGGAGCAACGAAAGATCGAGGCTAGAGTGTCGATCCATGGGTGGATGCGCGGCTCTGGATGGGGTCGGGCTCGCGGAGGGGGGCAGGCATGCGAATTTTGGCCATCACGGGAGCGCCGGGCTCCGGAAAGACGACTCTGGCCGACTTGCTCCTTCAAAATGCGTCGATCGCCAAGCTGCGCCCGTATACTTCGCGACCACGACGGAGCGACGAGACTCTACTTGACTACCATTTCTTTTCCGAACGGGAAGCAGCAAGTCGCGAGTCCCAATCACTCTTCTGGGACGAGCTATTTGGGTTTCGCTATGGCCTTCTTCTTTCGGAACTGCGGAAGCCAGCGACTCTCGCCTCACTGACCCTCCCCACGTGGAGGGTCGCCGATCTTCGGAGAGCTGCAGAAGTGGTCCACGTGCATCTCAGAATCGATCCTCCTCGTCTCATAGAGGAAAGGCTATCCAGCCGTAATGACGACGCGTCACAGTTCAAGGCCAGACTGGCGCACGCCATACGTGAAAATTCTGCGCCGGCGAACGCAGAGTTAGTGCTCGTGAATGGCAGTCCTGATCATAATCTCGAAAGAGTGGTACAAAGTGTCATCCTGGCGTGATTCATCCAACACGGCCGTCGCTGCTCTGAAGAACGATTTCAAGGGCGGGCGAGTCATACCGTTTGTGGGCTCAGGACTATCGATTTCATCGCATCTTCCCAGCTGGCGGTCTCTCCTCGAGGCGCTGGCCACGGATCTGGGGTTTGAGCCTGATGTCTTTGTCTCACAGGGATCATTCCCTCAGCTGTTCGACTACTATTTTGCGGTTAGCCGACCGGAGACCCGGGAAGCCTATGCGGCGAAGCTGAACCGCGAGTTCGCCCGAGCCACAGCCAACTTCGTCCCATCCCGAGTGCATCACGCGCTGGTCAACTTGCGGCCGAGAGTCGTCTACACGACCAACTACGATGACCTATTGGAGCGCTCGTTTCAAGAGGCCGGTCTCCGGACCCGAGTGATCTCATCGTACCTGGACATCGCCGCTGGCCCGGGTGACGAGGAAGTGCAGGTGGTGAAGTTTCACGGTGATTTCACCTCTCACAAGAGCTTGGTCATGAGTGAATCTCAGTACTTCGACCGCATGAGCCTAGACTCCGCAATCGACATCCGCCTGCGCGCCGAGGCTTTGGGTAAGTCCATCCTTTTCATGGGATACTCGCTCAATGATGTCAATGTGAGATACTTGCTCTACAGACTGAATAAGGAGCGTAACGAGAAGGTCTATGACGACGGGCGCCGTGTCGGGCCGAAATCCTACCTCGCTTCGTTTGGCATGGGTGAGGTTCAGCGCACGATTCTCTCCGTGAGATTCAACGTCGAGACCATCGAACTCCTCCCCGATGACCCAGAGGCGGCCATGGCAGAACTCCTGGAGAGTTGCGCGCGCCCGTGACCGGCGTGGCGTACTTCGTCACGACGAGTCGTGGGAAGGTTGCGGAGGCCCAGATCGCTCTTCTGTCGCTGGGAATTGAGGTTATCCAGCTAGATCCGGGAAACTTGGAAGAGGTCCTATCGCTGGACCTACTCCTTGTGTCGCGTCAGAAGGCGTTGGCAGCCTACAACAAATACCAAGTACCGCTTTTTTGTGAGCACGGTGCGTTGGAAATTCAAGCGCTTCAAGGGCTTCCCGGAAGCCTGTCGAAGGTCTTCTTCGACAGGCTAGGTTCCCAACTCTGCAGCGTCATCCCCACGGGCGCAACGCGGGAAGCGACTGCCAAGAGCGTAATTAGCTACTGTGATGGGCGGAGAGTGCGCCAATTCTCCGGACTGATGCATGGGGAAATCGCCCCCAGTGCCAGTGGTGGACGTGCTTACTATTACGACACCATGTTCATTCCGGTAGGCTCGCGACTGACATACGCTGAAATGGATCCCGAGGAAAAGGTGCGTATGTCGCACGTCCAGCTCGCCTACGAGAAGTTCGCCGACTTCTTAAGGGCGCCCGCATGACGACGTCCGCCTACCTCGTTACTGGTGGAGCGGGGCGCATTGGCGACGACCTGGTCCGAGGCCTTGCTGACATCGGGGACGTCTGGGAGGTGGTTCACAGGTCACCCAGTCGCATGCCGCGAAGCGTCAAGCTAAATGGGGACCTTGGGGATGCCCAGACCGCGATTGACGTAACTTCGAGATTCTGTGAAGTCGCCACCGCGGAGAGCGTAACTCATATCGGGATAGTGCACATGGCAACTAGAGGGTTGAGCGGGTCCTCCCTGGAGCAGGAGCTAGCACTGGCAGTGGTTGCTGCCGACCGCATGATCGAGACTGTATTGGCGCTCAAGCGCGCACACCAGTCATTCTCGTTCGTATTCACGTCCAGCTTGGCAGTCGAGACACTCCCTGCCAATGGATTGGCGTACGTGGTGGGCAAGGCTTGTGGGGAGACTCTCATCGGCTTTCGCGCTCGACAAGCTGACCCGTCCTGTGGGTTCTGCTCTGTGAGAATCGATCGGCTGCGGGCAGACCCCGAGCTGGTTCCTGCTACGGCGGGGCTCGTGAGGAAGTTGGTATCGGACCATGTGGCTGCCTCGCGAGGTGGCTTGATTCGGGCGACACCAGAGTATCTCTGGAGCATGCGATGAGTCCGATTGAGGTCTCAAGTCCTGCGCGCATCGCAGTGACGCTCCTGGATCTGAACGGTGAGTTGGGTCGGGTGGACGGGACTATCGGCTTCGCCATCGACTCCCCCAGAGTGGTCGTTCGGGTTTCAGGGCATCACCAAGCGCCGACGGCAGTGCCGGATGAGCAAGTCCCAGCGCTTCGTGAGGGTATTTCCCTGGCCTCAAAGTTCGGCGTTGACGCACGAGAGGCAGTCGTTGAACTCGTTCAAACCATCCCCCCCCACGTTGGACTTGGACACAAGACGCAAACGGCGTTGGCTGTCGCGCTGGGGCTATTGCGATATTTCGATCGAGAGGTGAATGTCGCTCAGATTGCGCGTGAATCCGGCCGCGGAGGCACCTCAGGAGTAGGCAGCTACACGTTCCAGCATGGGGGGATCGTTGTGGATGCCGGACACCGTTTTGGCCCTGACGGAAAGACGGGTTTCTTGCCATCATCCGCGGCGCGCACCGCTGGTCTTCCACCATTGATCGGTCGCTTCACGCCAAGTGATGAACTGTCGCTCGTGCTCATTCGGCCGCTCGGAATGCAGGGTGCGTCCGGCGATTCTGAGAGGGCCTTCTTCTCCAGGAATTGTCCGGTCTCACGTGAATCGGCGGATCGAGTGATCGCGGATTGCTATATGAGACTCTTGCCTGGTCTCTTGGAGGGCGACGTCGCTCAAGTATCGGACTCGATCAATACCATGCAAGAGGGCGATTTTAAATCTGCTGTTTGGAATTCTTACGACGAGCGACTGGGGCGACTAAGGCGACTGGCGCTAGACAGTGGACTTCCAAATCTTGGCATGTCGTCACTTGGTCCAAGCTTGTTCAGCGTCATTCGCTCTGGCTCGCTGGCGAGTGCCCGTGCAATCATTATGAAGGCCTCCCATGCGGCGGATCTGCCTGTTGCCATTACGGATTCTCAGTTTGCTGCCCATGGCGCACGGATCAAAGTAGTGGGCGATTCGGGCCTGTAGTCCCTTCTGGACTGCGGCTCAATCTTCCCACAGCTACCTAATGCCCCCAGTTGCTGACGGGATGCGGGTGGCGCCTGCACCTGAGGCGGGATCATTACTGGCTTGTATGACTTGGAGTGCCTCCTGGTGACGGGTGGTGGTCGCTACGGTGGCCGTGGGAGAAGGCTCCGGGTCTCGCCGCTATCCGGCTGAGCGTGATGGCTCGTGAAAGAGATCGGTGGGCTCTGGGGTCGACTCTCCCGGTCGAGGCTGGCCCGGTTCAGGGAATTGGTGGCCGAGGCGTGGACCTGCCACGCGGGTGACTCGTCTTGGGTGGCACCGGATCACGCACAAGCGTGGGTTCGCCGACCGTGGCGTTGGTTGCGGTCGCTGGGTGGCGATGAGCGGGAGTGTCTGCGCGTCACTGTCTGAGGACGGGGACGAGGGTTCTCCCGTCCAGGAAGACGATGCCCGTCGTGCGGAGTCACTGGCCGGTGGTTGGGCCCGGCGGGGTCGTGTCGTTCACAGCGAACGGAGGAACCCTCGTGTTTGTTCACCCTACCGATCCCGCGCTGGCGCGGGTTCAGGTCGGAATCGATGCTGCGGTGGTCGCCGACCATCACGTCACGATCCGATCGACCTTGTCCGACGGGCAGGTGCAGCTGTCCCGTTTCCATGTCCCACCCACGATTGCTGGCTTGTCTCGTCTTGGGGAGCGACTGTCGGTGTTCCCGGGTGTGGTCGCTGTTGCGGAACCGACGTCGATGACGTGGCTGGGTCTTCATGTTGCGTTGCAACGCGCCGGCTGCGACCTGTCCCTGGTCGGGACCCGGCACTCGGCCCGGTTGAGGGGAGCGATCTCAGGCAAGCTCAAGTCCGACGTGATCGACGCCGACGTGTTGTCGCTGGCCTCTGATGTGTTCGCGCTGTCACCCTTGGACCCTCCCCTGCCGGCGGAGTTGGCGCTGCGCCGCGCGGTCGTGCGCCGCGGGAAGCTGGTCATCGACGGGAATCGGGCGCGGCGGCGACTGATCTCGTTGGCGCGGTGGGCGTTTCCCGATGTGTGGACGGCGTTCGCCGGGTCGTGGCCGACCGCGATTGCGGTCTTGACCCGGTGGCCCGACTTGCGCGCGTTGGCCGCTGCGCGACGCTCGAGCGTGACCGCGGTCGTCGCCGCCCACACCCGAGGCGTGCCGGGTGTCGCCGAGCGTGCCGGCGCGATCCGTCTCGCGGCGGCGGCCTGGGTCGAGTTCTGGGACGGTCGCCTGGACTTGGAGGCGTTGGCCTGGGAAACCGCCGAGCATCTGCGCGACATCACGATCGCGAGCGAACAGATCGAGCGGGCCACCACCCAGGCACAGCGCTACTGGGCGGGTCTGTATGGCGATGACCCGCGAGCACGACTTGAAGTCGGCCTCGAAGATGGGTTCCAGCACCAGCTTCAAAGCTGCCTGCACCACCCGGTCGGTCACGGTCGGGATGCCCAACTTGCGCAGCTTGCCGCTGGCCTTGGGGATCATCACCTGCCGCACCGGCACCGGCCTGAACTCTCCAGCCCTCAACTGGGCTCGAATGTTTCGCAGGAACTCCTCCACCCCGACCCCGGAACTGATCCGTGCCACGGTGACACGGTCCACCCCGGGAGTCTTGGACCCCTTGTTCCCGGCGACGCGTTCCCACGCCATCGTCAAGAACGCCGGATCACACACAAGGTTCCACAGGTCATCGAACCGGCGACCACCATCGGTGGCCGCCCAACCATGCAGCTTGGTCTGCATCCTCCGTACCCCCAGATAGGCCCGAGCATCGCTGGGCCATCCGGAGGCGCCGACATTCACCGGCGCGTCTTCGGACATTACATTCACCTTCTTCTGCTTTCTCTCACTGCCGCCCTTCCCCATGTGACCGGCTTTCCCGGCCTCGGAGTACTACGGCGGCTCCGCCCCACCCACACCCTTCGGCAGGCAACGCACCTATCCCCAAAAAAGCGGGGAACGGAATGCGGATGGTTCCCACGTTCACTGTTGTTCGGTTGACGGGCGAGGCATCCGGCTTTACCCCTGCGGCATCGTCGTGGCTACGCCGTAGACCTTCACCACGACCTGCCGGACCCGACACATACCACCGTTCCGACAGTTCCCCACCCGCCACGACCGCCTACGACGGCCCCGACAAGCGGCTACGCACCGCAAACCAGCCCCGATCCACCGGGTTAGAGCTGGGCGACGATTAAGAGGCTTTACGACACCGGTTCCTCTCGTACACTGGAGTGTTCCCGATAAAGTGGATAGCTGTTTAGGCTGCGAGTTCAAGTATGTTTCTGTAGCCTAGCTCATATTCTTGCGGTGTCAAGTATCCGAGCGTTGAATGGCGACGAGTCTGGTTGTAGTATTCCTCAATCCAAGAAAACGTGTACTTCTTCAGAGTCTTGAGATCTGGCCAAGGCCGGGTATGGATGAGTTCCTTCTTGTAGGTCGCGAAGAACGATTCCGCGACGGCGTTATCGTAACAAATCCCGGTACGGCCCAATGATCGACGAATCTTGTGTTTCCGACAGTACTTAGCAAAATCCGTCGACGTATACTGCGTCCCACGGTCCGAATGAAAAATCACGCGTGTCCGAGGCTGGCGATGAACCCGAGCCATATCTAAAGCATCAGTGACCAACGAGGTACGCATATGGTCATCGACAGCCCAGCCCACCACCTTCCTGGAATACAGGTCGATCACCGTCGCCAGATAAGCCCAACCATTCCACGTCTTCACATACGTGATATCACCGCACCACTTCTCGTTCGGTGCCGACGCCTCGAACCTTCGACCGATCAGGTCCGGGGCTGGCACCGGATGCTCGCCAGCCACCGTGGTTCGCCGCCACGCCGCGGGATGACGGCCCTGGACACCCAGCGCCCGCATCAGCCGCCACACCCGCTTGCGCGATACCCGGTGCCCGCCAGCAGCGAGTTCGGCATGAATGCGTCGGACCCCAGGCCGGCCCGGGCTGCTGGCGTAAAAATGTCGAATCAATCCCATCAGCAGATCGTCTTGGTCGTGCCTGGCCGAAACCCGATGACTCCGCCACTTGTAATAGCCCGAGGTCGACACCTGGAGTTCCCGACACATGAACACCACCGGATAAACACCCTGATCAGCCCAGTCCGCGATCGCAGCAAACTTCACTGCTGGTCTTTCGCGAACCAGGTCGCCACTTTTTTTGCGAAACTGGCCTGCATCTGGAGATGAGCGTTTTCGTCCAGCAGCCTCTGGTAATCCGCGCGGAGCTGTTCGAGCTCGGCCCGTTCCGAGCGGGTCAAAGGCTCGTCCGGGTCACGCTGCTCATCGCGCAAGTCTCGTTCTTTCTTCACCCATTTCCCTAACGTCTTCTCGAGGACGCCGATATTCCGTGCCGCCTCAGCGATCGACCGCCCATCATCCAACACCAACGCCACCGCGTTAGCTTTATACTCCGCCGTGAAATGCCTCCGCGTAGATCCCATAATCAGCTCCCCTTCACCCTATCGGGAACCGCAAACCTCACCAGTGTCCACCAAACCGGGAACGGTCCACACCTTCCCGTCTTGCTCACCAGACACGGCCCATCCGGTAGTACTGGACCGTCCTGACTTTGTCACGGCTGCTCCCACCCACCCCAGGCGTTCCCCCAGGACAGGCTGCCGTCAGCTTCACTTGGCCGCTACGACGGCCAACCAATGCAGGTCTCCCACCTCCATCCGATACAACAGCGCCTCGTGGCGCACGACATGTTCGTCGACGCCAAGCGAGGTGGCGCCGGCGAAGCGGGTCTCGTCCGCGGCTGCGGCTTCGAGGACCGGTCGGACTGCTCGCCACAGGGTCTTCCAGGCGCAGCCGAGCTGCCGAGCCAGACCCTGAACAGAGGCGTTCTCCCGCCGCATCTGCCCGATCGCCCACGACGTCGCGCGGCTGGTGAGCAGCGCCCTCGGCCGCGCGACCTCTGGGTCTTGCTCCATGAACGAGGTCACCGGACACGACGGCTCCGGACACAGCCAGCGTCGTTTTCGCCACCAGAGCTTCACCGGCGCCGTGAAGCATGGAGCGTCGATCAGCACGACCCGCTGCCGGCCATGCGCATGCGCGACGACCCCGCACGCTGGGCAGCCCATCACCACCGGCGGCCGGGATTCGACCTCGACCCGGAGCCCCGCGTCGTCGCGATGGACACCGGTCACGTGGAGCCCGGGCAGCCCGACCAGAAGGTCGCAGCGCTGGCAGTAGCCGCCAGTGGCATGGCAGCAGGAAGTAGAATCGGGCATCGTCGAGGTCCTCGGAATCGAGTGGTGTGGTATCCCCGATTCTTGAGGGCCTCGACCCCCCTCACCCCACCGACACGCCCACCCCCGGATCCCCGCTCACCCCACGCTCAGGTACGAAGATTCCCTAACGGGTTGTCAAGTCTCCAGCGGGTGGATTTCGGGGCGCGGTGAAGCGCCCGGACCGTAGGCCCGGGCTGTCGTAAGGGATCTACTTGGTGAGCTTGGAGCGGTGCGTGGCCGCGCTGCGCGCTCGAGCTCGGGCCCGGACGTCGTCGGGGACGGCATGGTCATGCCGGGCTTGGTCCTTGGCGACGGTCCGGGTCACGGCCTGCCCGGTGGCGTCGCGGAACTGGTAGGGCTGGCCTCGGGTCAGGACCGTCCAGGTCCGTTCGACGAGTTTGCGGGCGACCGCGACGGTGGCTTGGGTGTGGCAGTGCCCGCGCTCGACCATCAGATGTTGGTAGTAGGCCGCCAGTTGTGGGTCGACACGGCGGGCACCATTCGCGGCTTGGTAGAACGCCAGCCGCAGCACCGCGGGCCCTTCTTTGGTGATCGCCCGGGAGGGTTGCACGACCGTTCCCGACGACCACGTTGACGGTGTCAGCCCGGCGTAGGACGCGGCCGCTTTCGCCGAAACGAAGCGGGTGCCGTCGCCCAGGAACGCGCGGATCGTGGGGGCGGTCATGGGACCCATTCCGGGCAGGGACAGCAGCAGCGGGTCATCGCCATACAGACCCGCCCAGTAGCGCTGTGCCTGGGTGGTGGCCCGCTCGATCTGTTCGCTCGCGATCGTGATGTCGCGCAGATGCTCGGCGGTTTCCCAGGCCAACGCCTCCAAGTCCAGGCGACCGTCCCAGAACTCGACCCAGGCCGCCGCCGCGAGACGGATCGCGCCGGCACGCTCGGCGACACCCGGCACGCCTCGGGTGTGGGCGGCGACGACCGCGGTCACGCTCGAGCGTCGCGCAGCGGCCAACGCGCGCAAGTCGGGCCACCGGGTCAAGACCGCAATCGCGGTCGGCCACGACCCGGCGAACGCCGTCCACACATCGGGAAACGCCCACCGCGCCAACGAGATCAGTCGCCGCCGCGCCCGATTCCCGTCGATGACCAGCTTCCCGCGGCGCACGACCGCGCGGCGCAGCGCCAACTCCGCCGGCAGGGGAGGGTCCAAGGGTGACAGCGCGAACACATCAGAGGCCAGCGACAACACGTCGGCGTCGATCACGTCGGACTTGAGCTTGCCTGAGATCGCTCCCCTCAACCGGGCCGAGTGCCGGGTCCCGACCAGGGACAGGTCGCAGCCGGCGCGTTGCAACGCAACATGAAGACCCAGCCACGTCATCGACGTCGGTTCCGCAACAGCGACCACACCCGGGAACACCGACAGTCGCTCCCCAAGACGAGACAAGCCAGCAATCGTGGGTGGGACATGGAAACGGGACAGCTGCACCTGCCCGTCGGACAAGGTCGATCGGATCGTGACGTGATGGTCGGCGACCACCGCAGCATCGATTCCGACCTGAACCCGCGCCAGCGCGGGATCGGTAGGGTGAACAAACACGAGGGTTCCTCCGTTCGCTGTGAACGACACGACCCCGCCGGGCCCAACCACCGGCCAGTGACTCCGCACGACGGGCATCGTCTTCCTGGACGGGAGAACCCTCGTCCCCGTCCTCAGACAGTGACGCGCAGACACTCCCGCTCATCGCCACCCAGCGACCGCAACCAACGCCACGGTCGGCGAACCCACGCTTGTGCGTGATCCGGTGCCACCCAAGACGAGTCACCCGCGTGGCAGGTCCACGCCTCGGCCACCAATTCCCTGAACCGGGCCAGCCTCGACCGGGAGAGTCGACCCCAGAGCCCACCGATCTCTTTCACGAGCCATCACGCTCAGCCGGATAGCGGCGAGACCCGGAGCCTTCTCCCACGGCCACCGTAGCGACCACCACCCGTCACCAGGAGGCACTCCAAGTCATACAAGAGCCACGAAAGGCCAACTGATCGCGTGGCCCCGAGCGGGTCTCCCAGTGACCCAGCCGGCACCACAGCCTGTGGGGTGGCTGAACCGTCGTCGCCTTGCTCAGTATCCCCACGATCAGGCATCGCCGGCGCGTGGCAACGTAGAGGGAAGGGTGAAGTTCGACAGGTCAACGAGCCGCAAGGCCCACGAACTGCTGACTGATGCAGCAGGCAGCGGAGATGGGTCGACCCGACCTCTACCCCCAGACGTAGGCCCCGCGACGACCGGAACTAAGCAGCGTCGATGTTGAGACACGGCTTGATCTGGGAGGGAACGGCGGGCGAAATCAACTGTTCTCGAAATCTAAATCAGCTGATGGGACAGCCCCGTGGAGATATCGATCACATGTTCGGTTCCTCGGGCGGGATCATACGCGCCATGAAGCGTCATCGAACAGTGAAGAGGGCCAACCAGCAACCCGACGGTCAATCCCAATGGCACGTGCCAAGGAACAAGCACTTCCTGCGCCGGGTCAATCGATCCGCGTCCATCAAACCCCGTTCACTAGCCAGCAGCCATGTTTGGGGCGCGCAAGTACCCGGCCATGGCCAGGGTCCTGAACAGGGCCTAGACCTAGCCGGGGGGGGGGGCGCTACTGATCACGTCACTGCAGACATCTCCCTTCGTGGACTCCCGCAACCCAACTGGTGTGGGAGTCTCACCACGAATGATACCAGTGTCAGGAAGAGGGCGCACTGCATGATAGCGATCCGTCGCGCCGACAAGAGGGCGGGGCCTTGGAAGCCAGGAACGGTCATCCACGGAGAGGCGCTGGTGACAGCCCCGTCCGTTCCCCCGCCCTGGCGGTCGTGCAATTGCGGCGGCATGGCGCCCGTTTGACCTACCACATGATTCCTCCGGCTTCGTGACGGTTGGGGAGTTGGCCGGGCGCTTTTGGTCGGATGAGTGCTGTGCCGTTGAGGTGCTGCGACTTGGGCAAGTCAGGCTCTCCCAATCCGGAAGTCCTGGACGTGTCTTGTTAAGACCCCGAGTTGACCATAAGGTACCGCAAGGGCAGAGTGAGAATCTGAAGCTAGCTTGCTTTAGTGGCCTCGCGGGGGGTGCTCGTCGACACATCCGACGATCCTGTGGTAACAACGCCGCCCGGTATGGCTGGTTTAGCTCCTGGGTCGAGCCAAGCGAGCTCGTAACAGTGGAAGAGTTTGGGGCGACTCACCGTCCATTCGGCGAAACCATTTCGAACGGGCATCGTCTCGGTGTAGATGTCGTCCAGAATATCGATGTTTGGCCGGATCTTCTTGATTGCCGTCTGAACCCCAAACGATTCAGGCACTATTACACGCATTTTCAACTCGTTTGTGGGCATGTCGATGGTCTGGGACATGAAGGGTTGGGCCCTCCCTAAGTCATCTTCCAACTCCCACCGAATGGCCATCTGGATCTCTTTGCCTTTAGGGGCATTGAAGCCGAAATGTACCTGGTAAATTTGCCAGATGTTGCGGACTCCGAGGTTGACAATTGACTGCTCGGCCAGGCCGCTACTCACCCTCATCTTGCCGGCGCCCGTCCAAGCGTACTTGTCTGTGAAGGCGTCAATACCAGACCGAAGCGTCTTGATCTTGATGTTCTTTGTGTATAGCATTTGCGTCCGAGACAAGTATTGATAAGTCACTTCTTTGGAGAGCACGCGATAAGGTGGGTGTTGACGCCGATAATGCGGCCTGAAACGATCGATCCGTCGCCAAATGAAGAGGCCAGCCATACCCAGCAGGGCAAAGATAGTCACACTTAGCTCCAGGACATGGTCACTGGCGAATTCGGACTCGAGAGCTAGGCGTGCCCCGCTCACGGTTCCGATCCCGGCCGAGGCGATCAGGATCAGAACGTTGGTCAGGACATTGACGGTCAGGCTCTCTTGGAACTTCTGCCAACGAGTCATCATTTCCCCCTGTGTAAAGCCCAAACGCCGATGACTCTAGCAGGTGAAGAACCGAGCTTGCTCTTGCCGTCCCGCAAGAGACGCGAAGCACGTGGGATCCTGAGCAGAGATGGTGACCGCGGTGCTGTGCCTAGAGGGGCGTGGCATCCAATCCGCGGAGCTCAGGCGTCTGATTTGACGTCGACTGGCCAGAGCCGATTCCCAGGGAATGTCCCAACGAGGGCGCACCTCGATGGGGCCGATCTGTCGATTTCGCCGATTCTCGGACCGACGAGGCACACCGGCAAGCGGGGTCCGCGAAGGCGCTCCCGCCGCTGACCGTCGCACAGCTCCGAGAGTGGATATCCCACGCACAGCCGATCCGTCATGGGAACGGCGATCCACAAGGGAGGGAGCATGGTCAGGGCAGTTCCGGAGGCGGGGATCTCCCTTGGACCAAAGGGGCGAGGCGCCGCGCGGCTGCGAGGGACCGCGCAAAGCAGGTTTCGATTCGAGCGGCTGGCCGCTTTGTGGGGCCCGCCCGATCTTCAGTTTTCAAAGTCGCCTTTGGGTATGTGTGCCTTGACATCGCCGGCAGATGGAACCGGTCCACATCGCCGTCCAGCTTCTCAACCTAGTGGGTTGTCGATGGGACGTCGCCCCTCATACGCGGGGGCGGCAACCGCGAAGTCAATGGGTCACCCCACCTCGCGGATCCAGCGTCGCCGCTATGAATCGCGACCCCCGTCTACCTGCCTGGTCGGCCCGGGTGAGGCTCATCAGGACCTTGGAGCCCTCGGTCAGGTGACGGTGTGCCGCCACCGGGCGCCGTCGCCCGCCACGCTTCCCACCGTGTCGGCGATCACTTGGTGCCCGACGACGTGGGCGGCAAGAAACGCGGCACGGTCCCGCGTCCCCCTGCGTTGGTCGAGGCCATCACAGTCCCGGGCCAGGTCCGCCGTTCCAACTCGACCCTGACACCCCTCACCAACACCAGTGCCGGGCTGTCAGATTCACCAAGCGCCGTTGTCTGAACGAGACCGTCAACTTGCGTCCCACGAGTCCGGGGACAACACGACTACTTAGTTTGGTTAGGGCCCGATCGCGATCGCCGCGGTGCATGGAAGCACTCAAAGTGCCGTGCGTCTCTCTGACCGGATGCGCCCTGGTGCGCAATGACTCCCGGATCGGCCATCGGAACTGAATTCTATAGGTCGAAGATGAGGCCAGAACGAATCAGTCCACTACTTGCCAACGCAATAGTCCAACGCAGCTACTGGGGCCGTGCGTTTGGTCGGACAGGTCTAGCCAGTGCCCAAGGTCAGACGATCAAGAAACTCCGCTATCGCTAGCTTGCGGTGTTAACCCAGCGAAGATATCTATGGACTCGAGGCTCGCATCAGTATTGAGGCGCTCGTCGTAGAGGACTCCGTCAAGATGATCGATCTCATGCTGAACGACCCGAGATTCGAAACCGTGGAATTGCTCCTCGACGGAAGCACCAGAGCGGTCCTGGTACCTAACCCGAACCTTGTCGCGTCGCTCAACCTCGCCGCATAGTCCCCATATTGACATGCATGACTCGCGTTTTGAGTCCTTCTTCCCTGATGTTGCCGTGACCTCAGGATTGATAAGTACGAGGGGATCGGCATCAGAACGTCGTACGATTGCGACCCTAAGGGGAACGCCAATTTGCGTTGAGGCGAGGCCGACGCAAATGCTATAGGATGACATGGTGGAAAGCAGATCTGCGATGAGCCTATCCAGGTCATCCGCTCCAAAGGTCGCCAACTGCGTCCGGCTCCTCAATAGCTGCTCTTGCTCAGGACTTCCACCGGTCCTCTGGACCTGCCATATGTCTCGCCGTCCCATCTCATCCTCCTCGGATCGTCATACGCTGGCAGCCGCGATCGGATGTGCCCGCCGGACCTGGCCCGCTTGACCAGCTTAGCGCCGACGGTCTTGGCAAGAAGCTCTTGATTCAGCGTAGACGCTGCCACCCCGCTAACAGCGGCTGGTCAGGCCGCTGGCCCAACCCTTCGTTTACCTGCGAAATCTCCGCGACTCACGGCGTGGGCCCGAGGCGGGCATGAATATGGTCAGTTTGGCCGGGCTGGCGCGCATCCACCGGGAGCGGGCACCCTGTCCTGGATCGCGCACCGGCTCGGCACCCTGACCAATGTCCTTCTAGGCGTATCGACGCGTGGGACTGGGACGACGCACCCAGCCGGATGCCGATGCTCCACGGTAACGTGCCCCGCCAGGACCACGCCATTTACAACCAAGGCGTGCTCAACGCCCGACCGCCGCGAAACTGCTCCGCGCGGCACAAGCCCACCACAGGATGCTCGTGGGTGGAGTTTCTCCTCCGCACCCCTGCAGGTCGGGGAGTGAACCGCGGCGACCCGCCGACGCCGTCGTTCTCATCGGTGACACCCACTGGCTCGACGTGCCCGTGGGTAAACTCCAGAGGTCCGCTACCTGGCCTTTGCATCCCGGCGTCGTTGATCTGGTCGACGCTATCGCGGTGCCGACTGCGCCCGTCGGTCACCATCCACTGATGACCCGCGAGAACGGCCAAGCGCTCGACCTGCAAACTGCCACCCGATTCGCCAAGCATTAGTCAGCGGGCCTCGCGAGAAGTCAGCCGGTCCTGACTACGTTCACACCGGGCCTAACCTGTTTGCATGGGAGTGGATGCGCGGCTTTCACCGCACGTTCACCGCACGGGGAGCCCTATAGGGGGCCACCGGCGACGCATCTCCTAGCCACAGAGAATTCAAGGAAGCTTCAACTCCTCTCTCGCATGTCGGCGGACACGGAAAAATGCCCAGTGACGGTCATGTAGTTGCCCGCTGGCGGTCATGAAATCTGCCCGGTGGTGGCCATGGGATTTGCCCGACACGACATCCGTTGCCTGGCCGCGTCCGCGGTTGGGGTCCCTTCCTCGAGTGCGATGAGTGGTGCTGAAGCACTGTTCGTCACCCGGGGAAGGGACATCTTGAAGTCTGCCGAGGAAATCATGGAAATCTTGGATGCTTACGATCTGACTGGGTCGTTGCGTGATTCTGCCGAGTTGGTGGGGTGTTCTCATCACACGGTGAAACGCTATGTGGAGGCCCGCGGGTCAAGTCCAACGCGGTGGTGTACGAGTGATTCTTCGTTTCATGCGGTGAGTTGGGCTGGTTCCTCCTGGTCGGTGTCGCCGTGGACGAGGGTGAGGCGGGCCTTCTTCAATAGTTCGAGGCCGAGGTAGCGGCGGCCTTCGGCCCATTCGTCGTGTTGTTCGGCGAGGACGGCGCCGACGAGCCGGATGATCGACTCGCGGGTCGGGAAGATGCCGACGACGTCGGTGCGGCGGCGGATCTCGTTGTTCAACCGCTCATTCGGGTTGTTGGACCACACCTGCCGCCACACGCCTTGGGGGAACGCGGTGAATGCGAGCACCTCGTCGCGGGCGGCCTCGAGGTGGTCGTGGACGCCGGGGAGCTTGTTGTGGTCGACCTCGGCCAGCAGCCGGTCGTATTGGGCGTGGACGGCGTCGGGGTCGGCTTGTTCGAACACCGAGTGCAGCCACGCCTTGACCGCCGGCCACGCGTGCTTGGGGCACACGCTCATCAGGTTCGCGGTGTAGTGGCTCCGACAGCGCTGCCACGAGGCGCCAGGCAGGGTCGCGCCGATCGCCTCCACCAACCCTTGGTGGGCGTCGGAGGTGACCAGGGCGACGCCGGTCAAGCCGCGGGCGAGGAGGTCTTTGAAGAACGTGAGCCAGCCGGCGTGGGTTTCGCTGGTCGAGCATGAAACGCCTAGTACTTCGCGGTAGCCGTCGTTGTTGACGCCGGTGGCGACCATGACGGCGACCTTCACCACCCGACCGCCTTCGCGCACCCGCATGGTCAACGCGTCGGCGGCGACGAACGTGTACGGGCCGGCGTCCAGGGGCCGGTTGCGGAAGTCGGCGACCAGCTGGTCGAGCTCGCCGGCCATCACGCTGACTTGTGACTTCGACAAGCCGGTGATCCCCAACGCTTTGACGAGCTTGTCCATCCTCCGGGTGCTGACGCCGAGCAGGTAGCAGGTGGCCACCACGCTGACGAGGGCTTGTTCGCTGCGACGCTGCCTCGCCAGGAGCCAGTCGGGGTAGAAGCTGCCTTCGCGGAGCTTGGGGATCGCCACGTCAAGGGTGCCGATCCGGGTGTCGAGGTCACGGTGCCGGTAGCCGTTGCGGCGGTTCACCCGGGCCTCGTCACGAACCCCGTGCGGGGCACCGCAGACCTGGTCGGCCTGAGCGGACAGAATCGTGTTGACGAAACCCTCCAACAGTTCCCGCAGCAAGTCCGGGGAGGACTGGCCGAGGATCTGGTTCAGGAACTGGGCGGGGTCGTCGATACTGGGGACAGCGGTCATCGGTGTGCTCTTTCCTTCGAGTTGGTTGTGAGAGATCTCTCGAAGAATCACCCGATGACCGCCCCTACCTCCGGAGCGACACGGTCACGATCACCGGGTCGTGCACCACTCTGCTGGACTCAACTAAGACGACACTCTAGAAGTAGCATCCGGGCTGTCAGAAGAAGGGTATGAGCGGGGGTCTGCGCGTTCAGCTTGAGGAGGCAATGCCTCTCGACCGGAATTGCGCGAGCGGGCCGACCCCCAAACGGGCTGAGCCGCCTCAGGACAGTGCGGCCAGGACGGCGTCGGCGAGGGCGGCGGCGAGGGGGCGGGTCGCGGTGGCGGCGACGGTGAGGCCCAGGTCTGTGGCGACTCTGGCGGCGGAGGGGCCGAGGGCGACGACTCTCGGGCCGGGGAGGCCGGCCGATTGAACTGCAGCGCGGGCGACGGAGCCGGCGGTGACGATGAAGGCGTCGATGGTGCCGGCTTGCCAGCGGGAGACGACCGACTCGGGCAGCGGGAGGCTGATCGTCCGGTAGACGGCGACGTTGTGGACGTCCCAGCCCTTGGCGACCAGGCCTGCGGAGGGCTCGAGGGAGTGGTCGGCGGCGCCGGGAATGAGGATGCGGCCGGGTCCGGCGGGGAAGGCGGTGACCAGGGCGGCGCCGTTCGCGGGCTGGGCGACCAGGGCGGGCGTGAGGCCCGCTTCGGAAAGGGCCTCGGCGGTGGCCGGGCCGACGGCGGCGAGCTGAGCGGTGAGGGGGCGTCCGGCGAGGGCTTCGACCAGCGCCGGGACGGCCTTGGCGGAGCTGAACACGAGCCAGTCCCAGTCCTCGGCAAGGGCGGCGCGCAACTCGTCCAGAGGCAGCGGCTGTTGCTCGGTGAAGGCGGCCAGGATCACGTCGGCACCGGCGGCGGTCAGGGTGGCCGCGGTGCCGGAGGGGGCCCGCTCGGGAACCAGGATGGTCCGCCCGGCGAGGGGTTTGGGCTTGTCCGCGGACAGATCGACGAGGTCGGCGGCACCGGCAGCGAGCAGCTGCTCGGCTACCTGGCGTCCCACCTGCTCGGCGGCGTTGGCTGCCCCGGAGGCGTGTTCGGTGAGCTGAGCGGTGCCGTCCACGGCGGTCACTGTGGCGACCACGTCCACGCGTCCGTCGGCAACCACGGCGTGCGCGGCGACCGGGGCAGCGCATCCGGCCTGCAGTCGTAGCAGCACGGCCCGCTCGGCCAGGGCCGCAGCCCGGGAGGCCGGATCGTCCACCTCGGCCAACGCGGCCCGCAACTCCGGGGACGCGTCGGCGCGGCACTCCAGCGCCAGCGCCCCCTGGGCGGGCGCCGGCAGGAACCACGACGGGTCCAGCCGCTCGGTGATCGCGGCCGCCAAGCCCAGCCGCCGCAGTCCGGCGGCGGCCAGCAGCACGGCGTCCAGGTCGGCGCCGACCCGGGAGAGCCGGGTCTCCACGTTGCCGCGGATCGCCACCGGCTCCAGATCGGGACGCCGCAACAGCAACTGCGCGGCCCGCCGCGGCGAGCCCGTCCCCACCCGCGCCCCGGCCGGCAACCCAGCCAGACTCAGCCCGTCGCGCGCGCACAGCGCATCGGCCAGATCCTCGCGCTCGGGCACGGCGGCCAGCATGAAGTCGGCGTTCGGCTCGGTCGGCAGGTCCTTGAACGAATGGACGGCCAGGTCGGCCTCACCGGCCAGCACGGCCGCCCGCACGGCTCCGACGAAGACCCCGGACCCGCCCAGGCTGGCCAGCGGGGCAGTGGTCACATCGCCGTGCGTGGTGACCCGGACCAACTCCACCTCATGCCCGTGCATCCGCAGCAGGTCGGCGACCATCCCGGACTGCGCCCAGGCCAGCTTCGAGCCACGCGTCGCCAACCGCAGCTTCATCACCACAACCTCATCGACGCAGCCCCGTCCCGGGCACGGTCGGCAGCTCGCGGCGCGGGTTCGCGCAGCAACCACCGGAGCAGAAGTCGCCAGCCCCCGGCTCCGGGGACGGCGCAGCCAACTCGGCGGCGATCCGCCGCGCCAGGGCGGCCACGAAGCGTGGATCGGTGCCCACGGCCGGCGTCCGGACCAGGCGAATGCCCAGCTCAGCGGCGGTATCGCGGGCCTGGGTGTCCAGGTCCCAGATCACCTCCATGTGATCGGAAAGGAAGCCGATCGGCACCAGCACCACGGCCGTGGCGCCCTCGGCGGCGTAGGCCCGCAGCGCGTCGTTCACGTCCGGCTCCAGCCAGGGCATGGTCGGCGGGCCGCTGCGCGACTGGAAGACCAGCTCCCACGGCTTGGTGACGTCGATGGCCTCGGCCAGGTGCCTCACCACCTGCTCGGCCACCCAGCGGTGCTGGTTGACGTAGGCATCCCCGGACGGGCCGGACGCCCGAGCTGCCGAGGTCGGCACCGAATGAGTGGTGAAGACCAACCGGGTGCCGGGGTCATCGAGTGAGATGTCATCGGGCAGCGACTCGAGGAGCAGCGCGGCGATGGTGCCGGCGAACTCCGGCAGGTCGTAGAACGGGCCCAGCTTGCGGACGCTCAGGCCCAGGTCGGCCGAGGCGAGTGCGGTCCCCAGATCCTCCCGGTACTGCCGACAGCTGGAGTAGCCGGAGTAGGCCGCCGTGGCCACGGCCAGGATCTCGCGGCGTCCGGCGGCGGCCAGCTCGGCCAAGACGTCCGGCACGAACGGCGGCGAGTTCCGATTGGCCAGGGCCACCTCGATCGGCGAGCCGGCAGCGTCCAGAGCCTCGGCCAGCGCCGTCCGCAACGCCCGGTTCTGCGCGTTCAGCGGGCTCACCCCGCCGAGAGTGAAGTAGTGCTGGCCGACCTCGACCAGCCGCTCGGGCGGAATCCCGCGTCCGACGGTGACCCGCTCCAGGAACGGCACCACCTCATCGATCCCCTCGGGGCCGCCGAAACCGAGCAGCAGGACGGCGTCGGTCATCGCAGCACGCGGGGCAGGTCGGACGGGCTGATCCGGTGTCCGGTGAAGAACGGCACCTCGAGGCGGACGTGCCGGCGCGCGCCGGAGCCGCGCAGATGCCGCATCAGGTCGGTCAGGTCGACCAGCTCGTCGGCCTCCAGGGCCAGCAGCCACTCGTAGTCGCCCAGCGCGAAGGCGGCCACCGTGTTGCTCAGCACCTGCGGGAAGTCGCGTCCCTGCGCGCCATGCTCGGCCAACAAGGCGCGACGCTCGTCCTCGGGCAGCAGATACCACTCGTACGAGCGGACGAACGGGTAGACGGTCAGCCAGGTCTTCGGCTCGGCGCCGCGCAGGAAAGCCGGGACGTGCTCGCGGCTGAACTCGGCCTGCCGGTGCACGCCGAAGCCGGACCAGGTCAGCTCGACCGCTCCGCCCAGCGCCTCCCGCTGGAAGCGGCGCTGCGCCTCCTGCAGCCGCTCGGCCGAGTCGCCGTGCAGCCACACCAGCAGGTCGGCCTTGGCCGGCATCCCGTGCACGTCGTACAGGCCGCGGGTGGTCACGCCGAGCTCGGCAAGTTCGCCGATCAGCTCGGTGACGTCGGCGGCCACGTCCACCGGCACCGGGGCGCGGCGGGTGAAGACGGCATAGCAGGTGTAGCTGATCGCATCAGTCATGAATCGACCCTAACTCCGGTTGCTCGGGCTGGGGTGGCCTGTGGGGTGGGGGTGGCTTCTGAGCTGGGAGTGGCAGTGGCGGAGGTCTCTGAGTTGGCGGCGGCGTCCAGGGTTGCCGCGGCTTGGCGACGTCCGTCGGCGATGCAGTCGGGCACCCCGACCCCGCGCAACGCCGACCCGGCGATCCGCCAGGTGGGCAGCGCGGCCAGGGCGGCCTCGGCGGTGGCGATCCGATCCAGATGGCCGACTGTGTACTTCGGCATCACCGACCGCCAGCGGGTGAGCCGGGTCAGGAACGGGGCTTGCGTGGCGCCCAGCACGGTGCCGACGTGGGCGATCACCGTAGCCAGCAGCTCGTCGGACTCGGCGGTGGCGATCCGGCCGAGGCGTTCGGGGACGAACGCGCGGATCAGCACCTGATCACCCTCGGCGCGTCCGGCCCACTTGGCCGAGCTGACCGTGACGCCGCTGATCGGGGCGTCCTGCGCTTCGAGCCAGCCGTGGGTGGTCACCGGAGCCGGGAAGGCCGAGGCCCGGTAGCCCAGGTTGATCACGTTTGAGGTAGCCAGCGGCACCTCGGCCAGGGCGTCCGCGGCGGAAGGGACGGCTTCGGCCAGCAGTTCGGCGCTGCTGCGGACGCCGCCGGCCAGCACCACCGCGTCGGCCTCGATCACGGTTCCGTCGCTCAGTTCGGCGTGCGCTTCGCCGCCCTCGGTTCGGGTCAGCGAGAGCACCGAGACGCCGGTGCGCAGGTCGGCGCCGGCCGCGGTGAGCTGGGTGGCGAGCGCGTCCACCAAGGAGCCCAGACCGCCGCGCAGGGTTTGGAAGGGCGAGCCCGGTCCGCGGGTACCCGAGGCCCGGCGGGCGGCGCGAGCCTTCCGGCCCGAAGCCAGCGAGGCCAGGATCAGGCTGCGGTGGGTGGCCTCGTCCGAGCGCAGGCTGGGCAGGACGGCGTCCAGGCTCAGCTCGTCCACGCTGGCTCCGTAGATGCCACCGACCATGGGGTCGGCGAAGCCGGTGACGATGCCGCCGCCGAGCCGGCGGCGCAGGAAAGCGCCGATGGCCACGTCGTCCGCCCCAAGTTGGCGGGGCAAGATCAGGTCGAGCCCGGCGCGCAGCTTGGCGGCCACCGAGAGGATGCCGGTGGTGGCGAACGGCAGCAGCCGAGTCGGCAGCACCATGCCCATCCCGGCCGGGATCGGACGCAGCCGCTCCCGCGAGCGCAGGTAGACCTGACGGGTTCCGGAGGTGCCGATCAGATCGTCGCCCAGGCCGACCTCGCGAGCCAGCTGGGCCGCGGCCGGACGGTAGCTGACGAACGAGTCCGGGCCGTGCTCGATCAGGAAACCGTCCGTGTTCTCGGTCTGCAGCTTGCCGCCCAGGCGCGCGTCGGCCTCGACCAGCACCACTTCGGTGCCGGGCCGAGCGATGGCCTCCCAGGCTGCAGCCAGCCCGGCGATCCCGCCACCGACGACCAGCAGCTTCACTTGCCGGCCTTGGGCTGATAGGGGCACAGCGGGTCGGATTCCAGCGGATCGCCGGTCCACGCGTAGGCGCGGGCCCGGGAGCCGCCGCACCAATCCTGGAACTCGCAGACCCCGCAGCGTCCCTTGAACTGGGACGGGTCGCGCAGCGCGCGCATCAGCGGATCGTCGCGGTACAGCTCGACCAGCGAGCGCTGCTTGACGTTGCCGACGCTGATCGGCAGGAAGCCGGACGGGGTGACCTCGCCCAGGTTGGAGACGAAGACGATGCCGTTGCCGTCCCGGATCCCGAAGGCCCGCGACATCGGATGCGTCTCGAGGTCCTCCTTGCTCTTGCCGGCCCGCAGCAACGGCTGGGTCACCAGCCGGCGGTAGTGCATGGCCTCGGTGGTCTTCACCCGGAACGGCGCGTCCTTGTTCACCCCGGCCGCCCACAGCAGCCAGCGCTCGGCCTCGCCGGGGCTGAGTTCAGCCAGCTCGGAGCCGCGTCCGATCGAGATCAGGAAGAACAGGCTCCACTGCATCAAGGTGTGCGTGCTGAGCAGCTCGTAGACCGCCGGCAGGTCGGCCGCGGTGTTGGCGGTGACCAGGGTGTTCACCTGCACCGACAGGCCGGCCTCAGCTGCATCGTCCAGGGCGGTGAGGGTGGCCTCATAGGTGCCTGGCACCATCCGGACGCCGTCGTGGTACTCGGCGGTGGAGCCGTCCAGGGACAGCGAGATGGCCTGAATTCCGATCTCCTTCATCCAGAACATCCGCTCCCGGGTGAGCAGCGGGGTGACCGCCGGGGCCAGGGATACCCCGATCCCGCGGGCGGTGGCGGCGACGAGTTCGGGCAGATCGGCGCGGCGCAGCGGGTCGCCGCCGGTCATCACCACGTGTGGCAGTGCCTCGCCGGGGCCGGCGAAACCGAGGATGTCGTCGAGCAGAGCGATCGCCTCGGCGGTGGTCAGCTCGCCGGGGGCGGCGTCCGGCATCGCGGTGGCCCGGCAGTGCCGGCAGGCCAGCCCGCAGGCATTGGTCAGCTCCCAGTAGATGATCATGGGCGCACGCTGGTAGACCCAGCCGTCCGGCTTCACCGAGCCGATGCCGTGACCGTGGCCGGGACGAGTGGCGCCCGGGTGGGCGTGGCCGGGATGTCCGGTGGCGGCGGGATGCATGTCAGTTCTCCGGAGGGATCGAGTGAACCAGCTCGACGAGCCGGGTGAGGACGTCCGGGTCGGTGTCCGGGTGGACGCCGTGGCCCAGGTTGAAGACGTGGCCGGGTGCGGCCGCACCGCGGGCCACGACATCGCGGGTGGCCGCTTCGAGGGTCGCCCAGTCGCCGCTCAACAGCGCCGGATCCAGGTTCCCCTGCAGCGGGACGGCCCCGCCCAGCAGCTGATTGGCCTGATCAAGCCCCAGATCGGAGGCCACGCCGATCACGTCGGCTCCGGCGGCCAGCAGGTCGGGCAGCAGGTTCGCGGTGGCCGTACCGAAGTGCACCCGGGGGACGCCCAGGTCGGCGATGGCCGCGAAGACCGCGGCCGAATGCGGCTGGACGTTGCTGCGGTACTCAGCCGGGGACAGCCGGCCCACCCAGGAGTCGAACAGCTGCAGGGCCACGGCCCCGGCCTCGACTTGGGCGCGCAGGAAGGTGGCGGTGATCCCGGCCACCCAGCCCAGCAGTCGGTGGAAGGTCTCCGGGTCCTCGGCCAGTAGAGCTGTGGTCGCGGGCAGGTCGCGGTTGGGCCGGCCCTCGATCAGGTAGGAGGCAAGGGTGAACGGGGCGCCGGCGAAGCCGATCAGCGGGGTAGTGCCGAGTTCGGCCACGGCCAGCGCTACCCCGTCGCGGACCGGCGCCAGGGCGTCCGGGTCGAGTTCGGGGAGGGCTGCCACGTCGGCCGCACTGCGGATCGGGGACTCCAGCACCGGCCCGACACCGGGGACGATCTCGACGCCGATTCCGGCCAGCCGCAGCGGCACCACGATGTCGGAGAAGAAGATGCCGGCGTCCACGTCGTGGCGGCGGACCGGCTGGACGGTGATCTCGGCGGCCAGCTCGGGGGTCAGGCAGGCCTGCAGCATCGAGGTGCCTTCGCGCAGTGCCCGGTACTCCGGCAGGGAGCGTCCGGCCTGCCGCATGAACCACACAGGACGCCGGGTGACCGGCTGGCCTCGGTAGGCGGTCAGCAACGAAGAGGTGGGCTGGCTCATCGTGGGATCTCGATTCCGAAGAGGGTCTGCAGGGCGTGGGAGTAGTCGTCGAGTCCGCCGGTGCGGGCCAGTTCGGCCGCGCGCAGGGACGGTGTGTGCAGCAGTGCGTTCGACACCCGGCGCAGTGAGTGGGCCACGGCGGCCGCGGTCTCGGCGTCGTAGCGGCGGTTGGCCGACTCGATCTCCCGCTCGATGAACTGGGTGACATGTGCTCTGATCGCGGTGACTGCCGGGCTGGCCTGGCGTCCCTGCTCCAGATGTAGGTAGGTCTCCACTCCGCGGTTGACCAGGTCACGAGCTCGCAGCACGGCCGCGGTCTGGGCGGCCGGAGCGGCGGCGCCCACCTCGTCCAGATCGATGAGGTCGACATTGGCCAGCTTGTCGGCGTCCGCGGCAACGTCACCGGACAAGGACAGATCCAGTACCGGCAGCAGTGGTGCGCCGGCTCGGGTGGCGGCCAGCTGGAAGGTGCCCAGGACGGGCTCGCCGCGGTGCTGTCCGCCGCTGCAGGTGATCACCAGCTCGGTGGCGGCCAGGGCTGCATCCAACTCGTCCTCGGCGACCGGACGGACGTCGTGGCTGGTGGCGAACTGCTCGGCCCGGCCACTGGGGGAGTAGACCGACAGCTCGGTGCAGCCGCGGCGCAGAAGGGCGGCGATGACCACCCGGGCGTAGCTGCCGGTGCCGATCAGCAGCACTCGGCGTCCGGCCAGAGGGAAGTGGCGGGCCTCGACCAGGTCCAGGCCGACCTGGGCCAGGGAGCGTCCGGCCTCACCGAGCCCGCTCTCGCTGGCGACAGCCTTTGCCGTGGTCAGGGCCGCATCGAAGAGCCGGTGCAGAGCCGCGCTGGCCCGGGGGCCGGCCTCAGCCAGGGCGCCCCGGACTTGGCCGATGATCTCGGCCTCGCCGACCACCATCGAGTCCAGGCCGCTGGCCACTTCGAGCAGGTGCTGGACGGCGGCGTCCGCGGCGTACACCTCGAACTGATCGACCAGGTGCCGATCGGCGGGTGCCAGCGCCTCGCGGACCGTGGCGAGGATCAGTTCCAGGCCGCCGTGGAAGGTCTCGGTTTCGGCGTACAGCTCGAAGCGATTGCAGGTGTTCAGCAGGATGCGTCCGGGGACGTCGGCCCGATCGAGTCGGGCCAGGATCTTCTCGGAAGCGACGCTCAACCTGGCCAGCTCGTCCAGGGCTACTAGGTTGTGGTTCACGCCAACGCTGGTCACAGGCACGTTCAGCATGGTAATCGCTCGCCCCGGGTTGACCCGAACCGGGGCAGAGGCTGCGGGCCTCCGCTCGCAGTCCGGCGAAGGGTCGCAGCCGGTCACCGGTGGAGCAGGTCGAGGCCGACCACCGAGCCGATCACGGTCAGCGCCGGCGGCTGAATTCCGGCGGCGGCGGCCAGGGCGGGCAGGGTGGCCACGGTGCCGCGGACGACCTGCTGGTCGGGGGTTGTCGCCTGCGCGACGACGGCGGCCGGCGTCTGGGCGTCCAACCCGTTGGCGATCAGCGCCGCGCAGATGTCGGCCAGGTGTCGAACCCCCATCAGGATCACGATGGTGCCGGCGGTCTTGGCCACCACCGGCCAGTTCACGGTGCTGGCCGGGTGGTTCGGGCCGACGTGGCCGGAGACCACGGTGAACCCCTGGGTGAGGCCGCGGTGGGTGAGCGGGATGCCGGCCAGCTCGGGGCCGGCGATCGCCGAGGAGACGCCGGGGATCACCCGGACCGGGACGCCGGCCTCGGCGCAGGCCAGCCACTCCTCGCTGCCGCGGCCCAGCACGAACGGGTCGCCGCCCTTGAAGCGGACGACGCTGGCCCCGGTCTGCGCGTGCTCAATGAGTAACTGGTTGATCTTGGCCTGATCGGTGTGCCGTCCGCCGGGCAACTTGCCGACGTCGATCAGGGTGGCGCCGGGCTTGGTGTCATCCAGGCAGGCCAGTGGGGCGAGGTGGTCGTACAGAACGACGTCCGCGTGCTGCAGGGCGCGCAGGCCGCCGACGGTGAGCAGGTCGGGGTCGCCGGGGCCGCCGCCGACCAGGATCACTTCCCCGGTCTGAGCAGGGCGGACGTTCATGAAGGGTTCCTTTCGCTGGGGCGGAAGCGGGTCGGATGGGAGGTGGGTTGGGGGCCGCGGGCGGCTCAGCCGGTGCGTCCGTCCGGGCCGCACAGGGCGTTCAGGGCGGCCACGGTGACGGCGCTGCCGCCGCGGCGTCCATGGACGATGAGGTACTCCAGGCCGAGCTTGTTGGTGGCCAGCGCCTGCTTGGACTCGGCCGCGCCCACGAAGCCCACCGGGATGCCGAGCACGGCGGCCGGGGCCAGGGACGGTTCGTCGGCCACCAGCTCGAGCAGATGGAACAGTGCGGTCGGGGCATTACCGATGGCCACTACCGCTCCAGCCAGCTGCGGACGCCACAGCTCGACGGCCGCGGCGGTCTTGGTGGTGCCCAGCTCGGCGGCCAAGGCGTCCAGCCGCGGGTCGCCCAGCATGCAGATCACCTGGTTGTCCTGGGGCAGTCGGGACCGGATCACGCCGCTGGCCACCATCTTCGAATCGCACAGGATCGGTGCGCCAGCGCGCAGGGCGGCGGTGGCAGCGTCCGCGAAGCCGTCCGACCAGGCCAGGTCTTCGACCAGGTCGGGCTGGCCGGAGGCGTGCACCATCCGGATGGCGGCGGCTCTCAGCTCGGCGGGCACCCGGGCCAGGTCGGTCTCGGCCTCGATGATGGCGAACGACTGCCGATAGATCTCGGCCCCGTCCTTGAGGTAGGTCACGAGCCGCTCATCTCGCTCGATGCCTCGCCCCACAGCGCCACGAGTTGATCGCGAGCAGGCGAAGGCATGGCTGCTGGCTGGCGAGACGGCACTCGACGGCGCGATTCACGCCCCAGCCAGCCGGTCTGCCGCCAGCGTCGGCCTGGCGGCCTGGCAGGCCGCGCTCGCAGCCGTGCAGCCCGTTCACAATGCCCCGATCGTGCGCCGCAGTGTGGCGATCGGGCACCTGGCGATCCTGCGCGACACCCACGCTCTGGTGGACGAGGCGGCGAAGGCCGGGGCGCTGCCCGGGCCCTACGCTGACGCTCTCGTCGGCAACATCCGCGAGCTCGCCCGCGCCCACCAGACCATGCTGAGTCAGATCGACGGCCGACGTCTCGGCGCCACCCGCGTCGACCAAGCTGTCATGCTCCAGGTCGGCACGGCCGTGCGGCAACTCACTGGACGCCCGGATCTCACCGAGCCTTCCCGCGTCCGTCTGGACGTGCTGCTGCGCTCGGGGCTCGGCCAGGCGGTAGTGGTCGCCAACCTCGTCGGCGAGCCCTCGGCCCGGCCCACTGCCGCGAGGATCAGCCGACTCTCACTCGAGTATCTGACAGATCCCCAGATGCTCCGCCCCTCTGACCCACCCGACGCTCCGCCGGCGCCCGCGCCAGTGGAGCCCAAAGCCGCAGCTTTGCGGGAACCCCGAGCCTCGGCACGGATCGCACCCATGGAACCGACGGTCAGCCCCGGGACGGTCCTGGACGGCCCTTCCATCCTGGCGCTCTGCCAGGCCCGCGACCTCGGTGCCGCCGCTGCGACCGGCGATCCGTTGAACCCGCCCGAGATCCTCCTGGGGGTCGACCCATCGCGTTGGCCGCAGTTGGTCGCCGAGGGGCGGCAGGCCGTGACCGACTTGGTTGGCTCGGTCATCCCGATGGTCTACGCCCAGACCAGACGAACCCCGAACGCCGCAGACACTCGCGGTCAGATGTTCGTCGAACTGATGGGTGCGGCCTACCGATTCGACCCCCAGCGCACCAGCCCCGAAGGCTGGGCCAGCTACGCCTGGATGACGATCAAACATGCCCGCTCGCGCGGCGTCGACGACGCTGGCGTGGTTCGCAAGCGCATCACTGCCCCCCGACCCAGCACGGTGGCCCTCGAAGGCCGGGACCCGGCCAGCCGCGCGCCCGACCCGGGCCAGCTCGTCGAGGACCGGCACGCTGTCGCTGCCATCACGCAGGCTCTCGGGCAGCTGCCTACGTCACTGCGGGAGCCGCTGATGGCGTCGATGCAAGGTCACCCGCTCCGGGAGATCGCCGAGCACCTCGGGTACTCCGAGAGCACCGCCCACCGACGCATCAAGGAAGCGCGTGAGCACATCAGGGACGACATCGCATCGCACGCGGACGACCGCCCCTGGGTGCCCTTCGACACGGAGATCGATCCCGTACTGGAACGCGCGCAACGCATGTTCGAGCAGACGTCCCTGCCTTCCTCCGATCTGAGACCAAGCCGCGGGCCTGCCCGATGAAGTCACGCGGGAACGAGCGAGCCGGTTGCCTCGAGCGGGATCGAGTAATCGGCAGTGATCTGTTCCCAGCCAAGGATCATCCCTGTTAGGGCTCGCGATGTTGGGATCATCAGGCCGTTCTTCGCCGGCCGAATGCGCGCCCGATCTCCTGTGCCTCCAACCACCACTCTGGCCACAACGGCGTGAGGTCGTCGATCTCTTGGTCGTCCTCCTCGCCATCGAGGAACGTCGTTCCGTACCTGAACCGGGCATCCCACAGTGCCCGTGACTTGCCGTTGCCTCGGAAGTGTATGCGCCAGTAGTCACCGGCGGTGTTGGTCATCAGCTCGGCCGCTGAGAGTTGGGCGAGATAGGTTGCCATGGTTGCGTGGTCGAGGTCCGGAATCGCCGTGTGAACGACCATGACACGCTCAGTGGCGCTGATCGATTGGCCTTGGCGTGGGTCCCAGCGTTTCAGTGCTTTGGTGTCCCAATCGACTTCGCTGGCGCGCAGGTCAGGACGGCTCAGTGCGTGGGCTGCCTTCTCTAGATCGTCGCGAGGAGCAAGGAGTCGGACTAGTGCGGCAATGCAGGCGTCAACTTGAGCGGGCTGCCCTTTTGTGACCTCGTCAACGGTGGCCACAAGGTCGAATGATGGCAGCGACACGACGCGATTTAGTTGATGGCGGACCTGCGTTCGGAGTTCTCCGGGTAGAGCGTCGAAGGCGTCGTCCTCGATCGCATCCAAGACCGAGGCTCTGAGGCCGGTCTCCTCAACAGTCCTGTAGATGAAGGCACCCACGACCGGATCGTCGACGTCGAGGAGGCCCGGGTGATTGTCGTCACCCCACAGGTGTCGCCAGAGCGAGACTTGCGAGCGGACGATTCGCTGGGGATCCACAAGCCTCTGGCCGCCTTCGTGTTCCCTGAGCAGTTGGGTGAGGATGCCGGCGAAGATAGCGGCGTTTTGGATTGTGGCGTGAGGACCGAGTTCGGCCAAGAAGCGATCATCGCCGATGGCGCGGACGTAGCGGTCGATGAACCTGCCCCAGGCCATGCGGGTTCGGGTGCTGATGGGTAGTCGCCGTGGCTGTTCCTCGTCGACCGACTCGTCTTCGCTGATCGGTTCGGCACCGAGGCCAGCGTCGGGGTCCTCAGGATCGTCAAGCCCGGACCTCGTCGGGGTGGCGACCTGTCCGAGTTCACCGAGTCTGCCCGAGATTGCGGCGAGTGCGACTTGAAGGCTCGTGGGGGCGGGGGCGGCCAAGGAACTGGCGGAGCCGTACGCCAAGTGTTGCGGGGAGCGTCGAATCCTCGCCCAATCGAGATGCTCGAGCCTGAGCAAGGGTTCGTCGGTCTGACCGTCAGGCTCGGGGAGGTTCTTGCCAGGGTGGGAGATTCTCCAGGCGGACTGAAAATCGATGATGAGGGTCTGCTCGAGCGCGGCGAGCCGCTCCATCATGTCAGCGTCGCTGGACGGCAGTTCGCGGAGTCGCTTCAGGTGGTCGTTGGCGCTCGACGTGGCGAACTGGTCATTGAGTGCGTCGATCCGATAGGGCCACACCGTGCCCGCATGCACCTCGTTCAGCCACACGTCCAGGTGGCCTGAGTGGACTCTCCCGAGGTCGTCTTCGGTGAGTCTCAGTTCGACGCGCGGGTCCTGCCAGTTCACCTCCGGTGAAGCGACCGCGCCGCCGATTCCGACGATGCGAAGGCTCGGATCGGGATGCTCGCTGGGACGGTCGAACTCAAGCGTCAGTGTCCGCGACGTGATCGCGGCCCACATGAGCTTCGGGACGTCGGGCAGGGGTCCATGACGGTCAGGGACCGTGTCGGCGAAAGTGAGCGAGGAGGGTTTCGCCAGTGGTTCGATGACGAACGGCTCGTAGAGCCTGTTGAAGGAACCCGGCCCTCCCGTTCGCAGGGTAGCGAGCTCGATGTTCGCCGCGGCGCCGGAACGGACCAGGGCTGGCGACGAGAGGTTCGCCGAACCTGAAAGGAGGACCTCCTTGTCATCGCAGAGCAGGTGGATCCACTTCGCGTGGAGGTAGGTGCCCGCCTCGCTGGGATCCCTCAGCCCTAGCGTCTGGTAAGCGGTCGGCACACGAAGCTCGTCCAACGCTGCCTTGAGTGTCGACCCGTCGACTGAGGTGTCCTGGGTAGTGAGCACTTCGAGCCTCTCCGCGACAACGCCCTTGAGGAGCGTGGCAAGGCCGGACAGATCACGATCGTAGAACGGCGCGTGCACTCGCATCGTGCGTACCGGGGAGGTGACGACCTCGGCGAGCTGTTCGATGAACGGCCGCTGCAAGTTGTGGCGAACGATTCCACGCGCCGGAGGCTGCGCGCCGAGCCAAGTTGCGGTGGACCAGGCACGGCGGACTGCCTCACGGGCCGGCGGATCGACGGCTGGCAGCCAGCCGTCGATGAGCTCACGCACAGTCTCGAACTCAACGAGATGCTCAGGGCGCGCGTCTTCATAGGCGAAGGTGTGCCACAACTCGCCTGGACTTGCGTACCCATCCAGGCCAAGGTTGCCCGAGCCGACTGCCAGCCAACCCCTCGCAGGACCGAGAAGGAGTATGGCCTTCGCGTGAGCCGCAAAGCGGCTGCGGATGGGGCCGACGATGTATGTGCGATTGGTGCGACGGAGGCCTTCGCCGGCCGCCTTCGCTCGCTCGAAGGTGTCCCTCAGCCGGTCGGCATCGGCGAGCACAACGCGCACCGGCACGTGACTTAGTTGGGGTAGCAACTGGCTCTCGAAGAAGCTGAGGTTGGCCGTGTAGGTGAGCAGGACGGCCGCCGACCATTCCCCTTGGATGTGGTTGGGGAGGATCAACCGCACTGCGTCAGCCATCGATGGCCCTGGGAGGGAGTACCTCTGGCGCGCTGGCCGCATTCGCTAGCGAGCCGGCTCGCAGATCACCAATGTCGAGCAGTTGAGTGCCAGCCGGGGTGAGGGTGCGCCCAGCATCTGCGTAGGCGGAGATGAAGCCGAGTTCGTGCACCATGGTGCTGAGCGCATTGAAGCGGGAGCTGTTGAGCGGCGAGAAGGCCTCGCGCTCGGAGAAGACCACCATTGAGCCCATTCGTCGAATGCGGAAGGTGTCATCGGGGAGCTTCGCGATGGCGACGCGTTCGTGCTGAGTGATGACCCTGGTGTCGATGATCCAGTGGGCCAGCTGGCTGACGGTGGCGCCGTCCCTCAGCCGTTCGGTGAACTGGCGGAAGAACGTGGCCATCCCGATTCGTTGCGAGGCTCCCTCGGCCAACAGTGAGGTGGCGACAGGGTCGAGGCTGAGCATGCGTTCGGGCACGCCGAGTCGATGATGGACGAGCGTTAGCAGGGAGAGTAGCCGGACGAACGTGTTGGCGTCGTCAGCTGAGCGGTTGGGCAGCGTCGCCAAGTAGAGCTCTTGTTCGTCCCATCCCTCGCTGCTCGGCCATGGCATGTCGATCGACGGTGACACATCCACCTTGGTGGTCAGTTCCTCGGCCATCGCATGTGCAGGGGAAGACGGCGCGATGTTGACGTCGAGCGTATGAGTCGACAGCGCCGTGTCGATGATTGCCTCTACATCTCCGATCGGGCGCGTGGTGACGCCAGGCGCGTTGCCTGCACCGTTCGCTCGGAGCCATTCGAGGAGCCGGTTGAAGGTGTACGCGAAGTATTCGCGAGCCTGGAGGATTCGCCAGTAGCGGGCGGTCGCGGCGAGGTCGGGCCGCGGCTGGTAGGAGGTGCCGTTCAGTTGGCGGAAGTAGATCATCCGGCGGTAAGTATCCTCGTCGATGGGCTCGGCGCCGTAGGTCATCCCGAGGTCGAGGAGCATCCGCATGGTTCCGCGCCGTTGGGGTGAGCCCTCCGCAGGCTCATGCAGGAACAGGTCCTGCAAGAGCGGAAGATCTGCGTCTGCGGCGTTGGGGAGTTGGCACAGGCAGCCCACCCGAGCGAACTCAACCAGGTCGTCTCGGTGGATCAGTCCTTCCATGTCCTTCCGCAAGTACTCCGCCCAGAGGATCGTGCCCGCGATCGCCTTCCGATACGCGGCCGCGATCGCTTGGCCGGTCGGGGTCGGCGCATCTACGGTCAGTCCACTGCCCCGACGGGCGATTGCGAGCACCCCGGTCGACTCCATGGCTGTCCGGTAGTAGAGGCCATAGCCGCCAAGCGCGGACACCATGTAATCGACTGCCACGGTAGACGGTTCAAAGACGGGATCGAGGCGGTGTGGCGCGATCTTCAGAGCGCCGTTGATCCCGAACTGGATGCTCGCGTGCTCGGGTGCCGCGCATACGTGGCATGCCATCGAGAAGGCCGCCTCTCGCGCGCGAAAGAAGTCCCGAAAGGCGCTCGGCCGAAGCCCCCGTCGCCAGAACTCGTCGAGCACCACGAGGTAGAACGACCAGTACCTCGGGTGGGGCGTGAGCACATTGATTCCGGGCGAGAGCATCGGAAGGATGTGGTCCTGGCTCACTGATGCCAAGCCGAGATGATCCTGTCCACGCTTCGAGTTGAAGGCGCGTGCAGCCCAGAACGGGCCGGTATCACCCCAGCCGACTTCGCCCGTCAGGTCGGCCGCCTTGCCAGCCATACTGGAGACGCTACTGGGTCGTCACAATGCAGGTGAGGCAGCGTCCATCTTCGCCGGTCACGAGGTAAAGGCCGAAGTCGCCGAGCGGGGCGGACCGAGGACATCAGGGGGCCTCCGGCTAGGCCCGGGAGTTTGCGGCCTCACCGGGTGGGTAGACGTTGGTCCTGGGCAACTGAGTGACGCCACGACCTACTGCATGGTCAGGAAAGGCTAAGGCGCACTTGGGATGGGAACTCTTCCTCACGTCAATCGCGCTGCTCGCACATGGGCGTTCACCTTGACGGTTTCCGCGGTCGTATGCCTGTTCCACGCGGTGGGGTCTCCGCTCCTCGCGTCCGGGTGGCCCAGCACCGCGCAAGCGGCATAGTCACCACATCAGGCGTGTCGGAGCTGGCCGAAAGGCCAGTCTGCCGACTCAGCGCGTCGTCGACAGAGGGTGCCGCTATCAGGGCAGCCGCGGCCAAGTAGTTCGCTGGCAGCAGCTTGTTGCGGCTCGGGTTCGGTCTGGGGCCGGTCACCGCATCCGAGTAGGTTGGTCAAGTAGTGGGCCCGAGTGGGGTGACCACTCGTTGCCCTCAGAATCCCACCCGACGAAGGCCACGCTAGATGGGAGTGGGCCCTCCAGAGCGTAGGGACGAGGATCCTCCACTCCACGCATGATCGCTCTCCTCAAGGTCCGGTCGCGTGCCTGCGCCGCTTGGTGGCCTGCATGCCAGAGGACCACTGACCTGCACGGCAAGGTCAGGCGTGTCACTGGGGACCTCTTTGCGGATGTGCCGACGTAGGTGGCCAGCGCGGCCTCGAGCTCGGCATGGTCGTTGTAGGCGGCAACCACGACGCTGCCCCGTTGGCGTCTTCCAGGGTCGAGCGGTAATGGTGGAGGACCCATTGGTGAATCGAGTCACCTGGATCTACCTCGGGTAACTGACTCGCCTACCCCCACGGGGGACATGGGTAGCTGACCAGCTTGGCGCGAATCGCCAGCTGGACCGACCATGCGTGGCAGGGCGGTCGAGTGACCGAAGGTCCAGCCCGCAGGGCGACCTCGCCGGACCGCCTGACAGGGCGTGCGCTTCGGGAACCGGACGCCAGGCTAGTTCCGTCAGTGGCCGCCTCTAGGCTCGTTGCCATCGACGTCCGCTGATCTGATCGAGGTGATGCAGAATGCCGCAGCCATACGTGTCCTCGCGGCGACTCGTCGCGAACTCGCTCTCAGCGATGTTGGCGGCGATCGAGGTGTACAACAAGCCTCGGATGGACTACCGCGACGAGGTCACCGTGGTTCTCGTTGTCAATGCCTGGGAGCTCGCGCTGAAGGCGGCTCTGCGGCAGGCCGGCAAGCGCATTTTCTACCCCAAGAAGCGCAACGAGCAGTACCGGACGCTGGCGGTCGAGGACGCGCTCAAGCAGGTCGTCACCCACAAACTCTTCCCAGCGGGCGTCGACGGCAGGGCCCTGGCGGCCAACGTCACCGCTCTCACCGAGTACCGCAACCGTGCAGTGCACCTCTACGCCGCCGACTTAGGCGAGTTGGTCTACCCCTTCTTGCAGACCAGCGTCCTGAACTACCGAGACTTCATGCTGGACCGATTTCACAAGGACCTGGCCGATTCGATCACATGGCAACTCCTCCCCCTCGGAGCCAAGGCGCCGACGGAGCCCATCCAGTTCATGAAGGCCGAGCCGGCCACCTGCGCTGTCGCCGAGGTCCAGGACTTTATCGATGGCCTGCGCAAGCTGCTTGACGCGACTCAGGCCGCTGGCGCGGACATGCAGCGCGTCGCAGCTGTCTACGACGTGCACCTGCGCTCTACCAAGGCCGTGACGGGGGCCGACCTAGTGGTGTCCGTGGCGCACGAGGGCGAGCGTGTGATGGTGAAGAAGACCGATCCGAATCAGACGCATCCGTATACGATGACCGAGCTGGTGAAGCGAGTGAATGCCAAACGCCAGGGCCCTGGTAGGGACAGGGCACTAACCACCCACGATCACCAGGCCCTGTGCTGGAAGGAGCACCTGCGTGACAACCCGCGCATGGCGTGGAAGCACAGCAACGGCGCGACTCACGTCTGGTCTGGAGACGCCGTGAGGTACATGGTCGACCTCACCGACGCACAATATGACGTGATCCGCCGCGAGTACCGAGAGCACCTGCGTGCGACGAAGGCCGCGCCCAAGGGCTGAGGGGTACTCGCGGCAAGGCTCGAGAGCCGAAGGACGCATCCTGTTCTGCCACTCGCTGGGCCTTCAGCATCCATCGCTGTCGTGTGCAACTGGCGGGTAGGGTTCGGCCCTATGCTGGGTGCATGGTACCAACCGGTGCGCAGGGCGCGCGTGGCAAGGCAGGCGACTGGTTGATCCGAGCTCTGGAGATCCTGCGAGACTCGACGACCGACGTGGTAGTGGAGCGGGTCACCCGTCCGAAGTACGACGATGCCGTGGCCATCGCGATAGACACACTCGACGGCCGCATTGCTGCTTTGCGAGCGAAACCTAAGTCCACCCTGGGGAACCTTCAGACTATTGAGCTCCTCGTGGAGGTAAAGACTGAGATGCAGACGGCTTTCGATGAACGCTGGAACAACCGTCAAGCGCCAGGGGCCGACTGAAGTTGCGCGGGTAACGCATTGCGGTGGCGCGTAAGGCCCGGGCAGTCGGTAACGCCGGACATCGGCATGGCGAGGTAGCCCCATCCCCCTTGGCGCTTGGCGGAGCGGCCACGCACTTTCGTCCAGAGCCGCTGGGCGTGTCCAGGGTCGCGTGTCGCCTTCTGGGTCTCTTTGAGCGGGTGCGCCGAAGTTGACCTCGGCGAAGGTAAGAGTGCGTCCGAGTTCATGGCGATGACCTCTAGCTGGATTCCGCTCGCCCGCGCTCTTCGTACCATGCCTTGAACGCCTCGACGACGGGCACACGTCTGGCGGTCTCGAAGGGGTATATCCCTTGGAAAGCTTTGTCCTGAATTACGCGAATTCCCGGAACGAGGACGAATCGCGGCTGCAGATCACTCAGCCTCCACGCATTAAGCACGGCCAGATAACCCTCAGTAGTCCAGACCAAGGATTCGTCGATCATCGCCGTGCCTTCGCGCCACTCGGATTCTAGGGCGCTGATGTGCTGGACGAGTTCGCGACCTCGTGCCGTGAGTGGCGCCAAGAACCGCCCTAGCATCGCCAGATGATCCCAGTGTCGCATGAAGTAGTCATAATCGACACGCGCAAGGTCGTGCGCAATGATAAATGACACGAACCTAAACAAGTAGGCGTATTCCGCGGAACCCAATCCGAGTCCGAGGCCTGGATTGTAGAAGGCTTGCCTCGTCTCGGCTACGTCCATCACCAGACCGATGTCGAAGAGCAGTGAGTCAGCAAGGTCCGTTAGTCCGTGAATGAAGATGTCGGAGAAGTCGATCGGCAGGCCGGCCGACGGAGGCTTGGAGTGAACCATTTCCGCGAATAGTTCAGCGATATCCATTCGCCCCGTTGGCAAGGGCCCGAGTCTCTCGAGAGCGTGTAGGACCCCGGCTTCGTCGAATACATTGGCCGAGGGGACATCGATGTATCTATGGCCAGATCGCAATGAGTCTCGCGCATCCACCCAGCATGTGAGGCCAGTCTCTGGATTTCGCAAGATAAGAATGACAGGAAGCGGAGCGGACTCCCAATAGCCAACATGCTTTGCCTCAGGGTAGTAACGAAAGGCGTTTCCGATCTGAGTTTTGAAGTGGCTAGCTCCTGACTTGATCTGAACAAGCACTATTCGTCCGGTGGCCTCGTTGGCGTGCACATACTCGATTTGCCCGTCGATGCCCACGTCGTGCATCGTCGTTTCGCGCCATAGACAGCGCGCCCTATTTACGAGGCGGGCAACCTCGTTGACTCCGTCGCGTTCTGTAAAAGTCTCGTCACGGACAGTCGGGAGGGCCACGATGATGATGGTAGATCACTCGGCCTGCTAGTTTCCGGCCCGGGACGTAGGCGTGTGGCCTGCCCCAGCCCGCCTATCGCGGCCAGATGACCATCTGTCGACACCATCGATGCCAGCACGCCAGGTCAATGTCTTCAACGGGCATGTGAGTGAGCTGAGCTCACGACTAACGGAAACGGTCGCGAGGCGACCGCCATCGACCTCGAACCGTGAGTGGTTCAGGTCGAGACCGCCTGCGCGGCGCTGTCCATTTCGTGGCTCTCCTCCTGACGGCTCCGGCACGGCAGGTGAGATGGCATGTTCCGAGGGACCGCGACGCCCGGATCGACGAGACGGCTCGGTTGCCTTGTTCGGCGCGATGGCGTGGATGCCGCTTGAGGGGCCCGAGTGCTTTCGCCTAACCCGGGCCCTGACTGCAGCAATCCGGCCCTTGCGCGGGCGTAGATGCCTGCTGAGCTTCGGGACCTCGTCGCGTTGTCCTCGGCGAAACACCTCCTCATGCACGCGCTGGCTGTCTGTTCCGAAGCGTTGGGGACCTGAGTTCTAACTGCGCAGCCGTCGGGTTACCTCCTTGAAGCAATGGCGCGGCCAGCCGGTCCGGAATCACGTTGAACGATCTCGACCGCGGTCAGTCAAGGGCCGTGTCCACGGGAGGGGTGGGCGTCTCGTTATGCGGGGTGGCAGGTCGCGAGCTTGTCGAAGGAGAGCGACATGAACCACGACGCAGATCGCCTCGTCACTCGAGCCCAGTTGTGGCTCCAGTGGGCCGACGAGCACGGCGTCCTTTTCGACGACGCCGGCAAGTCGTTCGACGACGTGGCCCGCGACTATTGCCAGACCAGCGACGCCTACCGCGAGCTCCTGAGTCGCGAAGCGCGAGGGGATGTCCTCAGCGCGACGCACAAGGCTGCGGCGAGTACCGCGTACGCACGGGCGCTGCTCATCGAGGCCGCCATCGAACGCCGGGGCGGTGACCTCGACCTATACGTCGACCCCGTCCAGGTGCGCGACCCACAAGGACGGATCGTGCCGCCACAGCAGAGGCCCGAGGCGGTGGGGGAGTGGGAGGGCGTGGCGCAGGTCCCGTTCGCGGCCCCCGAGGAACCTGCGCAGCACCACGACGCACGGACCACTGACAGGGGGTACCGGCCGTGACCGAACCCGTGCTCCCACTCCCCGACGTCCCGCTCATCATCGATGACCTCCTCGTCCGAGCCAAGCAGTTGGCCGACGCCGGTGTTCGCCGCGAAGCGATCGAGGAGATTCTGGACCAGGTCGCCGCCCTCCGGGACGGCCTCGACTCATGACCGGCTATCGCAGGCCTGTCAGCGACGCAGACCGACCCGCGGCTGCGGAAGCCCGACAGGCAACGCTGGACAAGCTTCACGCCCAGCTCAGCGACGGCATCCTCGCCCTCAACGACCCGCAGGCCTGGCACGCCTGGCTGAAGTTCTCCAGCCAGTTCCATCGCTACTCCTTCGGCAACTCGCTGCTGATCATGCTTCAGGACCCCCAGGCCACCCACGTCGCCGGCTACCAGGCGTTCAAGGCCATGGGTCGCCAGGTACGCCGCGGGGAGACCGGCATCAAGGTCCTGGCGCCGATCACGCGCCGCGATCCCCGCCTTGACGACGCCGGCCGACCGGTGCGCGACGACCAGGGCCGCGTCCTGCACCGGACCCACGTTGTTGCGACCAAACCCGTCACGGTGTTCGACATTCGGCAGACCGACGGGCCTCCATTGCCCGACCCCAAGATCGGCGAGGCGACACTCCTTACCGGTCAGGCGCCCGTCGGACTGTGGGATCGCCTTCAAGGTCTCCTCGAGGAACGGGGATTCGACGTACGACGTGGCGCGGACCTAGGTGGGCCGAACGGCTACACCGACTTCGGCCAGCGGCTCGTCATGGTCCGCGACGACGTCGATGATGCCCAGGCCGTCAAGACACTGGCGCACGAAGCCGGGCACGTGCTCCTCCACCAGGAGCAGGGCAGCCGCGACTGCCGCGGAATCCTCGAAGTGGAAGCCGAATCCGTCGCGTACATGGTCACGAGCGCTCACGGCCTCGACTCCAGCCAGTACACCTTCAACTACGTCGCCGGCTGGGCCCTCAACGCGGTGACCGAGCAGCGCGACCTTGCCGAGATCCTCCGCAGCACAGGCCAGCGAGTCATTGGCGCGGCCGACCTCATCCTCCAAGCCACGCAGCCGGCGCCCACCATCACCGACGGAGCGCTCGACGCCCTGGAGTCGGAGGTTCGAACCCAGGTCGACCCGACCAGATGGGAAGTCGCGCCTGCCGTCGCCGAGCCACCCCCGCAGGTGTCACCTCCAAGTCGCGCCGTCCCAGCGCCCGCCTTATCTCTCTGACGAGTCGCCATCCGACGGTCACGCACCAACCCGACCTTCCATCCCGACACCGAGAGGAAACTGGCCATGTCGCTCCCCATCTCGCCCACCTGGGGTCAACCCGTGCCCGAATGGCTGTCATTGCAGCAAGCGGCCGCCGTGTACGGCGTGAGTGTCGACACGCTGCGGCGACGCATCGCCTCAGGGAAGCTCCGGGCGTCAAGGTTCGGCGTGAGGCTCATCCGAGTCCGCGTCGAGGATCTCGACAGGCTGTTCCGGCCCATCCCCACGGGCGATGACCTCACTGACCGACGGGCCCGTGCGCGCAATCAGCGCACCTGGTAGGAAGCCCACTGATCGTTCTCAGGCGCCGCGCACCTCATGGTGCGCGGCGCTCGTGCCTGCGTCGGGGGAACGGCGTGACCCCACGTCATCCCGGATCCAGATCCACCCTGCCAAGGCGCGCTCAAGCGCTCGGAGAAACTTGCCACGAAAACTCGGGGCACACTCGGGGCACGAATCGCCCTGAAGGGCGCCAACAGTCCCGAAAACGATGATCCCGCTCCAGTCAGAGCGGGAATCGCAGTGGCGGAGGATACGAGATTCGAACTCGTGAGGGCGTGAACCCAACCCGCTTTCCAAGCGAGCGCCATAGGCCTCTAGGCGAATCCTCCGTGGGGCATCCTAGCCGGATCACACAAGCGGATGCCAACCGAGCGCCCCATGATCGATCGCATTCCCTCCGTGGCCAGATCAGTCCGCGTAGCATTATTGCCATCAGGGTGCCGTCCCTGGTGTGCAAAGCAGCACTGTTGAGGAGGGCGATGATGTCTGACAAGTTCGTATCAGAAGGCCGCTGGGTGGTGGGTACCGATGGTTCGCTCCGTGCAGAGAAGGCGGTGATGTGGGCGGCGAAACATGCGTCGGAACGCGTCACGCCTGTCCCGCTGCTCATTCTCCATGCGATTCCCGAGTCACCGATTCCGTCCCGCGAGGCCGCTGCCGTCGCCCAGAGCGAGGGACGCTCCTATGAAGAAATGGTCCATGACAAGGCGGAACGCATCGTCGGCGATATCGCAGCACGGGTCCGGTCCGAGTACCCGAATCTGCCGGTGGAGACAGCGGTAGTCGAGGGTCATCCCGCTGACCTGCTCGCAGAAGCCGGCAAGGACGCCGACCAGATCGTCGTGGGTGCCCGTGGCGCCGGGGCGCCGGCTCTGGTGAAGATGCTGGGCGGCACGTCCGACTATGTTGTTGCGCAGGCGCAGGGCGCCATCGCAGTCGTGCCCGACCAGGCGGAGGATCGCGACGGGGCGCCGGTTGTCGTCGGCTTGGACGACTCCCCGCAGGGGCGCTTGGCGATTGCCCGTGCCTTCCAGGCGGCATCCCTGCGCGGTGTCCCGCTGATCGCCATCACCGCATGGGACTACGGCCCCTATGACGCATTCAACGCAGAGCAGTGGGAGTACAGCATCGACGAGATGAACAAGATGATGACCAAGGCGGCGAACGAGCTGATCGCTGACAAGGTCAAGGAGTTCCCGGATGTGAAGGTCGAAGTCCGTGCAGTGCGTGGACGCCCCGAGGCTGCCCTCATCGAGGCTTCCCGTACGGCCGGTCTGGTCGTCATCGGTTCGCGTGGCCGCGGTGGTTTCGCCAGGCTGCTGCTCGGCTCCACCAGCCGTCATGTGCTGCGCGAGTCGTACTGCCCGGTGGTCGTCACCCGTGCGGTGGGCGGCTGGAAGGATCAGTCCGGACGTTCGCTGACCGGCAAGCGCGAAGAGACACAGGCTGGCAGCTGACGGTTTGACGAGGCCGGCGCCGGTCGTCCAAGGCCAGCGTCCGTCGACAGACTGACCAGCGTCAGCCGACAGAATGACCAGCGTCAGCCGACAGAATGACCAGCGTCAGCCGACAGAATGAAAGGGTGCGCCCTGACGAGCCGTCCGAACTCGTCAGGGCGCACATCTGTATGTCGCACGCGGCCGCGGTGAGCAGCCCGCCCAGGGCCTGTCACGTGAGCCGCTTGACCCATTCGCGGACGATTGCGCTTGGGACGGACGGTGAGCGTTCGGGGCCGACCGCGGCGGAACGCGAGAATCAGCCCCGCGCGGCGGCGTGCGCCGCCTTCGGGAGCGCAGCGGCGATCACCTCGAGTTCGCGGTCGCCGAGGGCGTCCGACACGAACCAGGCCTCGAAAGAACTCGGCGCGAGCCATACGCCCTCGTCCAGCAGGGTGTGGAAGAAGCGCCCGAAGGCCGCCGTATCCTGCTTTTTCGCGGACTCGTAGTCGGTGACCTGGTCACCGGTGAAGAAGACGCTGAACAGGTTGCCCCAGTTGTTGATGCGGTGCGGCACTCCGGCCTCCGACAGCGCGTCGGTGATCAGTCCACGCAACTGGACGCTGACGGCATCCAGATGCGAGTACACATCCGCGCTCGCGAGTTCAAGCGTCGCCAGGCCGGCCGCCGCCGCAGCGGGGTTACCACTCAGCGTGCCCGCCTGATAGACGGGTCCGGCCGGAGCCAGTAGGTCCATCAATGCGGCGCCGCCGGCGACCGCGGACATCGGCAGGCCACCGCCCACGATCTTGCCGTAGGTGAGCAGATCGGGCGCCCACCCCTCGTCGCGGCCTGCAGCGCCCCAGTACCCCGTCGGTCCGACCCGGAAACCGGTGAGTACCTCGTCCACGATGAGCTTCGCGCCATAGCGATCGCAGATCTCGCGCAGCCCCTTATTGAATCCGGCAGGCGGCACGATGACACCCATATTCGCGGGCACCGCCTCGGTCACGACCGCGGCGATCAGGTCGCCACCAGCGGCGAAGGCCTCCTCGACCAGGTCAAGACGTCCGTAGGGCAGCACCAGGGTGTCTGCTGCGGTACCGCCGGTCACCCCCGGCGAATCGGGCAGCCCCAGGGTCGCCACTCCTGAGCCGGCCGCCGCCAGCAGGGAATCGCTGTGGCCGTGGTAGCAGCCCGCGAACTTGATGATCTTGTCGCGCCCGGTCGCGCCGCGGGCCAGCCGCACCGCGGTCATCACGGCTTCGGTGCCACTCGACGTGAAGCGCACGCGCTCGACCGGCTCCACCATCGAAACGATCTTCTCGGCCAACGCCAGCTCCGGCAGACAGGGCGCACCGAATGACGGCGATGCATCGACCGCGCGGTGGATCGCAGCGACCACCTCGGGGTGCGCATGCCCCAAGATCATCGGCCCCCAGCTGCCCACCAGGTCGACATACTCGCGTCCCTCGGCATCGGTGATCCATGCCCCCTTCGCTTTGGCCGCGAACCTCGGCGTGCCGCCCACGGCACCGAACGCGCGCACCGGCGACGACACGCCGCCGGGCATGACCCGCCTCGCCCGCGCGAAGAGCTCCTCATTGGTGGGCATCAGTTCTCCTTCAGCCAGCCGGCCACTTCGGTGGCCCAGTACGTCACGAGAATGCTCGCACCGGCGCGCCGCACGCAGGTCAGTGCCTCCAGGATGGTCGGCTTGCGCGAGATCCAGCCGTTCGCCGCCGCCGCCTCGATCATCGAATACTCGCCCGACACCACATAACTGGCCACGGGAATGGTGACCTCGGCGGCTACCGCCGCGAGAACGTCGAGATAGGGAAGGCCGGGCTTGACCATCACGATGTCGGCGCCTTCGTCGACGTCCAGCTGAACCTCCCGGATCGCCTCGACCGCGTTGGCCGGATCCTGCTGATAGGCACGCCGGTCGCCCTGCAGCGATGAATCGACGGCCTCCCTAAACGGGCCGTAGAACGCGGACGCATACTTCGCGCCGTAGGCCATGATCATGGTGTCGGTATGTCCGGCGCCGTCGAGCGCGGTTCGGCAGGCCGCGACCTGGCCGTCCATCGCCCCCGAGGTACCCACCATGGTTGCCCCGGCCTCGGCCAGCACGATGGCCATCTCCTGATAGCGCAGCAGTGTCGCATCGTTGTCGACCCGCCCCCGCGCATCGAGGACCCCGCAGTGACCGTGATCGGTGAACTCGTCCAGACACAGGTCGGCGATGATCGGCAGCTGCGGCACCGCCTCGGCCAGTACTCGAACGCCCTTGGCCAGGATTCCTTGCGGATCGGTCGCCTGGGACCCGATCGAATCCTTGATCAGCGGGATCCCGAACAGCATCAGCCCACCGACACCGGCAGCCTGCGCCTCGACGGCCGCCTCGGCGAGACTGCTCAAGCTGTGCTGTACCACGCCCGGCATCGCGGTGATCGGCCGAGGTTCGTCCAGACCCTCCACGACGAACATCGGAAGCACCAGATCGGCCGGATGCAGCCGGGTCTCAGCGACCAGACGCCTTACGGCAGGTGTTTGACGCAACCGGCGGGGACGCTGGACAAGGTACAAGACGGGCTCCTTCAGGGTTCGCAGACGCTGTACAGAAGCATAGGACGCGAGGCTTCAGCCCAGCAGACCGCCCAAGGCGATGCCGGCTAGTCCCGCGATCAGGCAGACGATCAACATGACCGCGCCAAGCCCTGCGGCGGCAGGCCTGCGGCCGGCGCGCACGAGCCGGGCCAGTTCGACGCTGGCGGTGCTGAAGGTGGTGAACCCACCGCAGAAACCCACCCCGGCGATGGTCTTGACATCCACTGGACCGCCCACCGCGATCCAGCCGGTCAGTACGCCGAGCAGCAGCGACCCGAGCGTGTTGATGATGAGCGTGGCCAGCGGCACCGGCCCGTGGACCCGCTCGGTGAGGAAACCGTCCAGCATGAAGCGGGCGCCGGCGCCGAGCCCCCCGAACACCGCGACTCCCAGCGCGATCATCGCTGGCCTCGTTCCGCGATCCCGACCATCCGGCGAGTGCCCAGCATCGCCAGATAGGCGGCCACGAAACCCAGGACGACGCTGCCCACCGCGTAGCCCGCCGCCGCGATCGGATGATTGGTCTCGCCCAGCCGCACAGTCTCCAGCGCAAAGGTGCTGTAGGTGGTGTAGCCGCCCAGCACGCCGGTGCCGAAGGTCAGCTGGAGCACCCGCCGCCGCTGTTCATTCGAGATGATCAACGCCAGCAACTCCGACAACAGGCCCAGCAGAAAGGCGCCCGAGATGTTGATGCCGAAGGTGGCCCACGGCAGCAGGTGATCTCCGGAGGCCGCAAAGGCATTCTCTATGGCATTGCGGACCGCTGTGCCGGCGGCGCCGCCGAGCATGACCAGCCCGATCAGCTGGGGACGCAGATGGGGTGGACGCGCGGGCGAAGGGGCAGGGGTGGCTGTCATTCCAGCGGAATCTTCCAATCGACGACAGAGGTAGGGATCATCAGCACCGGACGGTGCTGATGATGGGCCAGGTGCCTGCCTAGGGTGCCCTGCAGCAACCGCTTCACCCGGCCACTGCTTCCCGGGCGTCGAGTACCGATGACGATCATGCTGGCGTCCACCGCGCGGGCCAGATGAGTCAGGGCGCGGTCGGCGCGTCCGGCCAAGTAGCGGAACTCCCACTCGATGGGTGCCTCGCCCAGCGTCTTGTGCACGGCAGCGACCAACTGGTCCCGCCGGGCCTGCCAGATCTCGTCGCCGGAGAAGTCGGGATCAAGGCCGCCGTGCTGCACAGTGCCGTCGGGGAACTCGCGTTCGGTGATCCGCTGTGGGTCGGCGTAGGCGAAATACACCTTCGCCTTGAGGGTCTCGGCGAGTCGGGCGGCGGTGACGACGACGATGTCCGGCTGGCCCGGTTCTATGCCGACCACCAGAGGATTCCCGGCGAATGGCGTGATGCGCTCGATGGCCGGCTGTGGAGTCGTGTTCATTGTTCCAGCATGCCCCCGTCTGCCCGGAGATGACCGGCGATTGCCCGGGCTACTGCGCCCGGCTGCGTAGAACTGATCTCGACCGGCTGCCAGCCGAGATCGCGGCAACGACCACTGGTGACCGGGCCCACCGCGAAAACCGTGAAATCGCCCGGTGGCTGCGGAACCAGGTTTGCCAACGCAGACGCGGCGCTGGCCGACCGCACCACGACCCCGCCCAGACCATCGAGCGCGGGCAACCGGACATCACGGCGAGCCACGGTGCCGTAGATCGCTGCCTGCTGAACCTGCCAACCTGCCGCAGTCAACCCGTCGGGCAGCACCCGCCGGGCCCGGGCCGACGCCGGCAGCAATGCGGTACCGGGGGTCTGCTCCAGCAGAAAACCGAGCATGTCCTCGGCACTGATGCCGGACGGGATGATCGTCCGGTCTCGGGCGGCCGCCGGCAACGACGAGGCGGTCTTCGCGCCCACGGTGGCCACGTTCAACCCCCTGGCCAGCGCCTCGGTCAGAACTGAGTCCAACTCAGTGACCGCAATCCGCCATCGCTTCCAGGTGCGTGGCGAGGTGACGACCAGCCAGGTTAGTGAGTCCACCTCACTGAGGCGATGTGCCAGCGCGCGCGCCGGCCCGCTGTCCGCGACGGGGACGATCTGCAGCAGCGGCTCGGTCACGGATGCGATGCCTACCTCCGCCAGAGCGCCGGCGTCCGCCTCGTTGTGGTCGGGGCGGATGAGCAGCAGGGGCTTCATGACATGTCGGCGGCAAGCTGGTCGCAGACCGCCGCGCCGAGCTGGGTCGCCTCGCCGGCGATGGTGACGCGCCCGGCGCGTGAGATCCGGCTGTAGACGATGCCGCGATGATTGCTGACCTCGACGGTCAGCTTTAGCTCATCTTTGCCGATCCAGGTGGCCAGGGCGCCCACCGCCGTGGTGCAGGTGGCGCCGATCCCGCTCAGCACCGAGCGTTCTGCGGTCACCTCGAGCCGGGTCGCCGGATCATCGATCGCTGCCATCTGGGACCCGAGTTCGCCGGTACGGCACTCCACCGCCAGCGCGCCCTGAGCCGGGGCGGGCAGCACGATGCCTGCATCGATGAACTCGGTGACAGCTGCCTCGCGCCCCAACCGCTGCAAGCCGGCGGCTGCGAGCACGACGGCGTCCACGTCGCCGTCGCGGACCTTGCGCAGCCTGGTGTCGACGTTTCCCCTAATGGGCACGATCTGCAGGTCGGAGCGCGCGCGCAGCAGCCCGGCGACCCGTCGGGGGCTGGACGTCCCCACCCGCGCGCCGCGGGGCAGCGCGTCCAAGGACAGCCCATCGCGGGAACACAGCGCATCGCGGGGATCGGCGCGCGGCGGTATCGCCGCCACCGAGAGCCCGGGCAGCGGTGCGCTCGGCAGGTCCTTGAATGAGTGGACGGCCAGGTCGACTCGGTCGTCCAGCAGGGCATCCCGCAGGGCCGCCGCGAACGCGCCGGGCCGCGATGGCGCGTCGAGGGGAATCGAGACGTCATCGCCTTCGGTGCGGACGATCACCAGTTCGACCGCGCGTCCGGTGGCCGCGGTGATCGAATCGGCGACCAGCTGTGATTGGGTGCGGGCAAGTAGCGAACCGCGGGTGCCCAGCCGCAACGGTCCGGCCGTGGGGCCTTGGTCGGTCATTGGTCGACCTCGATTCCGAAGACCCTTTCCAGCGCCGAGGTGAACTCGCCGAGATCGCCGTCCTGGGCTGCCGCTGCCGCGCGGACGGTCGGTTGGTGGAGGACCGCATTGGCCACCCGGCGCAGCGAGCGGCGGACCGCCGCTGCCTCATCGGGTGAACCGTGCGCCGTTACTGAGTCGATCTCATGAGCGACGATCTGGTTGACATAGGCACGGACCGCGAGAATGGCCGGGTCGGCCAGCCGGGCACGTTCGGTGCGCAGATAGTCGTCCACCGCCTCGTCGATCAGTTCGCGGGCCCGGTGCAGCGACTCCACGTGATCGGTGGGGGCGTGTTCGCCGACGACATCAAGATCGATCAGGTCGATCCCCGGTGTCATGGCCAACTCGGGCGAGACATCGCGGGCCAGCGCGAGGTCGACCACGGGCAGCGGGCCGACGCTGGCGGCCCGGGCATCGCTGACCTGACGAGCGGTGATGCGGTTCGCGCGGCGCCCGCGTCCACTGCAGGCGACCAGCACCTGGGCCAGCGCGAGCGCGTCCGGCAGCCGGTCATCGCCGACCGGATTGACCGGATGCGTCTGGGCGAACGCCGTGGCCCGTCCCGACGAGGAGTAGACGAAGACCTGCGCGCCGCGACGAATCAGGTCGGCGGTCACCACGCCCGCATAGGCCCCGGTGCCGACCAGCAGCGCTCGCCGGCCGGCCAGATGACCGTGCCGGGTCTCCACCAGATCGAGGGCGACGGAGGCTACCGAGCGTCCCATCGCGCCTAGTGCGGTGGCGTTGGCGATGGATTTCGACGTGCCCAGGGCCATCCGGAAGAGCCGGTGCAGCGCCGGACCGGCCTGCTCGGAGTAAGCCTGCAGGGAGCTGCGCACCTGGCCGGCGATCTCGGATTCGCCGACGACCATCGAGTCCAGCCCGCAGGAGACCTCGAAGAGATGCTGCACGGCATTGCGCAGACCGTAGACATCCATCACGCCGACCAGATCACCCGCACCGGCTTTGGTGAGCAGATCACGGGTGAGACGAACGGTCTGATGGAAGTTCTCGGCGTCGATATACAGTTCGCACCGGTTGCAGGTCGACAGCATGATCAGCCCGCTGACACCGTGGGATGCGCGCAGGCTGGCGCTCGCCTGCTCGGCGCAGGCGGCGAACTGCGTCAGATCGTCGCTGGCCACCTGGTGGTGGCTCAACCCCACTGCGAGTACCGGCACGGGCCCTAGCGTATATCTTGAATGCTCAACGGGCAGCGGCAGTCTGCCGCTGGCCCAGTCGGTGGCGATGCCTGGTCCTGATGGCCATCAACAGGCCTCGACAGCGATCGCGGCTCCCATGCCGCCGGCGATGGCGATGGCCGCCAGGCCGCGTCCACCTCGTCCTTCGCGCACCAGCTGGGTGAAGATCCGGGTCAACAGGACGGCTCCGGTGGCCGCCCACGGATGTCCGAGGGCCAGCGCGCCGCCCTGCACGCAGTTGCGCTCATCGGGGATGCCGATCTCGTCCAGGCAGGCCAGGATCTGACCTGCGAACGCCTCGTTGCACTCCACGACCTCGAAGTCGTCGGGACCAAGACCCGTGCGCTCGTAGAGCCTTCGCACGGCCGGCACCACGCCGATGCCCGGACGCGCCGGAGTGCCGCCGACGGTCACCAGGTCGAGGATGCGCAGTCCGCCGATGCCGAGCCGGGCGTGGGTGTGCGCGTCGGTCATCAGCACCAGGGACGCGCCGTCGTTGACCCCACAGGCGTTCGCGGCGGTCACTGTGCCGCCTGGCCGGAAGACCGGACGAAAACGCGCCAGCCGCTGCTGGGTGAAGCCTCGCCGCGGCCGTTCGTCCGTGGTGACACCGGCGATGGGCACGATCTCGTCGTCGAAGACCCCGGCATCGATCGAGTGCACCGCTCGCTGATGAGATCGTGCCGCGTAGGCATCCTGCCGCGCGCGGCCGATCCCGCATTCCTCGGCCAGCAGGTCCGCGGCCAACCCCATGCCCGGGTCGTCGAAGCGCTCCGGGACGAAGGGCGCCCGGGTGAACTCCTCAAGGCCGCCCGGGGCATCGGCCGAGGCAGCCGGCCAGAAGGTGCGCGGCTGCGTCGATGCCGATTGCGCGCCGCCGGCCAGAATGAACCCCGGATTGAGCGCCAGCGCACCGCGGGCGCATTCGACGGCGGCCAGCCCCGCCCCGCATTGCTGGTCGACGGTCAGCCCGGTCACCTGCTGGGGCAGCCCGGCGTCCAGCGCGCAGTAGCGGGCCAGATTGCCGCCGGGTCCGCGCAGGTTTCCCAAGATGACCTGGCTGATCGCGGCCGGCTCGGGACAGCGGGCGGCGAGTTCGGCGATCAGCGGTGTCACCAGCTGATCGACTGTCACATTCTTCAGGCTGCCGTGCTCGGTGCCGATCGGCGTGCGCACGGCATCGATGATGACCGGACTGCTGCTCATGAGTGCTGTTCCTTCGAAGTCGCGTGGTGCCCGCGGATCAAAGCCGCCAGGGCTGAAGTATCGATCTTGCCGGCGGCGGTCAGGGGTGGCTGTTCGACCACTGCCCAAGCCCGCGGACGCTCGGCCGGGCCGAGATTGCGCTGTGACCAGGCGCGCAGCCGCTCGACATCGTCGGGACGGGTGACCGCGCAGCCCAGCACCTGGCCCACCACCGGATGCGGGATCCCCACTAGATAGACCTCGCCGCCGGCAGCGGCCCGCAGCCGGTCTGTCAACGGGGCAAGCTCGACGGTCGCGCCACCGGTCGTGATGGCGCCATCGCGCCCCTGGACGTGCAGCCGGTCGCCGTCCAGCCGGCCGTGATCGCCGATGCCGGCGAAGCCGTCCGCCGAACGCTGCCACGATCCCACCGGAGTGCCGGGGGCCGGGCCGTCGGACAGCCACGGCGAACGTACCCAGATGCGTCCGTCGATGATTCGCGCCTCGACCCGGTCGAACAGCCGCAGATCCGAACGGCAGCTGCCCCACGCCACCAGCGAGAGTTCGGTCGCGCCGTAGTAGTGCTCAACCCGCAGTCCCTGCGCACGAGCCTCGTCCCGCAGGTTATCGTGCAGCCCGTCGCCGGCGACCAGCACCACGAGCCCAGGAGACAAGAGCCCAGAACCCAGGGCCCGCCCAAGCCCGGACGGAGTCAGCGTGCAATGCGTAGCCCCGGCAGGATCCGGCGACCACGACGCCCCGGCGGCGTCGGCGAGGCAGGCGGCGAACAGGTTCATGGTCGCGCTGAGCGGTCCCGGGATGTAGAACCTGCCGGCGGACGACAAGTCGAGCCGCGCCGCGGCGAGGCCGAACGAATCCACCCAGGAGGCGGTGCTGCGCACGATCGTGCGGGATTGGCCGGTGGTCCCCGAGCTGTGCACGGCGATCGGTCGCCGCGCCGCATGCGCGGCCCAGAACGCCGCGACCGGCTCGATTGCGGCAGCCACATCGACCGGCGTATCGGCGGTCGGGTTAACACTGTTCAAGGGATTCATCGTCCCCGATCCTAGAACCTGCGAAGAAGCGGGCGATACCCGCGATGCGGTGGGGATCGCCCGCCGGCCGGCGTCCGGGGTCGGCAGACACCACCCGCGCATTGTCGCCGTTCAGCCCGGGGCGGTAAGCTGACCGCGCCGGTCAGATACGACCGGAGCGAGTGCCAAGCGAAGCCGGTGAGATTCCGGCGCTGTCCCGCAACGGTGGTCCGCCCTGCTGCATGCCCGAAGCATGCGCTACGCGCGGCAAGCCCGGTCGACTGGCCTTCGCGTTCCTGCAGATCAGGTCCCCCGGCTGAGGGGATCGCAAGGAGTCGAATTGAGCGAAGCCGCCCAGCCCACGACGCGCCCCCACATCCTCTTCGGCATCGGGGTCGGCCCCGGTGATCCCGAACTCATCACCGTCAAAGCGGTCAACGCGCTGCGCCACTGTGAACGCATCCTGGTGCCCGCCACCGAAGCGAGCGGCTCCGGCGCCGGACGAGCCGAGACGATCGTGCTCGCCGCCTGCCCCGACGTGGCCGAGCGCATCGTGCGTATTCCGTTCTCGATGGCCGACCGCACCGGTGTGACGAAACGGCGCGCCGCCTCGTGGCAGGCCTCGGCAGATCAGGCCGTGGCCTCGTTCGATGCTGGTGCCACGACCATCGGCTTCGCAACCATCGGGGACCCGTCGGTCTACTCCACCTTCAGCTATCTGGCCTCATCGGTGCGCGAGAAGGTTGCTGATCTGCGGGTCGAGGTCATCCCCGGCATCACCGCCATGCAGGCGCTGGCCGCGGCCAGCCGCACCCCGCTGGTCGAAGGCGACGAGGTGCTGGCGCTCGTCCCGCTCAAGAGGGGCATCGAGCCACTGCTGAAGGTCGCCGAGGTGGCCGACACCTGCGTGGTGTACAAGGCCGGACGCTATCTGCCCGAGTTGCGGGCGCATCTGGCCGAGATCGGCGACGACGCCGTAGCAGGAATCGACGTCGGGCTGCCCGCGGAGCAGATCAGCGCGGTCAGTGAACTGGACAGCGCCCCCTACTTCACCAGCGTGCTGTGGCCGGCCAAGCGTGGCGGACGAGGAGAACGGCTGTGAACCAGCAACCAGCGGCTGAATCAGACGCCACCGAGCCGCAGGCCGAAGGCCGCGCCCAGTACACGGTGATTCCACCGGCCGGCGGTGAACCCGGCCAGGGCAAGGTCGTCTTCGTCGGCGCCGGCCCGGGCGCAGCCGACCTGATCACCGTGCGCGGTGCCCGGACGATCGCGGCCGCCGACATCATCATCTGGGCGTCGTCCCTGGTCAACGCCGAGATCGTGGCCGACCACAAGCCGGACGCGCTGTTGGTCGACTCGGCGTCCGCCTCGCTCGAAGACATCACCCCCCTCTACGAGCGGGCCCGCGACGAGGGCCTGCTGGTCGCTCGCGTACACACCGGCGACCCGGCCATCTACGGCGCCACCGCCGAACAGCGCGAACTACTCCGCAGGCTCGGCATCGCCTACGAGTCGATTCCGGGTGTCTCGGCCTTCTCCGCCGCCGCAGCCCGCTCCGATGTCGAGATCACCTTGCCGGAGGTCTCGCAGTCGTTGATCCTCACCCGGCTGGAGGGCGGCCGCACGCCGATGCCGCCGCGCGAGAGTGTCCGCGAATTCGCCGCCCACGGCACCACGATGGCGCTCTACCTGTCCGCGGCGCGCAGCCACACCCTGCAGCGGGAGCTGCTGGCCGGCGGCTATCCGCCGGACACCCCGGTCATCATCGGCCACCAGGTGACCTGGCCCGACGAGGTGATGGTGCGCTGCCGGCTCGATCAGTTGGCCGCCACCATGAAAGAGCACAAGTTCTGGAAGCACACCGTGATCCTGGTCGGTCCCGCGCTGGCCGAAACCCCGCTGGCCAAGCGCAGCCATCTCTACCATCCCGGTTTCCGGCACGAGTACCGCGATGCCGACCCGGTCGCCGCGCGCGAACTTGCCGAGAAGGGCGCCCAGGCATGATCACCGTCTACGGTTACATCGGCGCCCCCAGCGCCGGACTACGCGAAGCCGTCGCCGGTGCCTCCCTGGTGGTGGGCGGGCAGCGGCACCTCGATGCGCTCGGTGTGCCGGACGATCGCCGCATCGTCCTGGGCCGCATCGGGCCTGCCATCGACGCCCTCCAGGAGCTGCCTGCCGAGGATCGGGCGGTGGTCATCGCCTCGGGAGACCCGCTGTTCTACGGGGTCGTGCGGCGCATTCGCGCGGCGGGGCTGAAGGTGCGCGTCGTCCCGACGGTCACCTCGCTCCAACTCGCCTTCGCCGCGGTCGCGCTGCCCTGGGACGACGCCCTGCTCGTCTCGTTGCACGGCAACGATCCGGCGCCGGCACTCGAGGCGCTGCGCACCCATCCGAAGGTGGGCCTGTTGACCGATGGACGCACGGGTCTGCCGCAGATCGTGGCCGCCACCGCCGGCCTGGGACGCAGCTATGTGCTGGCCGAACGGCTCGGTGAGCACGACGAACAGGTCCGCGTCCTCAGTGAGGAACAGGCCCGCGTGGTGACCGACATCGCGCAGCCGAATGTGGTGCTCGTCCTCGCCCACCACCCCGACGATGCCGCCGCCATCGGGGAACAGACAGCGATCGCCGGGGGAGCCCGGCCGGCAGGAGCCGAAGCGTGAGCCAGCCCATCATCGGCCAAGTGGCCACCACCGCCACAAGCCAGGCCCGCGCGGAGGCCATCGACGCATTCCTCGGCACGACCCACCGCTACACAACATCGTCGGCCGAAGGCCTCCGGCAAGCCTGGGACGAATGCGATCTGATCATCAGCCACCTGGCGCTCGGCGCCACCACCCGCCTGATCGCCGGCCTACTCGCCGACAAGAAGACCGATCCCGGCGTGGTCGTGATCGACGAGGCCGGACGATTCGTCGTCCCCCTGGTCGGGGGACATGTCGGCGGCGCGAACGAACTGGCCCGGCGGATCGCGGAGGGTCTGGGTGCCACCGCGGTGCTCACCACCGCGACCGACGCGCTGGGGCTGCCCGGTCTGGACACGCTGGGCTGGGAGACCACCGGTGACCTCGCCGGGGTGACCCGTGCGGTGATCGACGGACGCCCGGTCGCGCTCGTCCGCGAGCACCCGTGGCCGCTGCCCGCGCTGCCCAGCAACGTCACCGAGCCCGGGGTCGAGCGGGTCGAACGGCGCGGGACGCATGTCAAGGTGCTGCCCCCACCGCCCGATCCCCAGGCGCGCATCCTGGTGAGCGATGCGGTGTTGGTGCCCACCGATCTGCCCACCGTGGTGCTGCATCCCAAATCGCTGGTCGTCGGAATGGGCTGCAACCGCGGCACCTCCGTCGAGGACCTGCGCACACTGCTGGCCGCGACGTTTGCCGAGCGCGGCTTGTCCCAGTCGTCCATCTGTGCGCTGACCAGCGTGGACGCCAAGGCCGACGAGCAGGGCCTGATCGCTCTGGCCGCCGAGCTAGGGGTGGATTTCGTCACCTATTCCGCCCCGTTGCTCGCCGGCCTCCAGGTGCCCAATCCCAGCGGTCATGCCGCGAGCGCGGTCGGCACGCCGAGCGTGTCGGAGGCCTCCGTGCTGGCCCACGGCGCCACGCTGATCGTCGAGAAGACCAAGAGCCCGGAGGCGACCATCGCCATCGGCCGTCTCGAGCCGCGCGGGCGGCTCGCCATCGTCGGCCTCGGCCCCGGCGCCGACGACCTGTTGACCCCGCGGGCCCGCCGGGTGCTCAGCGAGTCCGCCATCGTCATCGGCTATCGGCCCTACGTGGCGCAGATCCGCTCGGTGCTGCGGCCCGGCACCGAGATCGTCTCATCGGGCATGGGCACCGAGGACATGCGCACCGCGCTCGGCATCGAGAAGGCCCGCGAGGGACGAAATGTGGCGATCGTGTGCGGGGGAGATCCGGCGATCTACGCGATGGCCTCGCCCACCCTCGAACAGGGCACCGAGGGCATCGACGTCGAGATCGTCCCGGGCGTGACCGCGGAACTGGCCGCCTCGGCGATCCTCGGCGCCCCGCTGGGCCACGACCACGTGACCATTTCGCTGTCGGATCTGCACACCGATTGGGATGTCATCGAGAAGCGTCTGCAGGCTGCCGCCGAGGGCGATTTCGTGGTGGCCATGTACAACCCGCGCAGTCGCTCGCGGACGGCTCATCTGCCGCGGGCGTTGGAGATCCTCGGCGCGCACCGGCCGGCCGGCACACCGGTCGCCGTGGTGCGCGACGCCAGTCGTCCCGAGCAGAGCTACCGCGTGGCGCCGCTGGCAGACTTCGACCCGCAGTGGGTCGACATGCATTCGATCGTGATCGTCGGGTCGTCCTCGACCCGCATGATGCCTACCGGCGCCGGGGACGAAGTGATGGTGACCCCCCGCGACTACACCTGGATGGAGCAGAGATGAGTTCGTTGGTCATTGCCGCCCACGGCACCCGGCTTCCCGAGGGGCAGCAGGCCTGCCGTGCACTGATCGACCGGGTGAAGACGCTGCTGCCCGGCGTGACGGTCTACGACGCCTACGTCGAGCTCGACACCCCGACGATCGAGGACGCGGTCGCCGCCGCCCTGGCCGAGTCGTCCGACGATCATGTCGTGGTGGTGCCGCTGATGATCGGCACCGGCGGGCACGTCCGCGAGGATATTCCCGAGGGCATCGAAGGCGGACGAGTGCTTGCCGGCAGCGGATCGGTCAGCTATGCCGGGCACCTGGGTTCGGACCCGCTGCTACGCGCCGCCGCCCGCGAACGGATCGCTGCCGCCCTCGGCGAGTGGACACCCGGCCAGACCAGTGTGGTCTTCCTGGGACGCGGTTGCAGCGTCCCCGAGGCCAACGCCGATCATGTCCGGCTGGGCCGGCTGCTGCGCGAGGAGGGCGGCTACGGCGACGTGGTCACCGGCTTCATCCAGATCGCCGAGCCCGACCTGACCACCGCCCTCGACCGGGCCTACGCCCACGGTGGACGCAAGATCGTGATCATGCCGCACTATCTGTTTCCTGGCCTGCTGCAGAACTGGGCACGGGAGCAGTCCGCCACCTGGGCGGCGAATCATCCGGACGCCGAGGTGCGGCTGGCCGACGTGATCGGCGACTGCGACGAATTGGCGCAGACGGTCGCCGACCGCTACCGGTCGGCTGCTCAGGGCTGGATCGGCCCGGCCAGTGGCCCGGCCCCGCAGGTCTACCTGAGCGGCCTCGTGCTGACCGGACGCACGGTACTCATCGCCGGCGCGGGCACGGTCGCGGCCCGCCGGGTCGGCAAGCTGCTCAAGGCCGGTGCCGATGTCCGGGTGGTCGCTCCCCAGGCGAGCGAGAAGATCCGCAGGCTGGCGGACGAGGGACAGCTGAGCTGGACTCAGCGCGCGGTGTCCGAGGCCGATCTGGAGGGTGCCTGGTATGCGCTGGCGCTGACCGATTCCCCCGAGGTCAATGCGCAGGTGGCAGCCTGGGCCGAGCAGCGGCGCGTCTTCTGCGTCCGCGGTGATGCTGCTATCGGCGGCACGGCCTGGACGCCGGCGACCGGGGAGGTCGCGGGTCTGTGGGTCGGGGTGGTCGGTGACCGCAACCCGCATCGCACGGCGCACGCCCGCACCGCGGCCGTCAAGGCTCTCGGCGAGCTCGCCGACTGACCATGGCCGGACCCCGCAAGCTTGTGCTGATCGGAATCGGCGCAGGTAACCCCGAATGGATCACGCTGCAGGCGATCGCGGCGATCCGCGAGATCGACGTCCTGTTCGTGGTTCTCAAGGAGGATCAACTCGATGACCTCGTCGAGGCACGGCGGATCATCATCGAGCGGCACCGCGACGTCCCGCTGAAGACCGTCGAACTACGCGATCCGCCCCGTCCCTGGCAGACCACCCCCGACTATCCGGCCGCGGTTGCCAGCTGGCGAGCTCAGCGGCTCGAATCGTGGAGTGCGGCAGTGGCCGCGGAGCTGCCCGAAGGCGCCAGCGGCGGCTTCCTGATCTGGGGCGACCCCAGCCTCTACGAGAGCACCCTGGCCATCGTCGACAAGCTGGCCGACGCGTCCACCCGGGCCGGGCGTCCGATCGAAGTACAGGTGATCCCCGGCATCAGCTGCGTGCTGGCGCTGGCCGCGGCATTCAAGATCCCGCTCAATCGTCAGGGACGGGCGGTGCAGATCGCCCCTGCCCGGCTGCTGGCCTCAGGCATGCCCGAGACGGTCGACGATGTCGTGGTGATGCTCGACGGCAAGCAGACCTTCGCTCGCATCGACCCTGCCGGCCTCGAGATCTTCTGGGGCGCCTACCTGGGTACCGCAGCCGAGCTCCTCATCAGCGGACCATTGGCGCAGGTGAGGGACGAGATCCTGCGCGTGCGCGCCGAGGCCGCCGAGATGAACGGCTGGATCTTCGACACCTACCTGCTGCGGCGTGATCGCGTTTCGCGCTCAGGCCCCGTCCGTAACTGAGTGCAACTCACTAGTGGCAATCCCCCGATTTCCGCTAGTGTTAACCCATCACGTCACAGTTGCCGCGAGCGCCCGGCGGGGAGGGGCCGAACGCATGTCAGGCTTGTTAGCCTCATCAGTTTTTCCAACTCCGTGGACAAAGGAACGTTGCCATGAGGGCAAGAGATCTGGCTGTGCAGGTGCCACCGGTCCGAGTGGGCGACCCGGTGACCATGGCACCGATCGTGGATGTGCTGGTCACCTACGGCAGCGACTCCCACGACGGAGCGTTCCTGTGGTGGGCGTTCGCGCTGGGTGCCGACTTCGGCGGCAACGGAACAGCGGTGGCGGCCAGCGCGAACGTCGTCGGCATCGGGCTGGCGGCTCGCTCGGGACACAAGATCACGTTCTGGCATTTCACCAAGTACGGCATATTGACGACCGTCTTCACCACGATCATCGCCTGGATCTACATTTACCTGCGCTATATCGCTTTCGCCTAGGCTCCGACGGCGGCAGAGCTAGGCGCGCACCTGGTTCGTGCGCTCGTCGGTGCTGGCGATCGCATTCACCGCGGCCACCGTCACGGCGGAGCCGCCGCGGCGTCCCAGCAGCGCCAGATACTCCAGCCCGAACGGATTGTCGACCAGCGCCTGCTTCGACTCGGCCGCACCCACGAAACCTACCGGGATACCGATCACACCTGCCGGCTTGACTCCCGTGTCCCGCACCACTTCGAGCAGCCGGAACAACGCCGTCGGCGCATTGCCGATGGCCACCACCGCGCCCTGCAGGCGGGGCAGCCACAGGTCGACCGCGGCCGCGGTCTTGGTGGTGTGCAGTTCGGCAGCCATCTCGGCCAGCCGTGGGTCGCCCAGATGGCAGATCACCTCGTTGCTGTTCGGCAGCCGGGAACGGATGATCCCGGTGGCCACCATGGTGGAATCGCAGAAGACCGGGGCACCGTTCCACAAGGCTTCACGCGTGCTCGCCACCACACCCTCGGTGAACGCGATGTCGGCGGGCAGGTCGGTCTGGGCGGCGGCGTGGATCATCCGCACGACAACGTTGGCGACGTCATCGGGGAAACGCGACAGATCAGCCTCGCGACGAATGGTTGAAAACGATTCGGCGTAGATCTCGGCCGCATCAGTGAGGTAGTCGTATGTCACGTCCACGTGGGGGGTCCCTTCGAGGTCCGAATGCTCGTGGTCTAGAGTCTCATATGCGTCAAGCGACGAGGAAGCCGGGAAGAGCCGGCACGGTCGCGCCACTGTGAACGTTCATTCGAACGGAAGTCAGGAACTCACCTTGATGCATCGAATTATTGGGACGCGTCATCTCAAAAGGAGAGAGATTCGTGCATATCGCCGAAGGATTCCTACCGCCACTTCAATGTGCTGCCTGGTATGTGGCAGCCGCTCCATTCGTCATCCACGGGGCCCGTTGCGTCATCAAGGAAGCTCGCGAATCCACCGAGAACAAAATGCTGCTGGCCGTCGCCGGAGCTTTCACCTTCGTGCTCTCGGCGATCAAGCTGCCGTCGGTGACCGGCAGCTCCTCGCACCCCACCGGCACCGGTGTCGGGGCGGTGCTGTTCAGACCACCGGTAATGGCCTTCCTGGGCACCGTGGTGCTGCTGTTCCAGGCGCTGCTGCTGGCCCACGGGGGAATCACCACATTGGGCGCGAACGTCTTCTCGATGGCGATCGCCGGTCCGTGGATCGGCTACGGAGCCTATCGGCTGCTGCGCAGATTCGGATCGTCGATAGCGATCTTCGCGGCGATGTTCTTCGCCGATCTCAGCACCTACGTCGTCACCTCGATCCAATTGGCCATCGCGCATCCCGACCCGGTGTCCGGCTTCGCCGGAGCCGCAGCCAAGTTCCTGAGCGTCTTCGCCATCACCCAGATTCCGCTGGCCGTGGCCGAAGGCTTCGTCGGGGTGCTGCTCTTCCGCTTCCTGGCCGGAGTCGTGCGTCCCGAACTGGAACGCCGCGGCATCATCGACCCGATAGCTGCTCCCCAGGCGAAAGCTGAGGAGACCAGCAATGTCTAAGAAGAATCCCTGGATCACCTTCGGCCTGATTGCCGCCATCATCGCGATCTTCGTGCTCTCGTTCGCGCTGGCTCCCAAGCCCGGTGACGGCGAAGAAGGCTTCACGGGCACCGACTCGGTCGTCACCGAGACCCTGGAACAAGAAGGCACCGAGCCCTGGTTCCAGCCGATCTTCGAGCCCGGCAGCGGTGAGATCGAGTCCGGGCTGTTCGCCCTGCAGGCCGCCCTGGGTGCCGGTATCGTCGGATTCGCCCTCGGAAACCTGCGTGGCCGCGCCAAGAGCAGGGAAGAGTTCGCTGCGGCCGGGCCCGCACCGGTCAAACCATCGGGGGACGCACCTGTCCCGGCTACCGAATAGCCTGCAATGATTGCCCTTGATGATGCCGCCTGGGGTGCGCCCTGGCGGCACATCAGGGTCAGTGAGAAGCTCCTGCTCAGCATGGGTCTGGTCCTCACTGCCCTGATCGCACCCGCCTGGCCGGCCGCGCCGCTGGTGGCGCTGGCCTCGGTCGTCGCGACGCTCGGCCCGGCACGCATTCCCATCCGGACGCTGGCCACCGGCTTCGCGGCACCCCTCGTCTTCATCCTGATCGGCTCGATCTCGGTCGCCTTCATCGTCGGCCGGGCGCCCGCCGAAGCCTGGTTCCGTTTCGGCCCGCTATCACTGACCACAGCGTCGGCTCTCAACGGGCTGCAACTGTTCGCCCGCTCGACGGCCGGCACCCTGGCAATCCTGCTGCTCGCCACCACCACACCGATGGTCGACCTGCTCGGCTGGGCCCGCCAGCGCGGCGTGCCGGGACCGCTGGTCGAGGTGGCGTCCCTCATCTACCGGCTGCTGTTCGTGCTGCTCGACACCGCACTGGCGATGCACGTCGCGCAGGTGGCGCGGCTCGGGGACGCGCCGGCCGGCCCGAAACCATTCAAACGGCGGATGAACACCGCGGCCAACACCATGGGCACCCTCCTGGTACGTTCCTGGGATCGCGCCGCCCGGCTGACCGACGGGCTGGCAGCCCGCGGCATCGACGGTGACCTCATCACCCTGCCGCGCCGGATGCCGGCATCGCCACGATTCCTGGCGGCCGTCGGCGCGTTGCTCGGCGGCATCTGGCTGCTCACCATCGGGTGGACGGTCTTGTCATGATCCTCGTCGCGCGCGATGTCATCGCGTCCTATCCGGGGGCCGAACCGGTGCTGAAGCGGGCGAGCTGCCGGCTCTCTCCGGGGATCAGGCTGGCCCTGCTCGGCGCCAACGGCTCGGGCAAGACCACGCTGCTGCGCTGCCTGTCCGGTGCTCACAAGCCCGACTCGGGCGAGATCGCCCTGGCCGGCCGGCCGCTCAAACATGACAGGGCCGGCTTGCGGGAGCACCGCCGGCGCGTCCAATTGGTGCTGCAGGATCCCGACGACCAGCTCTTCTCGGCCGACGTCACCCAAGATGTCGCGTTCGGTCCGCTCAACCTGGGCCTGACCGAGGACGAAGCCCGCCGCCGTGTCGCTGAGGCACTCGACCTGCTGGGCATCACGCATCTGGCCGATCGTCCGACTCATCAGCTGTCCTACGGCGAACGCAAACGCGTCACGATCGCGGGAGCGGTCGCCATGCGTCCGGATGTTCTTCTGCTCGACGAACCCACGGCGGGTCTCGACCCGTCGGGTGTCGAAGAGACGCGCTCGGCGCTGGCGCGGCTCACCGGCCAGGGCACCACCATCGTCCTGGCCACCCACGACGTCGATTTCGCGCTGTCATGGGCGGATGAGGCGGCAGTGGTCGCCGGTGGTCAGGTGCACCAGGGCCCGATAGCCGAGGTGCTGGCCGATACCGATCTGGTGAGCCGGGCTCATCTGCGGCAGCCCTGGCAGTTGCAGCTGGCCATCGCACTGGGCCTGGAGTCCCGTCCCCGCACGATGACCGAGGTTCTCGAAGCTATCGGTCCTTCACACAGGCCCACTGCGTGACCGCGCGGGCAGGCGTCCAGCTCAGGAACCGGCCGAGCTGTTCGACGTTCTCGACCAGCAGCCGGCTCAACGACCCGCCGTGCGCCCGGTACCACCCGGCGAGCAGTGTTTCGGTGTCCAGGGTGACACCGTGGGCAACGATCCGTCCACCCGGCTTGAGCGCGGCCCAGCAATCATCGAGCACGCCATCGGTGACCCCGCCGCCGAGGAAAACCGCATCGGGCGCGGGCAGTTCCGCCAGAGCCCGGGAGGCCTCCCCGATGACGATCCGGACGCGGCCGGGAACCATGCGCTCAATGTTGCGGCGGGCCCGTTCGGCCCGCTCCGCCTTGCGTTCCAGGCCGATCGCGGACGCCCCCGGCGCGGCCCGGCACCATTCGATGGCCATCGCGCCCGAACCGAGACCGACGTCCCACAGCAGCTCGCCGGCCGCCGGGCGCAGGAATGCGAAGGCGCTGGCGCGCACGTGCCGCTTGGTGATCAATCCGTCGTGTTCGAACGCCTCGTCGGGTAGTCCGGGTGTCGTGCCGAGAGTCGCCAGCTCGTCGGATGTGGGAAGCTCGGATGTGCGATCGGTCACGAGGCGAGGCTACCCGAGAACAATCCAGCGGCGGGGGCGGCTCAGCGGCCCCGAACAAGGAGGATCATGAACCAGCTCACTCCCGGCACGGTCGTTCTGGTCGGCGGCGGTCCAGGTGACCCGGATCTCATCACCGTCGGGGGACTGCGCGCCGTGCAACAGGCCGATGTCATCGTCTACGACAGGCTGGCGCCACTTGCCGTGCTCGACCAGGCCCGCCCGGACGCCGAGAAGATCGACGTCGGCAAGATCCCGCGGGGCCCTCAGACGTCTCAGGAAGACATCAACGCGATCCTCATCGAACAGGCCAGGCAGGGACGCCGCGTGGTGCGGCTGAAGGGCGGCGACAACTTCCTGTTCGGTCGCGGCGGCGAGGAGGTCATCGAGTGTGCACTGGCCGGCGTGCCGGTGCAGGTGATTCCCGGCGTCAGCTCGGCGATCGCGGCTCCCGCTCTGGCGGGCATTCCGGTCACCCATCGCGGGCTGTCCCAGGGCGTCACCATCGTCAGCGGCCACGTCCGCCCGCAGGATTCGCGCAGCGAACTCAATTGGGTGGCGCTGGCCCAGACCAACACCACGCTGGTGATCCTGATGGGCGTCAAGTACCTTCCCGACATCGTTGCCGAACTCGTCGGTGCCGGCCTGGACGCCGGGACCCCTGCCGCGATCGTGATGAATGCGGCTTCGGATCAGATGCGGGTGCTGCGCGCTCCGCTGGGCGAGATCGCCGAGATCGCTGGTCGTGAAGGGGTCACCCCTCCGGCGATCACGATCATCGGTGCGGTCGCCGCGCTCGAACTGGCGCAGCCCGCCCAGCCGGAAGCGGATCGGAACTGACCGGTGCGGCTCAGTCTTGCGGCCAGGAACTCAGTGGTTCAGCGTGCCCACCCAGGTCACGGCATCGGCGACACTGCCGGCCTGCTGCAGGCCCTCGGGCAGCGGCGGACGCTCGATCATCACCACCGGGACGTCCAGCCGGGCTGCGGCTTCCAGCTTGGCCGCGTTGTCCGCGCCGCCGGAGTCCTTGCTGACGAGCAGGGTGATCGTCTCGTTGCGCAGCAGCGCGAGTTCTGCGTCCAGGCCGAAAGGGCCGCGGGCCTCAACGATGCGCATGCCGTCGGGCACCGGGTCGCCCTGCCACTCGGCGACTCTGGCCAGCACGTCGGGAAGACCGCGGTAGGCCGCCAGCGGCTGACGACCGACCGTCAGCAGCACCCTGCCGGATGCCTGCGCGGCCAGCGCGGCCGCCGCACGGTGGTCGGGCACCCAGCGCCACTGCGCGGCGAGCGGATGATCGGCCCAGCTGGGGCGGGTGAATCGCAGCAGCCTCACCCCGGTCACGGCGCAGGCTTGAGCCGCATTGGCGGTCATCCGGGCCGCAAACGGGTGCGTGGCGTCCACTACTGCGTCGATCTCAGTAGCGCGCAGGTAATCGACCAAGCCGTCAACCCCACCGAAGCCGCCGACCCGGGCGCCCACCTCGCCACGCGCCTGCGCGGTGCGTCCGGCCACCGACCTCAGCACAGCGACCCCGGCGGATTCCAGCGCGGCGGCCAGTTCCCGGCCGTCGGCGGTACCACCCAGCAAGAGGACTCGCACGTGCCTCAACCTATCGCACGCATGAAGGAGCAACGATGACAGGAATCCTGATCGCCGGGACGTCGTCCGACGCCGGAAAGTCCCTCATGGTGACCGGAATCTGCCGTGCCCTCAAACGGCGCGGCATCGACGTCGTGCCCTTCAAGGCGCAGAACATGTCGAACAACTCGATGGTCTGCGCCGACGGCTCCGAGATCGGACGCGCGCAGTACCTGCAGGCCCAGGCCGCCGGCGTCGAACCTGCCAGCATCCTCAACCCGGTGCTGCTCAAGCCCGGTACCGACCGCCGCGCGTTCGTGGTGCTGCGCGGACGCCCGGCCGGCACCTTGGAGGCCGGTGAGTACGCCACCGGACGCCGGCACCTGGCCGAGGCGGCGTTCGCCGCCTACCAGGAGCTGTCCGATAGCCACGAACTCGTCGTCGTGGAAGGCGCCGGATCCCCGGCCGAGACCAACCTGCGCGCCGGCGACTACGTCAACATGGGGTTGGCTCAGCAGTTCGGGCTGCCGGTGGTGTTGGTCGGCGATATCGACCGCGGCGGCATTCTCGCGAGCCTGTACGGCACCTGGGGCATTGTGTCCGAGGCCGATCGCGCGCTGCTGGCCGGCTTCATCATCAACAAGTTCCGCGGCGACCAGAGTGTGCTCGACCCCGGCCTGGACGACATCAGCCGCCGCACCGGAATGGAGAACCTCGGGGTGCTGCCCTGGCTGGAGGGTGTCTGGCTGGACGGCGAGGATGCCCTGCAGGTCGATCGCTGGCGCGCCGAATTGGGGCCGGTACCCGAGAAGCTCGTGCCGTTGCGGGTGGCCGTGGTGCGCTTCCCGCGCATCTCCAATGCCACCGATGTCGAGGCCCTCGCGAACACGCCGGGGGTCGACGTGACGGTCACCGCCGATCCCTACGAGGCAGCCGCCGTCGATCTGCTGATCCTGCCGGGTTCACGGTCGACCGTGGACGACCTGGCCTGGCTCCGCGAGCACGGTCTGGACGAGGCGATCGCTGCCCGCCGCGCCGCCGGGCGCCCGGTCTTGGGCATCTGCGGCGGCTACCAGATGCTCGCCCAGGTCATCGACGATCAGGTCGAGACGAGGAAGGGTCGAGTGCCCGGGCTCGGGCTGCTGCCGGTCGAGGTCAGCTTCGCCGACGAGAAGATCACCGCCCAGACCACCTACTCGTGGGGTGTCCACGAGGTGCACGGGTACGAGATCCACCACGGCGTCTGCACCCGGGTGGGGCAGGCCGAGCCGTTCCTGGACGGCTGGCAGGTGGGGTCGACCTTCGGCACCATGCTGCACGGCAGCCTGGAGAACGACGACTTCCGGAACGCGTTCCTGACCGAGGTGGCCCGGCTGGCCGGTGTGGGGTGGCGTCCCGACCCGGACGCCGTCGGCTATGCCGCCGCCCGGGAACAGATGATCGAAACCCTGGCCGACGCGGTCGAGGAGAAGGTCGACCTCGACCGGATGCTGGAGCTGGCCGGGCTGGCCGGACCGCATGGCGCGGCCCGCCGGGCGCAACCGCGGCCCAGCCGGGCGTCCGAGCCCGAAGCCGTGGATCTTGGCGAGTACTCCGAGGTGGAGGCCGAGCCCCTCACCGCCCGCGCGCTGCGGCTGAGGCCGCGGCTGATCGTCAACACCGGCGACGGCAAGGGGAAATCGACGGCCGCCTTCGGCGTCGGGCTGCGCGCCTGGTCACAGGGCTGGTCGATCGGGGTGTTCCAGTTCATCAAGACCTGCGGCTGGCCGACCGGTGAGCGGCTGGCCTTCCAGGCTCTCGATGACGTGCATCAGCGCACCGGCCAGGGCGGCCGGGTCGAGTGGCTGAACTTCGGCGAGGGGCGCACCGCCACCCGTGCCGGGGCGAAGGCCGATCAGCGGGCGCTGGCCGAGCGGGGCTGGCAGCAGGTCCGCGAGCGGCTGCTCGCCGAAACCCACGATCTGCTCATCCTCGACGAGTTCTGCCATGTGCTGGCCAAGGGCTGGCTGGACGCCGACGAGGTGGTCGACACGCTGCTGAATCGTCCGGGCCATCAACATGTGGTGATCACCGGACGCCATGCGCCGGACCGGCTGATCGCCGCCGCCGACCTGGTGACCGACATGCGCAAGATCAAGCATCCTTTCGATGCCGGTGAGAAGGGCCAGGCCGGAATCGAATGGTGATGACCCCCTATCCGCGCCTGCTGCTGGCCGCACCCAACTCGAGCTCGGGCAAGACCACCGTCAGCATCGGGCTGATGGCCGCACTGCGCGCCCGCGGGCTGCGGGTGGCGCCGTTCAAGGTCGGCCCCGACTACATCGATCCCGGCTATCACACGCTGGCCACCGGACTGCCCGGCCGCAACCTCGATGCCTGGTTGTGCGGCACCGGACGCATCGCACCGCTGTTCGCGCACGGCGCCGCGGGTGCCGATGTCTCGGTGGTCGAGGGGGTCATGGGGCTCTACGACGGGCGGCTGGGGCTCACCGAGGGCCGCAGCGGCTTCGGGTCGAGCGCCCACATCGCCGAGTTGATCGACGCCCCGGTGGTCTTGGTGATGGACACCAGCGGGGTCTCCCGCACGCTGGCCGCAACCGCCTATGGCCTGGCGAACCACCTGCAGGCGCCGAAGGTGGCCGGAGTCATCCTGAACAAGACGGGCTCGCCGAGGGCCGTGGACGAACTGCGGGGTGCGCTCGCGGAGGTGGGGCTGCCGGTGCTCGGCGCGATTCCGCGCAGCCGTGACCTGGTGGTGCCCTCGCGGCATCTGGGCCTGGTGCCCGCCGCCGAGCGCGATCAGGCCCAGGCGGTCATCGATGCCGCCGCCGAGTTGGTGGCCGCGCATGTCGATCTGGACGAGGTGCTGGCCGTGGCGTCCGCGGCGGCCGAGCTGGATGTCACGCCGTGGTCGGCGCAGGCCGAGATCAGCACCGTGGGCGGGCGTCCGCGGATCGCGGTGGCCGCCGGCCGGGCGTTCACCTTCCGTTACGCCGAGACGGTCGAGCTGCTGCGGGCCGCCGGCTGCGAGGTCGTCGAATTCGATCCGATGACCAGCCACCGCCTGCCGGGCGGCAGCCACGGGCTCTACCTGGGTGGCGGCTTTCCCGAGATGTATGCCGAGGAACTCGCCGCGAACCGCCCCCTGCTGGCCGAGGTCCGCGCGGCGGTCGCCGCGGGGATGCCGACCGTCGCCGAGTGCGCGGGATTGCTCTACCTGTGCCGCACCCTGGACGGCACCGACATGGCCGGCGCGGTCCCGCTGGACGCCCGGATGTCGCCGAAGCTCACGCTCGGCTACCGCGACCTGGTCGCCGCGTCCCGCTCGGTGGTCACCGAGCCGGGGGAGCGGGTGCATTCGCACGAGTTCCACCGGACGATCACCACCTCGCTGCGCGGCACGGCCGGTGCAGACGTGGCCCCGGCCTGGCTGGTCGATGCCGGGCCCGGGCGCACCGAGGGACTGGCGAGCGCGTCGGTGCTGGCGTCCTATCAGCACGTGCACTGGGCGGGATACCCGCAGCTGGCGCAGCGTTTCGCGCAGGCCTGCGCGGCCTTCGGCAACGCCGGGCGCAGCTGGCAGGCACCGGTCGGCCCGCAACGGCTGCCGGCGCCCGATCTGCGTCATCACGGGGACGCTCAACTGCGTCCGGGCCTGGTCGATCTGGCCGTCAATGTGCGGCGCGCTCCCGAATGGCTGCTCACCGCGGTGGCCGCCCGGGCAGACCAGTGGACCGGCTATCCCGAGTCGGGCGCCGCCCGTCAGGCGCTAGCCGCCCGGTACGGCCTGGAGGCCGGGCAGCTGCTGCCCACCGCCGGTGCTGCGGACGCCTTCACCCTTGTCGCGCGCACATTTCCGGGACGCAAGGTGGTGATCGTGCATCCGCAGTTCACCGAACCCGAGGTGGCCTGGCGGACCGCCGGCCATCAGGTGCGCCGGTCGATGCTGCGCGCCGACGAGGGTTTCCGGCTGGACGCCGACCGGATCGGTGCCGACGCGGATCTGGTCGTCCTCGGCAACCCGACGAACCCGACGGGGGTGCTGCATCCGGCCGCCGAGATCGGCAGGCTGGTGCGTCCGGGACGAATCGTCGTGGTCGACGAGGCCTTCATGGACTTTGTGCCCGGCGAGCCGGAGTCGGTCCTGGCCGGCGACCTGGACGGCGTGCTGGTCACCCGCTCACTGACCAAGTTGTGGGGGATCGCCGGGCTGCGGGCCGGATTCGTGGCCGGCGATCAAACCCTGATCGGCGAACTGGCCCGGCATCAGGAACCGTGGGCGGTCTCCACCCCCGCGCTGGACGCCATGGTCGCGATCGCGAGTGGCCAGGCCGACCGGGTGGCAGCCCGGATCCTCGATGAGGTCGCCACCGAACGGGCTTTCCTGGTGGACGCGTTGCGCGCCGCCGGGTTCCCAGTGGCAGGTGAGCCCCGGACACCGTTCGTCCTGGTGGATGTCAGCGGCCTGGGCGTCTCGAACCCTCCCGAAGCCCTCGCCGCCCAGGGCTTCGCGGTGCGTCGTTGCGATACCTTCCCGGGGCTGGGACCCGGCTGGATCCGCGTTTCGGTGCCCAGCGAACCGATCAGCACCGCGTTGATAGCGGCGCTGATCCGGGTGCGTGGTGATTGAGTTGTCGGTCCCTGGCGGAAGGGTCGATCTACACTGAAGCTCATGCTCTCGTCCGTGGTGGTCATCGGGGCAGGCCAGGCCGGTCTATCGGCTGCCTATCACCTGCTGCGGCGCGGTTTCGTGAGCGCTGTCGACTTCCCGCAGGCCGGCCGCAGCTTCGTCGTCCTCGACCATGAGACCGGTCCGGGTGGCGCCTGGCGGCACCGCTGGGAATCGTTGACCATGGCCACGGTCAACGGGATCTTCGATCTGCCCGGCCTGCCGAGCCCCCCGATCGACCCCGACGAGCCGAGCAGCATCGCCGTGCCCCGCTACTTCGCAGCGTTCGAAGACCGTTTCCGCCCGCCGATCCTGCGTCCCGAGATGGTCGACGCGGTCAGGCCGGACGACGACGACCCCGACGGCGACCTGGTCATCGACACCGACCGGGGTCAATGGCGGTCGCGGATCATCATCAACGCCACCGGCACCTGGACCAACCCGGTGTGGCCCGATATCGCCGGCCGCGCCACCTTCGCCGGCCGGCAGTTGCACACCCACGACTACACACGGGCTGCTGACTTCGCCGGACGCCGAGTCGCGATCGTCGGTGGCGGGATCTCGGCGATCCAGCATCTGGCGGAGATCTCGCGGGTGGCCACCACCTTCTGGTACACCCGGCGGGTACCTGAATTCCGCGACAGCTTCACCCCGGACGAGGGCGGACGGCAGACCATCGACCAGGTGCGGGCCGACGTCGAGGCGGGCCGCCCGACCCGAAGCGTGGTCTCCTATACCGGTCTGCCGCGGAACCAGTACACCCGCGAGGCGCACGACCGGGGCGTGCTCCGGCGCCGGCCGCTGTTCACCGCGGTGGAACCTGACGGAGTCCGGGAGGCCGATGGCAGCTTCACCCCGCTGGACACGATCGTCTGGGCGACCGGGTTTCGCGCCGCACTGCAGCATCTGGAGCCCATGCGGCTGCGCAACCAGCTGGGGGCCATCACGATGCGCGGCACCCAGGTGGCCGGCGAGCCACGCGTCCATCTGATCGGGTACGGCACCTCGCAGTCCACCGTCGGGGCCAATCGGGCCGGCCGCGAGGCTGTCGCTGCGATCGTCCGGCAGTCGCGGTTCTGACGCTGCGCGGCGCCGTGATCCCTGCGGTGACACGGGCCGGGCCGATAGACTGGCACTCATCACTGAAGATGATGCTTGGGCGACCAGAGGAGGCCGTGATGACCGCAGAGCTTCAGACCGCAGGTCGGATTGTTGTGGGAACCGATGGCTCGGAGCGAGCGAACAAGGCTGTTGATTGGGCTGCTGAACGGGCCCAGATACGCGGAATCCCACTTCTCGTGCTGGATGTGATCGCCGAGGTGCCGCTGCCGAGTCGCACTCACGCGCTCAAGGCAATGGCGAGCGGGGGCGACTTCCTGGAGCAGTACAACGCGCGTGCCGAGAAACGCCTCGACAAGGTACTCACGCAGCTGAAGGAGAAGCATCCCGATCTCGATGTCGAGGGCCAGGTCGTGCGGGGCAACCCGTCGGCGGTGCTCGCCGAGGCGTCCCGCGATGCGTTCCTCGTCGTGGTCGGCGCGCGTGGTCAGGGCGCACCGATGTCCGTGAAGCTGCTGGGTGGCGTCTCGGACGCGGTGGCCACCCACTCGCACGGACCCATCGCGGTGATCACCGACGAATCGATCGAGAACCCCGGTGGCCCGGTCGTGGTCGGCGTCGACGAATCCGCGGCGGCGAAGGGCGCCATCGACTTCGCCTTCGAGACCGCGCATGTCCGCAAGGTTCCGCTGATCGCGATCAACGCCTGGGATTTCGGCGCCTACGACGCCTACAACGCCGACGTGTGGGAGTACTCGATCGACGAGATCACCGCCGGGTTGACCGAGATGGTCAACAAGCAACTCGCCGACGGAAAGGCCAAGTTCCCCGAGGTCCCGACCGAGGTCCGGGTCGTCAGGGGCAGGGCCGAGGTCGCCCTGGTGGACGAGTCGAAGAAGGCGGGCCTGGTCGTCGTCGGTTCACGCGGACGCGGCGGCTTCGCCGGCCTGCTGCTGGGCTCGACCAGCAAGCACGTGCTGCGCGAGGCGCACTGCCCGGTGATCGTGACCCGCGGCGAGGTCCCGACCGAGACGACCATCTGAGCCGCCGACGCCTCCACGGATCCCGTTCAGGACCTGCATCGTTGACCCGGGTTTGGCGCTCGGGCCAACGATGCACGTAGTATGGACGTCAGGTCCCCCGTGCGGCGGTAACTCGCCCAACCCCCCCAGGGCCGGAAGGCAGCAAGGGTAAGTGAGCTCTTCCGGGTGCGCGGGGGCCCCTTTTTGTGCCGTCACAGCGCAGCGTCGGCGTCTCCCGCCGATCGGATACGGCCGCAGGAATCCGCCACCGGGGTGAAGAACTGTCGGTGGCTCAGCATAGGCTTGCCGGGTGGACGACGATCTTGGCTTCGACGGGGACGACCTCGCTGACGATCCCGATGACCTCCTGCTGTTCGAGCAGGACGATGCCGGCATCCCGTCAGCGCCCGAGCCCGTCGTTGTAGCGCCGGCTGCGACCGTCGAGCGTCCGCCGGCGCCGCTGGCGCTGTACCGGCGCTATCGTCCGGACACCTTCGCCGAGGTCATCGGCCAAGAACATGTCACCGGGCCGCTGTGCCGGGCGATCGCCAACAACAAGGTCAATCACGCCTACCTGTTCAGCGGGCCGCGCGGCTGCGGCAAGACCACCAGCGCGCGCATCCTGGCCCGCTGCCTGAACTGCGCGCAGGGCCCCACCCCCACGCCGTGTGGAGTCTGCGACTCCTGCGTGCAACTGGCCACCGGGGGACCGGGCAGCATCGACGTCATCGAGATCGACGCCGCCTCGCACGGCCGGGTGGACGACGCCCGCGACCTACGCGAGGGCGTCTACTTCGCGCCGGTGGCCAGCCGCTACAAGATCTACATCATCGACGAGGCGCACATGGTGACCAAGGAAGGCTTCAACGCCTTGCTGAAGGTCGTCGAGGAGCCACCCGAACACGTCAAGTTCATCTTCGCGACGACCGAACCCGAGAAGGTCATCGGGACGATCCGCTCGCGCACCCACCACTACCCGTTCCGGCTGGTGCCGCCGCGCACACTGACCGCCTATCTGGAAAAGATCTGCGGTGAGGAAGGTGTCGACGTCGAGCGGGGCGTGCTGCCGTTGGTGGTGCGCGCCGGTGCCGGCTCGGTGCGCGATTCGCTGTCGGTGCTCGATCAGCTGCTGGGCGCCGCCGACCACGGACGCGTCAGCTACCTGCAGGCTGCCGGGCTGCTCGGCTACACCTCCGACGCGCTGCTGGACGAGATCGTGGACGCTTTCGCCGCCGGAGACGGCAAGGGCGTGTTCGCGGGGATCGACAAGGTGATCGAGGTCGGCCAGGACCCGCGCCGCTTCGCCGAGGACCTGCTGGAGCGGATGCGTGATCTGGTGATCGTCTCCCAGGTGCCGGACGCGATCGATTCCGGGCTCATCGATGTGGCCGAGGACCAGGCCGAACGGCTGCGTGCCCAGGCGGCGGCGCTGGGCTCGGGCGAGCTCACCCGTGCCGCCGAGGTGATCGCGACCGGCCTGGTGCAGATGCGGGGCACCACCGCACCGAGACTGCATCTGGAACTGATCTGTGCGCGCATCCTGCTGCCCACCGCCGACGACGGCGCCCGCGGCGTGCATGCCCGCCTCGACCGGTTGGAACGGCGCCTCGACATGCCCGACGTCGTGCCGGGCCGCTCGGTCGCGCCGCCGGCCGGGGACGCCGAGATCCACCAGTTCCCGGCTCGCACGGCGCAGCCCTCCCGGCGACCCGAGCCGGTCGACGCGCCGATCGTCCCACCCGCCGACGAGCAGACCCCGCCCACCCGGCAGCGCCCGGCACAGCAACGTCGTCCACCCGAGCAACGCCCGGTCGACCAACCGCGCGGCCGCACCCCGCGGGCAGTCGATGAACAGCGCCCAGCACCCCAGCAGCCGGTGGCCCCTCCGCCGGCACCGCAGCCCCAGCCCAGCACCGCTGCCGCGTCCGGCCCGAGCACAGCCGATCTGCGGAGGCTGTGGCCGCAGATCCTCGAGGAGGTAAAGTCGCGCAAGCGGTTCACCCATGCCCTGCTCAGCCAGAACGCTCAGGTGGTCGAGGTCCGCGGCTCCGACCTGCTGCTCGGCTTCGCCAACCAGGGCACCTTGGAGCGCTTCCAGTCGGGCGGCAGCATCGAGGTGCTGCGCGAGTGCCTGATCGCGGTCCTGGGCGCAGATCTTCGTATCTCGGCGGCTGTGGACGGAGGCCCCTCGGCAGCCGGTCAGCATCAGCAGGCGGTACCCTCCCAACCCGGCGACGAACCCGACCATGAGCCGCAGCCGGTGCCACATCACTACCAGGCGGTCCATGACGAGGATCGTCGGCAGGCAGCGCCGGAGCGCGGCAGCAGCCCGCACGATGGCCAGAACCGGCGACCGGAGACCCCCGAGGCCGATATGGGCGATATCGTCACAGCTGAGGACGTGGTGCTCGATGAGTCGGGCGTGGACGCCGCGGAGCTACTGATGCGCCAGCTCGGCGCCCAGATCATCGACGAGCAAGAAACCTAAGTCCGCAACGAAAGGACATCCATGTTCCCCGAAGGAATGGACATGAACGCGCTGTTGCAGCAGGCCCAGGCCATGCAGGCGCAACTGCAGCAGGCCCAGGAGGACCTGGCGAACTCGGTCTTCACCGGCAGCGCGGGCGGCGATCTCGTCCAAGCGGTCGTCACCGGTGCTGGCGAGCTGGTCGGTCTCACGATCGAGCCGGGTGCCGTTGACCTCGACGACCTCGAGTCGCTCAGTGACCTGATCATCGCCGCGGTGCGGGATGCCGGCACCCAGGCCGCCAATCAGGCACAGGCGTTGATGCCCGATCTCGGCGGCCTCGGATTCTGAGAGGCTTGAGTTAGTTGTACGACGGTCCCGTCCAAGACCTGATCGATGAACTGGGACGCCTGCCCGGGATCGGCCCGAAGAGTGCTCAGCGCATCGCCTTCTGGCTGCTCGACCAGCCCGCCGAGGACGTTGAACGCCTCGCCCAGGCGCTGATCGAGGTCAAGCAGAAGGTGCGTTTCTGCGAGATCTGTTTCAACGTCACCGATCAGGACGTCTGCCGCATCTGCCGCGACCCCAAGCGCGACGCCTCGTCCATCTGTGTGGTGGAGGAGAGCAAGGACGTGGTGGCGATCGAACGCACCCGGGAGTTCCGGGGTCGCTACCACGTGCTCGGCGGCTCGATCAGCCCGATCGCCGGTCGCGGGCCCGGCGACCTGCACATCGCCGAACTGGTGCGCAGGCTCAGCGACGCCGCGATCACCGAGGTGATCCTGGCGACCAACCCCAACCTGGAGGGCGAAGCGACCGCCACCTATCTCAGCCGGCTGCTCGGCCAGACCCCGGGCATCCGGATCACCCGGCTGGCGTCGGGTCTGCCGGTGGGCGCCGACCTCGAGTACGCCGACGAGGTGACGTTGGGGCGGGCCTTCAGTGGCCGCCGCTACGTCGACTGACCGTCGTATTCCTCGCCGCGCTCCAGCCGGACGATGTTCACCGCACCCCAGAAGCCGAGCCCGTTGATGATCACGCGGGGATTGCCTTCGGGTGCCGGCCGGGTGGCCTTGACGTAGCGCGGCTTCTCCCAGCCGAAACCGCCCATGAAACCGATTCCGTTGACCTCGACGTCCATCTCGGGCGGCACGATGACATCGGTGCCCCCCATGATGGCGAAGCAGGTAACGATCGTGGTGTCGCTGGTGAAGATCGCCTCACGCAGGTCGATGGAGGTGCCGCCCATCACCGCGATCGAGACATGGGTGGGAGCGACCGTCCACTCGCCTGCCCGGTCGACGCCGCTCATGACCCCGACCGACAGCGCCGATCCCTTGGTTCCCTCGGGTGCGTAGACCGCCGGCAACGCCGGTTCGTCGGGCTCGGACTGCCAGCTGTCCTGAATGATCAGATCACCTGCGGGCACCGGAGACTGGTAGCTGACAACGCCGGGCTCCACCGCTTGTGGCGCCGGGGACGCGGTCAGGCCGCCGAGGTCGGACAGCAGATCGTCCAGCTCATCGAGGTAGACCGCGCCCAGTGCCTGTGGGCTGCGCTCCTGGAATTCGTCGCGGGTGATGCGCCCCTCGCGCCAGGCGCGGGTCAGCGCTTCGATCGCCTGCTGGCGATCGGCATCGCCCGCCCGCTGCCGCGGCGCATCCTGGAAGTCATCGTCATGGCTCATGATTCAACAGTAGTTGCCCGGGAGCGAGGCGAGTCACAAGGCGATCGTCGTCGGGGCGCGATCGGTCGCACCGGCCGGCGATTCGGGCAGCGTTGCGAACCTCTCGGCATGATTGGGTACCGCTGTAGCGCGTAGGGATATATAGGTGGACCCAATATCGGCTCGGCTGCGTCTCGGCAGCGGAGTCGGTTTCTTCGACGGCCGGGTGGCCGCCTACACTGGAATCCGCTGCTGCACGGCGCAGATGAGGCCATCACCTCGGAGCTGCCGGAAGAACGGCCGGGAGACCGGCTCACTAGAACCGGCCGCAGGGCGCGAATGAAGTGGGGATGCTTCGCATCCCAACAAGGGTGGTACCGCGGACGCCCGACCGGCGCGTTCGTCCCTTGATCGGTTTTCGACGAGGGAATTCTTCATGAGCGACCAAGAGGTGCAGCAGCCTGCTGACGGCTACCGTGCCGTGCCCGCGCAACTCGATCTGCCATCGATGGACCATCAGATCCTCGAGCTGTGGAAGCGGAACGACACGTTCCGCCGCAGCTGGGAGGCTACCAAGGACGGCAAGCGGTGGACCTTCTTCGAAGGCCCGCCGACCGCGAACGGGCACCCGGGCACCCACCACATCGAGGCCCGCGTCTTCAAGGACGTCTTTCCCCGCTTCAAGACGATGCAGGGCCGACGCGTCGACCGCAAGGCCGGCTGGGACTGCCACGGCCTGCCCGTCGAGCTGGCCGTCGAGCAAGAACTCGGCATCGACGACAAGTCCGAGATCGAGGCATTCGGCGTAGCCAAGTTCAATGAGCTGTGCCGCACCTCGGTGTCCCGCTATGTCGGCGAGTTCGCGGAGCTGACCAACCGGATGGGTTACTGGGTCAACCTCGACGACGCCTACTGGACGATGGACCCGCACTATGTCGAGTCGGAGTGGTGGGCCCTCAAGAAGATCTTCGACGAGGGTCTGCTGGCCGAGGACTACCGGGTCGCCCCGTACTGCCCGAAGGATCAGACCGCGTTGAGCGATCACGAGGTCTCGCAGGGATACGAGGACGTCTCCGACCCCTCGGTCTACGTCCGTTTCCCGCTGACCAGCGGTCCCTGGCAGGGCGCCGACCTGCTGGTCTGGACGACCACCCCGTGGACGCTGGTCAGCAACACCGCGGTCGCGGTGCATCCCGAGGTCAGCTACGTGCGTGCCACCGACGGCGCTTCCCAGCTGGTGGTCGCCGAGCCGCTGTTCGAAACCGTGCTCGGCTCGATCACCGATGATGACGGCAAGCCGGTCTGGCAGATCGTCGACCAGATCACCGGGGCCGAGATGGAGTACTGGGACTATCAGCGTCCCTTCGAGCTGGTGCCGTTCAAGGACCGGGCCAACTTCGTGGTGCTCGCCGACTATGTCACCACCGCCGACGGCACCGGCCTGGTGCATCAGGCGCCCGCCTTCGGCGCCGACGACATGGCGATCTGCCGTGCCTACGGCCTGGAGATGCTCAACCCGATCCGCTCCGACGGCACCTTCGAGCCGACCGTCCCGCTGGTGGGCGGCGTCTTCTTCAAGACCGCCGACCAGGCACTGGTTGCCGACCTCGAAGCTCGCGGCCTGTTGTGGAAGCTCCAGCCGTACACGCACTCCTATCCGCACTGCTGGCGCTGCGGCACCCCGCTGATCTATTACGCCCAGCCGTCCTGGTACATCCGCACCACCCGCATCAAGGACCGGTTGCTGCGCGAGAACGAGGAAACCAACTGGTACCCCGACACCATCAAGCACGGCCGCTACGGTGACTGGCTGAACAACAACATCGACTGGGCGCTGAGCCGCAGCCGCTACTGGGGCACTCCGCTGCCGATCTGGCGTAACGACGCGGACCCAGCCAAGATGGTCTGCGTCGGCTCCCGCGCCGAGTTGGGTGAACTGGCCGGTCTGGACCTGAGTGAGCTTGATCCGCATCGTCCGTTCGTCGATGACATCACCTTCACCATCGCAGGCCAGGCGGGCACCTACCGCCGCGTTCCCGAGGTGATCGACGCCTGGTTCGATTCCGGCTCCATGCCATTCGCGCAATGGGGTTACCCCTACGTGGAGGGTTCGAAGGAGAAGTTCGAGCAGCACTACCCGGCCGATTTCATCTGCGAGGCCATCGATCAGACCCGCGGCTGGTTCTACACGCTGATGGCGGTCGGCACGCTGGTCTTCGACCAGTCGAGCTACCGCAATGTGCTGTGCTTGGGCCACATCCTCGCCGAGGACGGCCGCAAGATGAGCAAGCATCTGGGCAACATCTTGGAGCCGATCCCGCTGATGGACGAGCACGGCGCGGACGCGGTGCGCTGGTTCATGGCCTGCTCCGGTTCGCCGTGGTCGGCTCGCCGAGTCGGCGCCGGGGCACTGCAGGAGACCGTCCGCAAGGTGCTGCTGACCTACTGGAATACCGTCGCCTTCCAAAGCCTCTACGCCCGGGCGAACGGCTGGACGCCGACCGGTTCGGCTCCGGCGGTGGCAGAACGCCACGTGCTGGATCGCTGGCTGGTCTCGGCCACCCAGCAGCTCATCGTGGATGTCACCGCAGACCTGGAGAACTTCGACACCCAGCATGCCGGTGTGCTCTTGCAGGAGTTCATCGACAACCTCTCCAATTGGTACGTTCGCCGTAGCCGGCGCCGTTTCTGGACCGGTGACCCGGGGGCCTTGTGGACGTTGCACGAGACCCTGAATCAGCTGACCCGGTTGATGGCGCCGATCGTCCCGTTCATCACCGAGCGGGTCTGGCAGGATCTGTTCGTGTCGACCGATCCCGATGGCCTCGACTCGGTTCATCTGACCAGCTGGCCGGTGGCCGATGAGTCCCTGATCGACACCGGGCTGGCTTCGGCCATGAAACTGGCTCGTCGGCTGGTCGAGTTGGGACGCGCCGCCCGCGCCGATGCCAAGGTCAAGACCAGGCAGCCGCTACGGCGTGCGCTGATCAGTTCGGGAGCTCGTACCCAGCTGCGGGACGCGCTGCTCGCCGAGATCACCGCCGAGCTCAACATCGGCTCGGTCGAAACCTTCCACGCGGCCGGAGATGTCGTCGACTACTCGGCGAAGGCGAACTTCCGGGCACTCGGCAAGCGCTACGGCAAACAGACCCCGACGGTCGCCAAGGCGGTGGCTGCCGCCGATGCCGCGGAGCTGTCCCGCCGGCTGGCCGCCGGCGGTGTGGTGAAGCTGGATGTCGAGGGTGTCGGCGAGGTCGAGCTCGGCGCCGACGATGTCTTCATCACCGAGCGTCCCCGCCAGGGCTGGTCGGTGGTCGAGGAGGACGGTCAGACGATCGCCCTCGATCTGGAGCTGACCCCCGAGCTCGTCTCGGCAGGTCTGGTCCGCGAGGCGATCCGTTTCATCCAGGAGACCCGCAAGGCATCCGGGCTGGACGTCAGCGACCGCATCCGCCTGGAGTGGGCTGCCGACGATCCGGAGATGGCCAAGGCGGTCGCCGGGCACCTGAGGCAGATCGCCGACGAGGTGCTGGCCACGGTGACCACGCAGGGCGCGGTCGGCCAGGGCTGGGTCGATGACGCCGAGACGGGCCTGCATGTCCACGTCGAGAAGGCCTGAGGTGACCTGCGGGCACTGACGTGACCAACTGACGTCACCAACTGACAGGGCCGGGTGCTGCTGCGCCCGGCCCTGGTTGCGTCCACCCCTGGTTAGATGGGCTTATGGATATGCCGGCATCTGTCCCAGGCCCGCAACACGATCTCGAACGCAATCCGCTGCCACCTTTCGCCTGCCCGGCCGACCAGGTCGTGCAGGAACTCGCCACCGATGCTGCCGCCGGCCTGAGTTCCGCGGCCGCAGCCGAGCGGCTGGCCGCCGACGGTCCCAACGAGCTCGAGACTGCCCCTGCCACACCCTGGTGGAAACGGCTGTTCACCCAGTTCACCGACCCGCTGGTCGTGCTGCTGCTGGTGGCCATCGTGATCTCGGCTGCCGCCTGGATACTGGAGGGGGCCGAGGGCGCCCCCATCGATTCGATCGTCATCTTCGCCGTGCTGCTGCTGAACGCGGTCATCGGGCTGGTGCAGGAGAACCGCGCGGACGAGGCGGTGGCCGCGCTGAGGGAGATGACCAAGGCCACCACGTTGGTCATCCGCGACGGCAGGCGCGCGGAAATCGCCTCGTCCGAGCTGGTCAGGGGCGATCTCATCGCGCTGGGCGAGGGCGACCAGATACCGGCCGACGCCCGGCTGATCAGCGCCGATGCGCTGCGAATCATCGAATCGTCGCTCACCGGAGAATCCGAACCGGTCTCCAAGTCGACCGACCCCGTCGGGCCGGCGGCCGAACTGGCCGATCGCACGAACATGGTCTTCCGCGGCACCTCGGTGGCCCAGGGCAGTGGTCAGGCAGTGGTCACCGCCACCGGCATCCACACCGAAATGGGCGCCATCGCGCAGATGCTCGCCTCGGTCGAGGACGCCCCGACCCCACTTCAGCGCGAGATCACCAAGGTCTCGAAGGTCCTCGGCATCGCGGTGCTGATCATCGCCGTGGTGGTGATCGTGGCCCTGGTGCTGCTGGGCAACGTACACACTGTCGAGGACTTCATCGAGACCCTGCTGCTGGGGGTGTCGCTGGCGGTGGCGGCCGTGCCGGAGGGGCTCCCGGCGATCCTGTCGGTCGTCCTGGCGCTGGGTGTGCAGCGGATGGCCGCCCACAATGCGGTGGTCAAGAAGTTGACCAGCGTGGAGACCCTCGGATCGGCGACCGTTATCTGTTCCGACAAGACCGGAACCCTGACCCGCTCGGAGATGACCATTCAGGAAGTGGCGACCGCGTCCGGGGCGACCATGGTGACCGGGGTCGGCTACGAGCCGAGCGGAGAGGTGTCGCCGGACCTCGACCGCGACGGCGTGCCCGACACCGAGAAGCTGTCCGGCGAACTCGCCAGCGAAGTGACGCTGGTGCTGTCGGGCGGGGTGATGGCCTCCGATTCCGAGTTGGCTCAGGCCGAGGACGGCAGCTGGCATGTTCTCGGTGATCCCACCGAGGGCGCCTTCCTGGTCGCCGAACGCAAGCTGGGCGTCCAGGGTTCCCGTGAGGGACGATTCGAGCGCATCGGCGTGCTGCCCTTCACCTCCGAACGCAAGCTGATGAGCGTCTTCTACGCCGACGACGCCCACGGCTCAATCACGATGGTCGTCAAGGGTGCGCCCGATGTGCTGCTGGAGCTGTGCACGCGGGTACGTGTCGGCGACCGGTCCGTCCCCATGAACCAGGACCACCGTGACCGGGTGCTGGCCGAGATCGAGGACATGAGTTCACGCGCGCTGCGCACCCTGGCGGTGGGCGTCCGGGATGTGTCGCGCGAACAGTTCGAGGCCACCCGGCACGGCGACGACGAAGAACGCGCCGGCCGGCTGGGAGCCCTGGAGACCGACTTCACCCTCGCGGGCGTGGTGGGCATCATCGACCCTGCACGTCCGGAAGCCGCGCGAGCGGTCCGCGAGGCGCATCGGGCCGGGATCCGCATCCTGATGATCACCGGTGACCATCCCGCAACAGCCGGGCGGATCGCCGCCGATCTGGGTATCGCACCCGAAGGCGCGCGGGTGCTGACCGGCGCCGAACTGACCGCCCTGGACGACGACCAACTGAAGCAGGTCGTCGAGGAGGTGACCGTCTACGCGCGGGTGGCGCCGTCGCACAAGATGCGGATCGTGCGGGCGCTGCAGGCCCAGGGCGAGACAGTGGCGATGACCGGGGACGGAGTCAATGACGCCCCCGCGCTGCGGGCCGCCGACATCGGCGTGGCGATGGGTGTCACCGGCACCCAGGTGACCAAGGATGCCGGCACCATGGTGCTCGCCGACGACAACTTCGCGACCATCGTGGAGGCGGTACGTGAGGGACGCCGCATCTTCGACAACATCCGCAAGTTCCTGCGCTACCTGCTCTCGTCCAATATGGGCGAGGTACTGACCATCTTCCTGGGGGTCGCGTTCGCCGGGATACTCGGCCTGACCAGCGACGCCGGGGCGGCCGTGGTGCTGCCGCTGTTGGCCACCCAGATTCTGTGGATCAACCTGGTCACCGATTCCGGCCCGGCATTGGCGATGGGAGTGGATCCCTCGGTCGAAGACGTGATGGCCCGCAAACCTCGTCGTCCTGACGAACCGGTGATCAATAAGGCGATGTGGTCGGGAGTGGCGTCGATCGGCCTGGTGATGGCGTTGGCGACGCTGCTGACCATCGACATCTTCCTGCCCGGCGGGCTGGTCGCCGGCAACGATTCGCTGACGGTGGCGCGTACCGCGGGCTTCACCACCTTGGTGATGGCCCAGCTGTTCAACACGCTCAACTCGCGCTCCGAGAACATCTCGGCCTTCCACCATCTGTTCGTCAACCCGTGGCTGTGGGGGTCCCTGGCGCTGGGCGTGGTGCTGCAGGTGCTCGTGGTGCAGGTCGGTTTCTTGCAGACGGCTTTCGGCACGGCGTCGCTGGATCTGACGCACTGGGGAGTCTGCGTCGCGATGGCCTCATCGGTGCTGTGGTTCGACGAGATCCGCAAACTGATCAGGCGCGCAGCTGCCCGCTGAGATGCGAATCCGGGGGTGGATCGGCCACTCCGGGAACCTACCGGCAGGAAGCCGAGGAACAGGCGCCCCGCACGAAGTCAAGGGACAGGCGCCCACACGAAGTCAAGGAACAGGCGCCCGCTGAGGTGCGACTCGTCGGCGGATCCGCCGCACCTCAGCCACGGACATCACGCGGTTACGGAACGAGCAGCACCTTGCCAGTGGTCTGGCGTGACTCCAGCGCCCGGTGCGCCTGGGCGGCGTCAGCCAGCGAGAAGGTCTCGCCGATGCGTACCTTCAGCCGCCCGGAGGCTGCCGCACCGAACATCTCGTCGGCCCGCCAAAGCGTCTCCTGCCTGGTCAGCGTGTAATGGGCCAGAGTGGGGCGGGTGATGAACAGCGATCCGCCGCTGTTCAGCCGTTGCAGATCGAACGGCGGCACCTGACCCGACGAGCCGCCGAACAGCACCATCATGCCGCGCGGCCGCAGGCTCGCCAGGGACGCATCGAAGGTCGCCTTGCCGACTCCGTCGAAGACGACATCCACGCCGCCACCGGCCAATACCCGCACCCGGCGCGGCAACTCGGTGGCCAGATCACCGACCTCGGTGTAGACGATCGCCTCCTTGGCGCCATAAGACCTGGCCAGATCGGCTTTCTCCGGGGTCCCGGCGGTGGCGATCACGCGTCCACCGTGGGAGGTGATCAGCTGGGTCAGCAGGCCGCCGACCCCGCCGGCCGCCGCATGGACCAGCGCGACGGTGCCTTCGCTCACCGGATAGGTCGAGCGGCACAGGTAGTGCGCGGTCATGCCCTGCAGCGGCAGGGCGCCGGCCACCCGCATGTCCATGCCCTCCGGCACCGGCAGCAACTCCTGGTCGTCCACCACGACGTATTCGGCATACGAGCCCGGTGCGGACGCCCAGGCGACCGTGTCTCCGACCGCGACATCGGTCACATCTTGGCCCAGCGCCACGATGTGACCGGAACCCTCGGAGCCGACGACATGCGGGAAGTTCATCTTGTAGATGCCCGATCGTCGGTAGGTATCGATGAAGTTCACGCCTGCGGCGTCCACCTTGACCAGGACCTGCCCCGGGCCGGCGACCGGCTCGGGAACATCGGTGTATTCGAGGACTTCGGGTCCGCCGGCGGCGGTAGCGATGACTGCCTTCATGCTTCCATTCAAGCACCGTGCCGGCGAACCGGTTCTCGGGTCGGATTATCTGCAGGGGCCGCAGAAAACCCGACCCGAGTCCGCGCATCGGGGCGCCGCTCGGCCTCAGCCGATGGGGATCAGGGACGCTGCCATGACAATCGGCAACGAGACCAGCGAACCCATGGCCGTCACGGTGGTCATGGTCTTCAAGGTGCCCTGCGTCGACAGGCCGAGCAGCGACTTGTACAGCCAGAAGAAGTTGCTGTTGACCTGGAGTGCAAACAGCGATCCGGACGCGATCGCCAGTCCGACAATGACCGGCGCGACCGGCAAGCTGCCGACGATCGGAGCCAGAATGCCGGCGGCGGTGATCGCCGCAACCGAAACCGAGCCGATGGCCAGGTGCATCAGCGCGGCCACGAACCAGGCCAGCAGGATGATCAACACGACAGACATGCCCTGCTCGGCCGAGAACAGATCGCCCAACAGATCGGCCAGCCCGGTGGCCTTGATCACAGCGCCCAGTGAACCGCCAACACCGGTGACCAGCAAAATCTCACCGCTGGTGCGCAGGCCGGCGGTGAACGCATCGGCGGTCTCCTCGGCCTTCACATAGTGGCGGGCCATGCCATAGGCGATCAGCAGCCCGGTGAACAGCGCGACCGTGGCATCGCCGATGAAGTTGATGATCGGCACGTCCAGTCCCGCCAGCCCGGCGAAGGCCCCGAACGCGATCATCAGCAGTGGCACCAGGATTGGGCTCATCGCCAGCAGCAGGCTCGGACGCTTACCCTCGGCGAGCGCCGCGGCAGGCTCGACATCGGTCAGGTTGTCGTCGCGATCCTCCTCGTCCTTTTCCTCGTTCCACCAGCCCATGATCAGCATGCGGTGGTAGAGCCAGATGGTGATCATGGCGGTGAGCGGGCCGATGACGATGCCGAACAGCAGATAGGTTCCCATGGTCAGGTCGAGCAGGCCGACGATCGAGATGGCCGCCAGACCCGGCACCACGAAGACATAGCCCGCGAAGATGCCGATGCCGAGCGCACCGGCGAGCCAGGGACGTCCACCCTTGCCCAGGTACTTCGCGGACGAGCGCGCCACCGGGGCGGCGAGCACGACCTGCACGTCCACGTAGATCGACGGCGCGATGGTCGCCAGCACGGCAGCCAGCGCATACGGCAGCCTCTTCGCGGGCACAGCGCGCACCAGCGCCTGCACCATCATCTCGAAGGCGCCGACCTTGTTCAGCATGGCTCCGATGAGCACCCCGAATCCGATCAGCAGACCGATATCGGCCATGATGTCGCCGAAACCGGTGGTGATGGCCGAGACCGTCTCCATGAGACCGATGCCGCTGGCCAGGCCGAGATACAGCGCGCCGAGCACCAGGGCGACGATGGGATCGAACTTCAGTTTGATGATGAGGAAGATGACCGCCGCAATCGCGATCACTGTATGCAGAGCAACCATTGCCAGACTCCTTCGACACCACCACTACGGCGTGATGGATGCCACCCAGCCTGTTATGCGGAGTCCGTACAGGGCATCCTTGTGTTCATAGTGTTCACAGTTCCTCGCAGTGTTGCCGCGCATGTGCTCGCCGTTCTCAGCGGCGTCGCTGTGCTGGTCGTCGCACTCTCGGTCGCGATGGCCTATGTCCAGGCACGCCGCCAGGTCGAGGCGACCGCAGCCGAGAAGGTCATCAGCATCGCGACCACGATCGCCGCAACCGATGACGTCCGGGAAGGCCTGATGGCCGATGATCCGGCGGCCGCGCTGGCAGGGTTCGCCGAGCATGAGCGGGCACTGACCGGCGCGGACTTCGTGGTGATCATGTCGCCTTCCGGGCTGCGCTACACCCATCCCGACCCTGCTCAGGTGGGGGAGATGTTCGTGGGCACGATCGCCGGCGCTCAGGCGGGCGGCACCGTTGTCGAGGAGTATGTCGGAACACTGGGACCCTCCACTAGGGCGGTGGTTCCGGTGCTGGCCCATGGGCAGGTCATCGGCCTGGTTTCGGTCGGTGTGTTGCGGGAAAAGGTGACCGCTCAGCTGCGTGCCCTGATGCCGCAGATCGTGGTGGCGGGGCTGGCTGCGGGCGTCTTGTCGGGTGCGGCTGCGCTGGTGGTGGCCTACCGGGTGCGCCGCCAGACCATCGGGCTGAACGCCGCCGATCTGCAACGCCTGCACGACCACCACGAAGCGGTGTTGCACGCGGTTCGTGAGGGGCTGATCATCGTCGGTGCAGACGGCCGCGTCGAGGTGATCAATGACGAGGCACGGCGGCTGCTGGGTTTCAGCGACGACGTCGCCGGACGCAGACTGGCCGATCTGGGGCTGCCCGATGATCTGGCGCGGATGCTGTGCGCGACCGGCGATCACGTCGATACTCCGCAGGTGCGCGGTGGGCGGGTGCTGCTGGTCTCCTCGCGCGAGGTTGTGCGGCAGGGCCGTCGCGCGGCCACGCTCACCACGCTGCGTGACCGCACCGAGCTGGAGGCGGTGACCGGTCAGCTCGGTGCCGCCCGCAGCCTGGCGGATGCCCTGCACGCCCAGGCTCATGAGTCGGCCAATCGCATGCACACGGTGACCACGCTCATTGAGCTGGGACGCACCGAGCAGGCGCTGCAGTTCGCCACCGAGGAGCTACGGGCGACCCAGCGGCAGCGTGACGCAGTGCTGGCAGCTATCGAGGAGCCCTCGGTAGCCGCGCTGCTGCTCGGCAAGATCGCGCAGGCTGCCGAGCGCGGGGTTCGTCTGGACCTCGACGACGATGCCTACCTACCGGCCGGGGCACTGGGTGCGCGGGCCGGCGTGACGATCCTGGGCAACCTCGTCGACAATGCGATCGACGCCGCCGCGCCGTCCGCCGAGAAGCTGGTGGTGATCGACGCGGAGGTAGGTGCCGGGCAGGTGCGATTGACTGTCAGCGATACCGGGCCTGGACTGGACGCGGAGGGGCTGGCGCACGCGTTCGAGCCCGGCTGGTCGACGAAGGCTACCGATGGACCGATCGGGCGGGGGATCGGGCTGGCGCTGGTGCGGCAGACCGTGGAGCAGCTGGGCGGCCGGATCCAGGTGAGCCCGGGGGCCGGCGCGGTCTTCGAGGTGCAGCTGCCGTTGAGCACAAACCCGGACGAGCAGCCGGAGGAACTCGATGAGTGACCTGCGCGTCCTGATCGTCGACGATGAGCCGCTGGCTGCCGAGGGGCACGCCGCCTACGTGCGTCGTGTGCCCGGCTTCGATGTCGCGGGCATCACCGGTACGGTGCAAGAAACCTTGCGTGTACTGCGCAGCCACGACGTCGACCTGATCCTGCTGGACCTCAATCTTCCGGACGGCAACGGGCTCGACATCGTCCGATGCATCCGGGCGGCGGGCGGATCGACCGACATCCTGACCATCACCGCGGCGCGGGAAGCGCGACTGGTGCGCAGCGCCGTCGGGCTCGGAGTCGTCGGATATCTGCTGAAGCCGTTCACATTCGCCGACCTGCGTGAGCGACTGGAGGCGTATCAGCATTACCGAGCCCGACTCGACTCGTCCGGGCTCACCACGCAGCGGGGCGTGGACGCGGTGTTTCGCGATCTGCGCCGACCGGCCGTTGGCGCCGGGTTGCCGCCGAAAGGACTTGCCGGCGAGATGCTCGAGCAGGTGATCGCCGTGCTGCGGGAGGCATCTCCTGCCGGGATGAGCGCCTCCGACGTGGCCCGCTCGTTGGGAACCTCACGGGTCACCGCCAGGCGCTATCTGCAGTACCTCGCCGATGAGGGACGTGTCGCACGCAGCCAGCGGGCCACGGGATCGGGCCGTCCCGAGGTGGTCTTCACCTGGCAGGAGTGAAACCGCCGCACTTGGGTCAAGTTATCTGCAGGGGGTGCAGACAATCAGACCCAAGTGGGGCGCATCGGCGACCGCGGTCAGCTGAAGGCTGCGGCGACGGCCAGCCTCAGGGCGCCGGCGAAGCGGGTTTCGCGCTGCTCGGGCGACATCCGCGATGACGGATCGATCGGATCGACCAGCTGATCGGAGGCGGTCAGCACCGCGAGCGCCTGTTTCCCGAACTCATTGGCGGTCGCGAACAGCGCAGCAGCCTCCATCTCGACCCCGAGCACCCCGTAGCGGGCGAGCTTGGCCCACCATCGCGGATCGGGATTGGCCAGATAGAAGTGATCGTCGGAGACCACCATGCCGACGTGCACCTGCGGCGCGTCCTGCCTGCTCAGCGACGAGACCGCATCGACGGCGGCGCGGGTCAGGCCGAAGTCGGCCACCGACGAGAAGTTGAGCCCGGGCAGCCGCAGTTGGTTGATGTTCGAGGTGGTGTGGGCGCCGTTCGCGATGATCACATCGCCGATGCGCACGCGCGGCGAGATGGCGCCGCAGGTACCGACCCGGATGATCCGTTGTACGCCGAATAGTGAGAACAGTTCAGTGGCGTAGATCGTGATCGAGGGCTGTCCCATGCCCGAGCCCAGCACGCTCAGCGGGCGGCCGTCGACGGTGCCGGTGAAGCCGAGCATGCCGCGGACATCGGTGACCAGGCGGGCGTCGGGCATCAGCAGCGTCGCGATCCGCTCGGCGCGCTTGGGGTCGCCGGGCATCAGCACGGCTGAGGCGAAATCGCCGGGCTCGGCTGCGATGTGCGGAGTGGCCATGCGTGCAGGGGTCCTCTCACTGGTGTGCAGATCGGGGAAGAATGGCCCGTAGGGCGTAGCCCTCAGGATAGACCGATGCTCAGCCAAGGGGTGGCCATGCAAGCAGCAGCCAGCGCACGCGAGTGGATCGAGCATGATCCGGACGCCGGCGACCGGGCCGAACTGCGGAGCCTCGTCGATCGCGCCGAATCGGGTGATCGGCGGGCTGCCGATGAACTGGACGATCGGATGTCCGGAATGCTGAGGTTCGGCACCGCGGGTCTGCGGGGAGCGATCGGCGCCGGTCCGAACCGGATGAACACCGCCGTGGTGATCCGTGCCACCGCCGGGCTCTGCGAGGTCTTGCGGCGCACCGTCGGCGATGACATACACGTCGTGATCGGGCACGACGCCCGGCATCGCTCCTGGGAGTTCGCGCGCACCGTTGCCGGTGTGGTGGTGGCCGCAGGCGGACGCGCATTCCTGCTTCCACACGCGACTCCCACCCCGGTGCTCGCCTTCGCCATCAATGACCTGGACACCGATGCGGGGGTGATGATCACCGCCTCCCACAACCCTGCCCGCGACAACGGCTACAAGGTCTACCTTGGTGGACGCATGGTCACCGGCCCGGGACGCGGCGCTCAGCTGGTCAGCCCGCTCGATGAACAGATCATGGCCGCGATCGAGGCCTCCGGCCCGGCCGACGGCATCCCGGTGACCGCTGGGGGTTGGCAGATGCTCGACGAATCCGTCGAGGACTCGTACCTGAGCGCGGCGCTGGCGCTCAACACCCGGCTCGCCACGCTCAGCAAGGCCTCCGAACAGGTGGACGGGCTACGGGTGGTGCTGACCGCGATGCACGGAGTGGGAGCCGAGCTGGCGAGTCGCGTGCTGGGCGCGATCGGTGTCGCCGATCTGCAGCTGGTGGCGGCTCAGCGCGAGCCTGACCCGGACTTCCCGACCGTGGCCTTCCCGAATCCCGAAGAACCCGGGGCGCTCGATCTGGCCATTACCTTGGCGCGCCAGATCTCGGCCGATCTGGTCGTCGCTCTCGACCCGGACGCCGACCGCTGCTCGCTCGCGGTGCCCGACGGTTCGGTGGACGGTGGCTGGCGGCAGTTGACCGGCGACCAGGTGGGCGCGCTACTGGGCGAATATCTCGGTGCGTGTTATGCCGGTGACAAGCATCGGGTGCTGGCCAGGTCGATCGTCTCGTCGTCCCTGCTGGATGCGATCGCTGCGGAACACCGGCTGGGCTCGGCGCAGACGCTGACCGGGTTCAAGTGGATCGCCCGGACACCTGGCCTGGTCTACGGCTATGAGGAGGCGCTCGGCTACTGCGTCAATCCCCAGGCCGTGCGCGACAAGGACGGCATCACCGCCGCACTGGTCGGCTGCCGGCTGGCCGCATCGCTCAAGCAGGCAGGCCGCAGCATGCTCGACCTGCTGGACGATCTGGCCGTGCGTCACGGCCTGCACGCGACCGCCCCGCTGACCTTCCGGGTGGACGAAGCTGAGCAGATCACCGCGGCGCTGCGGAGGCTGGCCGCGGCCCCGCCGTCATCGCTGGGCGGTTCGCGGGTGCGCGAGTTCGTGAACCTGATGGACGGTTATCTCGGTTTGCCGCCAACGCCCGGCTACCGCCTGGAGACCGAGCGTGGCGACCGGGTGGTGGTGCGTCCATCGGGCACCGAGCCCAAGCTGAAGTGCTATCTCGAGGTGGTCGAAGAGGTCGCCGGACGCGAGCAACTCGCCAACGCCAAGGCAGCGGCAGCCGCGCGGCTGACGCAGATCAAGCAGGAGTTGACCGCCTGTCTCGGGCTCTGACCCAGGGCATGCCGGCGCCCGCCCTCGCCCGCCCTCGCCCCCCGTCCCCCTGTGCGCCCCGTCCCCACTGTTCCCGCGCCCGGAATCTGAAGATGCGCCCGATATATCGGGCGCATCTTCAGATTCGGGGCGCGACAACGGGCTGTGGGTAGCGGAGGGGGCTCGGCGGGCAGGCCGGACGAGCTGCGGGCCGGACGCGCTGCGGGCCGGACGAGCTGCGGGGGCGCGGGAATGGGCTGCGGGTAGCGGAGGAGGCTCGACGGGCCGCGATGGGTGGGCTCAGCGGTCCCAGAGGTCGGGTTGGACGCCACCACCGCGCTCGTTGACCGAGGCCTGGAACCAGGGCAGCGTCATCTGCTGGACCAGCCGGGTGCGCTCGGCGTGGTCGATGAACAGCGCCGACGCCCCGGCCAGCGCGATCTGGGCCAGCTGCATCGTGGACAACCCGAAGGCCTCACTCACCAGCGCATATTCACGGCTGAGCGTGGTCGATCCGACCAGCCGGTTGTCGCAGTTGAGGGTCACGTTGAAGCCGAGCCAGATCAGGGTGCCGATTGGATGCTCCTTGATGGACGACGCCACCCCGGTCTGCAGGTTCGAGCTGGGGCAGACCTCGAGCGGAATCTGTTGATCGCGGACGAACCGAGCGTGGCGTCCCAGCAGATAGCGGCCGGTCTGCGGATCACGGGTGATGTCCTGGACGATGTTGACGCCATGCCCCAGCCGCATCGCGCCGCACACCTGCACGGCCTCGTGCAGCGACTCGAGCGGGCCTTCCTCGCCGGCGTGGATGGTGTAGAAGAAGTCGTTGTCGCGCAGCAGGTGGAAGGCCGCCAGATGGTTGGTGGGCGGGTTCCCCTGCTCGCCGCCGGCGATATCGAATCCGGCTACCAGATCCGTATCGCGGTGGCGCAGCGCCAACTCAGCGATTTCCAGGCTGCGGTCAGCGTGCCGCATGGCGCACAGCAGCTGCCTGGCGATGAACGGTTTGCCGGCCGCTGCGGCCGCATCCATGCCCTCGCGCAGGCCCTCGGCGACGGCCTCGACTGCCTCGTCCAAGCCAAGCCCGGCGCGCAGATGCTGCTCGGGCGCCCAGCGCGCCTCACCGGCGACAACCCCGTCGGCGACCTGATCGTCCACCCACTCGCGGGCGACCCGGCGTAGGTCACCGGCCCGCTGCATGCAGGCGGTGGTGTGATCGAAAGTGGTCAGGTATTGGGCCAGCGAGCCCGAATTCGCGGTCTCGAAGAACCAGTCCGCCAGGTCATCGGCCGACCCGGCGGGCAGCCGATAGCCGATGTCGTCGGCGATCTCGATCATCGTTTGCGGACGCAGTCCACCGTCCAGATGATCGTGCAATGTGACCTTGGGCAGGTTGCGGAAGAATTCTTCGTCGGCCATGGGGGCAATCGTAGAGGGTCTCGCGCCCCGCCGATCAGGCCAGCAGCGTGCGATCGCTCAACTGGACACCCTTGAGCTTGTCGAACTCCGACATCAGGTCGGCCACGGTGGCCTTCTGCTTGGCCTCGTCGCGCAACTCGAGAATGATCTCGCCCTCGTGCATCATGATCAGGCGGTTGCCCAGCTGCAGCGCCTGCTCCATGTTGTGAGTGACCATCATCGCGGTCAGCTTGTGGCGCTCCACCATCTGATCGGTCAGCCGGGTGATCAAGGCCGCCCGCTGGGGGTCGAGGGCCGCGGTGTGTTCGTCCAACAGCAGGATGCGTGGCTGGGTGAACGCCGCCATGACCAGCGACAGCGCCTGCCGCTGGCCTCCCGAGAGCAATCCGACGCGCGCGGTCAGCCGGTTCTCCAGACCCAGCTCGAGGGTCTTCAGTTCTTCGCGGAACTGTTCACGGCGGGCGTTGGTGACACCCAGTTTGAGCGCGCGTCCACGAGTGCGGGCCCAGGCGATCGCCAGATTCTCCTCGATCGTCAGGTGCGGGCTGGTGCCGGCCATCGGGTCCTGGAAGACCCGGCCCACTTGGCGGGCCACCCGATAGTCGGGCAGCCGGGTGACATCTTCACCATCGATCCAGACGCTGCCCAGATCGGGGCGGTAGCGCCCCGCCACCACATTCAGCAGCGTCGATTTGCCGGCGCCGTTCGATCCGATGATGGTCGCGAAATCCCCGGACTTCAGGGTCAGTGAGATGTCGCGCAGCGCGATCTTCTCGTTGACGGTGCGCGGGAAGAAAGCCTTCGTGACATGGCGAACCTCAAGCATCGGCGCGCTTCACCTTCTTCACAATCCCCGGACGAGGCGCCCGGACATCACCCGAGTCGAGTTCTTCCAGATCCGGATCGCGGTCGGGATCACCCCAGGCCTCGGCGGCGGACTCCTTGTCGCGGCTGCGAGCTCTGAGCCGGTTGAAGACATCCCAGCGGGGCAGCAGCAGCGCGGTGATCACGATCAGGGCGCTCAGCAGCTTCATGTCGTTGGGATCGAACCACGGAATCGTCAGCGCCGCCTGGATGATCAGGCGGTAGATGATCGAACCGCAGACGACCGCGAGTGCGGTGATCCAGATGTGTCCGTTATTGATGATCGCGGTACCGATGATGACCGAAGCCAGACCGGCGACGATCAACCCGATGCCCATACCGATATCGGCATAGCCCTGATACTGCGCGAACAGCGCACCGGACAGGGCCACCAGCCCGTTGCTCAGCGACAGCCCGAGCAGCGTCATCGCATCGGTGTTGACGCCCTGCGCACGTGCCATGCCCTCATTGTCGCCGGTGGCCCGCAATGCCAGACCGACATCGGTCGACAGGAACCAGACGAGCGCGACCACGAAGACGGCCAGCAGCACGGCCAGAATCCCGACCGACACCCAGGTGCCCAGCAGCCCCTTGTCGCGCAGCGGGGTGAACAAGGTGGTGGTGCGCAGCAGGGGCACATTCGCTTTGCCCATGATCCGCAGGTTGATCGAGTACAACGCGATCTGGGTCAAGATGCCCGCCAGCAGCGGGTGGATCTTGCCCCAGGTGTTGAGCAGACCGGTAACCAGTCCGGCGACCAACCCGACGGCAGTTCCCGCCAGGGTCGCCGTCAACGGCTGCCACCCCGCAACAATCAGGGTGGCAGCCGTGGCGGCGCCGCTCGTGAAACTGCCGTCGATGGTCAGATCGGCGAAGTCGAGAACGCGGAAGGTCAGGTAGACCCCGAGCGCCATCAACCCGAAAATCAGACCGAGGTCGATCGCTGTGATCATGTGCTACTTAACCGTTTCGTCAGCCTTGTCGAGCAGCGACTGCGGAATGGTGACGCCCATGCGCTCTGCTGCGGTGGTGTTGATAACCAGCTTCGGGGTCTTCTGGGACTCGACCGGCATGGTCGCGGGATCGGCGCCCTCGGTCAGGACCTTGACGGCCATGTCGGCGGTCTGCTTGCCCAGCTCGTAGTAGTCGAGTCCGTAGGTGATCAGGGCTCCCTTGGAGACCGACTCGGTCTCACCGGCGATCACCGGGATCTTGCGTTCCTCGGCGACCTGCAGCACCGAGTCGAGACCTGCGACCACGTTGTTGTCGGTGGGCACGTAGATGGCGTCGACGTCGAGCGACTGGGCGGCCTGCAGCACCTCACCGGTGGTGGTGATCGTCTTCTCGACGACCTCCAGACCCTGCGCCGCCGCGGCCTGGCGTGCCAGGTCAACCTGGACGGCCGAGTTGATCTCGCCGGACGAGTAGATGATGCCGACCGTCTTGGCGTCCGGTGCCACCTGCTTGACCAGATCGATCTGTTCGGCGACCGGATTCATGTCGGTGGTGCCGGTCACATTGGCGCCCGGGGCCTCATTGGAGGCCACCAGGTCAGCGGCGACCGGATCGGTGACTGCGGTGAACACGATCGGCACATCACTGATGACCTGAGCGGTGGCTTGTGCGGTGGGGGTGGCGATGGCCAGCACCAGGTCGAGGTCGGCGCTGGCGAACTTGCTCGCAATCGACGACGCGGTGGCTTGATCGGCCTGCGCGTTCTGCTCGTCGTAGCTGACCTTCAGGCCGGCGTCGGCCAGGCCATCCTTGAAGCCCTCGCGAGCCGCGTCCAATGAGGCGTGCGAGACGAACTGGGTGATGCCGATCTTGTACTCGGTGTCCGAGCCGCCGGCGCTGGCGGTGCTCGACGAGCCCGAGTCCGAGCCACAGCCGGCCAAGAGAAGCGTGCCGACCGAGGCTAGCGCCGCGAACGTGCGCCAAGTGTTCTTCACGATGGTTCCTTCCACGTCACTGCGCACCGCTACGCGGCGCTGCAGGGACTTACGCTACCTGCTGGTGATTTTGGTGTGTCCAGCGTCTCACCCAGTTGAGAGCGGATCGAGCACAAAGATACAGGCGTTATCCGATTGAAGCACAGCCGGCTCCGGCAGCCGATGCATCAGCTGCGCGGGGCGGTTGGCGGCTGATTCCAGCGGTCGCTTCCGTTGTCATCGTCATCGGCGTCGAACTGATCCTGGGGCTGAGAGGGCTGAGCAGGACGCGTCGGGGGATTGGGCTGAAACGGCGGAGCAGGCGGGGATTGACGGTGCATCTTGCTGCGCATACCGCGCGGGAAGAAGATTGCCACCATGATGAACATCCACCATAAGGAGAAGTGGCCGTTGCCCATCATGATGAGCAGAAGCAGCGCCACCCCCACCAGCACGCCCCAATAGGTGCGCAGGAACTCCTGCCACTGCTTCAGGGGCTGCCGCTGGGCCTGTGGAGCAAACGGTGCCACCTGCTGGTGAGCCGATGGCGACCACAGATAGGCGTTCGTTCCGGGCAGATCGGCCAACAGACTGTTCAGCCGGTAGGGGTCGTCGGTCGCCAGTGCAACCTCGACGCGTTGCTTGAGCCCCGCGTCGTTGAGATAGCCGGACGCGTGGCTACGCTGCAACGCGGCGATCACGCGGTCGCGTTCGGCATCATCGATGGGCATCTGGCTCATAACGTCAAGGCTACCCAGCCACGAAGCCGGACACGTATCCGAGGTTTGCGGCCGAGCCGAGATGGCCGTTGAGCATCTCAGGCGTCGGCGTGGGTCAACTCGTCGGCGATTGCCCGGTCGAACGCGGCCAGATCCTGTGGGCTGCGGGAGGTGATCAGCCGGTAGCCGTTGGCACGGCACAGCTTGACTTCCTGGTTCACCCAGGTCGCCCCGGCATTGACCAGATCGGTGCTGATCGTCGGATAGGACGTGAGCGTCTTCCCGCCGGCAATTCCGGCATTGATCAGCAGCCACGGTCCGTGGCAGATCGAAGCCACGACCTTGCCGTTGTTGGCAAAGCCCTGCACGATGCGTTGAGCGTCCGCGTCGACCCGCAGGGCATCGGCGTTGAGGGTGCCACCGGGCACCACGACGGCCTCATAGTCGGCAGGGTTCGCATCTGCCAGCGTGATATCCGGGCCGAGTGTCGCCCCGGGTTCCTTGTCGCCTTCAAGGGTCTGAATGGGTGAGATCTGTGGAGCAGCCACCGTCACCTGAGCGCCGTGCTCCCTCAGATACTCCAATGGGTTCAAGAGTTCGGAGGTCTCGGTGCCATAGTTCGTGGAGAGGATGAGAACCTTCTTGCCTTCGAGTGTTGTCGCCATGAGTTTCTCCCTTCCTTGTCTATCTTCCAGAGTGCCTCATGAAGTAGAGGCTCCCAAGGTGCCGGCCCCGCTGGCAGGCGTCCCGTCGGACGAGGGCGAGGTCGGTGTCAGATTTCGTCGTTGTGCGAGTCCTCGAAGACGACCGCGGATTGCACGCCCTGGATCTCGGACAGTTCCGCCACCAGATCGCGCAGCGGCGGGTCACCGGTGAAACGGATGACCACTTCGACCGTAGGCGGATCCGATCCTCGGCGCTGCCGGGTGGAGATGACCGACGATAGGAATCCCATCTCGGTGGCGGCGGTGAGCACCTGGCGCAGGGTGCCCGATTTGTCCACGTAGATGAGCCGCACCAGCATTCGACGATCCCCGGTCGGCAACTTGTGCAGCAGCGGGCCGACGCCGAGCACGATCGCCAGGTAGAGCACGGCCGTGGCTGCACCCAGCAGCGCCAATCCGGCGCCGCAGGCCATCCCGACGGCGGCCGACAGCCAGATGCCGGCGGCGGTGGTCATGCCGCGCACCGCGTCCCTGTTGACGAAGATGACACCGGCGCCCAAGAACCCGATGCCGCTCACCACCTGGGCGGCGATTCGGGTGGTGTCCACTGCACTCGGTGCCACCGAGATCACCCTCGGGTCCATCCCGACGATGGTGAACAGGCACGCGCCCATGCCGACCAGGGAGTGAGTGCGTACGCCGGCGTTCTTGTGACGGAACTGCCGCTCCAGGCCGATCAGCCCGCACAGCAGGGCAGCCGCGAGCACTCGCAGTGTTTCCGTGCCGAGAAGCGCCCAGTCCATCCGCTCCACCCGTGTTCGCCGTGCGCCGACGGATTCAGCCTACGCTGAGCGGCTAAAGTTGGACCGGCGCCTACTGCTTTTATGGGTGTCAGGGAGGCATAGATGAGCCAGAGTGAGCACCGCCGGATCGTCCAGAAGTTCGGCGGATCCTCGGTTGCCGACGCGGAGTCGATCAAGCGCGTTGCCCGCCGGGTGCTGGAAGCCAAGCAAGCCGGCAACCAGGTCGTCGTCGTCATCTCGGCGATGGGTGACACCACCGATGACCTGATGGATCTTGCTCTCGAGGTCAGCTCCGAGCCGCAGGCCCGTGAACTCGACATGCTGCTCACCACCGGTGAGCGTCAGTCGGCGGCCCTGCTGGCGATGGCCCTCAACGATCTGGGCGCCGAGGCGCTGAGCTACACCGGCAGCCAGGCCGGTGTCATCACCACTGCCCAGCACGGCAACGCCCGCATCATCGACATCACTCCCGGACGCATCGAGCATTCACTGCAGGACGGCTACATTGTCATCGTGGCTGGCTTCCAAGGCGTCGCGCAGGCCACCAAGGACGTCACGACTTTGGGACGCGGAGCCTCCGACACCACCGCGGTGGCGCTCGCCGCGGCCCTGGGCGCCGAGATCTGCGAGATCTACTCCGATGTGGACGGCGTCTTCACCGCCGATCCGCGCATCGTCCACGGAGCCCGTAAGCTCTCTCAGATCAGCTACGACGAGATGCTGGAACTCGCGGCGTGTGGCGCGAAGATCCTGCACCTGCGCTGCGTCGAGTACGCGCGCCGCGAGGGAGTCACCGTGCATGTGCGCAGCTCATTCAGCAACAATCCCGGCACACTGGTCACCGGCCGGATCAGTCTCGAGGAAGGCAACGCCATGGAAGAAGCCATCATCAGCGGAATCGCCCACGACCGCAGCGAGGCGAAGATCACGGTGGTGGGGGTTCCTGACAAGCCGGGCGTGGCCGCGTCCATTTTCGACATCATCGCCGACCAGGACATCAACGTCGACATGATCGTGCAGAACGTATCGGCGGTCGCCACCGGCGCCACCGATATCACCTTCACTCTGCCGATGAGCGATGGCGCGAAGGCGGTCGAGTCGCTGAACGCCGCCAAGGACCGTATCGGCTTCTCCGAGGTTCGCTATGACGACAAGATCGGCAAGGTCTCGGTCGTGGGCGTGGGGATGCGTACCCATCCTGGTGTCACCGCGAACTTCTTCAACGCGCTGGCCAAGGCCGGCATCAACATCTCGATGATCTCCACCTCCGAGATCCGTATCTCGGTCGTGGTCGATGTCGCCGATGTGGACGCCGCGGTTCAGGCCGCCCACACCGCGTTCGGCCTGGACAGCGACGAAGAAGCCGTCGTGTACGCAGGAACTGGCCGTTGACGCAAGCCGGCGAGCCCCGGGAGGAGCCCGCTCGCCGGGCCCAGTCTCCTGACCCCGGTTCATCTGCCGCTCCCAAACGGGCGGCAGACGCTTACGAGCCCGAACAGCTGTCCTTCCAGCGTTTCGACGATCCTGAAGCCTTCATCGAGACCCGCATCATCCCGCGGATCGTCTGGGACAGCGAGTTCGACCCATCAGCTCCGGCGGCCCGCAAGCAGCAAGCCGAGGAGCCGGGCCCGGACCGCCTCGACCGGGCCGTCCCTGCGACCAGGGCTCCGGACGATTCGGCGGAGTCGCTGGTCGATGCCATCGACGAGGCCGACCGTAAGAACCTGGGACGCAACTCACTGCTGATGGCGTCGGGAACCCTGGTCAGCCGGGTACTGGGCATGGTGAATGCATCCTTGCAGACTGCGGTGCTCGGCACCCTGGTCGCGGGCAGCGCCTTCAAGGCCGCCAATACCTTGCCGAACTTCATCCTGGTGCTGCTGTCGGCGGGCATCTTGAACGCCATCCTCATTCCCCAGATCACCAAGGCGATGAAGCGCCCCGACGGCGGCCAGGACTTCGTCGACCGTCTGGTGACCGCGACATTCGTCCTGATCGCCGCGGTCGCGCTGGTGTGTACCGCCGGCGCCGGGTTGCTGATGCGGGCCTTCACCTCGCTGAGCGGCAGTGGATTGCAGCTGGCGATCGCTTTCGCCTTCATCTGCATGCCGCAGGTGTTGTTCTACGGCATCTTCGCGGTGCTCGGCAATATTCTCAACGCGCGCGGCAGATTCGGAGCCTACGGCTGGGCTCCGGTCGCCAACAATGTGGTCGCGATCGCGGGGCTGATCGTCTTCTTGAGTATGTGGGGCCGCCAGGACGATGCGTCCGCCTGGACGCCGGAGATGATCTGGGTGCTGGCGGGCAGCGCGACCCTGGGCATCGCCGTGCAGGCGGCGATCCTGATCCCGCCGCTGTACCGGTCCGGCTTCCGCTGGCGACCGCGTTGGGGATTGCGTGGGCACGGTTTCGGCCAGCTCGGACGCTTCGCCGGTCTCACCTTCCTGGCGCTGGTCATCGCTCAGGGCGGTGGCCTGCTCATCATGAAAGTGGCCACCTATCTCGCCGATACCGCCCACGCGCGCGGAATCGAAGTGGGCAGCTACATGCATTACCAGAACGCCCTGAATCTCTTCCAAATGCCCTATTCGCTGATCGCGGTCTCGCTGCTGACGGCGCTCTTCCCGCAGCTGGCCAGGGCCTGGCAGCGACGCGATGACCCCCAGATCGGGCTGTCGGATATGCGCGAACTGGTGCGCCGCGGACTGACCTTTCCGGCGCTGGGCATCATCCCGGCTTCAGCGCTGTTCATCGCGCTGGCTGTTCCGGCGGTCCGGGTGGTCTACTTCAGCCTGGACGCCGACCAGGCTCGTGCGACGGCGCTACCCCTGATGGTGATGAGCGCGAGCATGCTGGGCTACACCATCGTCACCTTGCAGCAGCAGTATTGTTTCGCAACCGAACAGGGCAAGACCAATCTGTGGATGCAGTGCCTGCTCACCTTCCTCCAGGTGGGTTTCGCGCTGCTGGCCTACCTGGTGCCGCTGGAGTACGGGCTGTTGGTGATCTGCCTGGGCATGTTCGTGGGCAACACCACACTGGCCTTGGTTTTCGTCCTCTATACCCGCCGTCAGATCGGAGATATGGGCCTGGGGTCGATCCTGGGGATGTATCTGCGGCTGGGCGCCGCGTCGGGGTTGGCGGGTCTCGCGGCCTGGGGTGCCTACCGCGGAATCCTGGCGTTGATGCCCATTCCTGAGGCCGAGATGAGTGCCGGGACGATCTGGGTGTGGCAGCTCGGCGGCGGCGTCATCGGTGGGTTGAGCTTCCTCGTGGTGCTGCTGCTGGCGACCCGTTTGTTGCGGGTGCAGGAGTTCTTCGATCTGCTGAATCCCGTGCTTCGCAAGCTTCATCTACCTCAGGTCGGCTGATCCGTGCCGGTCGGAGGCGTCAGCCTTGCGCGTCGTCCCAGGCGAGTTGGGGTTTGAGCAGCCATTCCAGGGCGATGAGTCGCTGCGCGACGATGCGTGGATCCGCGTCCGAGTAGACGCGCGGACGCAGCGCCTCCTGGTTGTTCAGCGCCCACATCAGCGAGGAAAGGCACTCGTATTCGTCCAGTAGTTCGTTGGTTCCGCGCAGCCGCAGGCCGTCCAGAAACCCCTGCTCGCCGCGGCGCAGCACGAGGTCCTTCACCTGGGTGGGATGGCAGTCGGTGGTTGGCCAGCCGAGGGTAGTGCGTCCGGCCGCCCAGAGCAGTTCGTTTGCCGCCTCGATGCGACGTTGCAGCTTGCGGGCGGCGCCGGTCTCGCGGCGGTTGAAGAGCTCGCGCTCGGTGGGTGGCAGCGCGGCCATCGCGTGCGGGAAGACGGCCTGCATGGCGCGCTGGTTGAGGGGACTGCCGGCGATGACCGAGGAGGCGAAATCGCTGGTCATGACCAGACCGATGATGCGCAGCCCGACATCGCTGACGTCTCGGGTCCGGGTCTCGGCCGCGCTGCGCACCGGAGGAAGATCGCCGGGGATCTGTAGCCCGTGGGCCGAGGCCAGCCAGCTGCGGATGGTTTGGGCGCGCTCTGTCGATTCGGGGGTCAGTGGCACCTTGCCGGTGGGGGCACCGTGGGCCCCGGCGAGCAGCGGACGTCCGGCGGGGTCGAGCAGGGCGCCCTCGGCGACCAGGATGGCGTTGGCCTCAGTGGCCCACGCGGTCAGCCGGGCGAGCTGGGCTGGGTCGGCGCCGTCGAGGGTGAAGCTGTAGGAGCGCTGCGTGTCTCGAACATGGCCGATCAGCAGGCGGACGGTCTCTGCCGGCTGCCCAACACCGGCGCGTGAGACATAGTCCTCGAGCTCGCTCAACGACGCAGCAAAGCCGGCATCCTGTTCGCCCGACTCATGCCAGCGGAAATGCTCGTCCACTGGGGTGAAGTCGTGTGGCACGAACTCGAGCCGCGTTGAGTAGGCGCTGATCAACATGCTGCAAACAATAGTGAATCGGTCGGGACCCGGGAGACTATCCCGGGCTGGTCAGCACAGGCACGCGGCTTCGGCGGACTCCAGGTCGTAGCTGTCCTGCAGATCGAACCAGAACTGATCGGAAGTGCCGAAGTAGGCGGCGAGGCGATGCGCGAGATCGGAGGTAATGCGGCACTTGCAGTGGACGAGTTCGCTGATCTCCTGCAGCGACAGGCCGGTAGCAACCGAGAGTCGTCGCTGCGAGATGCCCAGCGGAATCAACAGCTCTTCCATGAGGATTTCCCCGGGGTGGATCGGGGCAGCAACAGTGGCACCGAGGGTGGTCATAGGACCTCTTTCAATGACGGCCGACACGTCCGGCGCCGGTAGGGAGCCGGCGTCGATGCTGGTAGTAGGGGCCGCCATTGCTGGTCGGTCTCAGGTCCATTTCTGGACCCAGCGAGTAACCATACCCTCCTAGTCAAGCCTTTGGTAGCCCTGTGAGTCCTGACTTCCACAGGTTTAGTGCCCCGAAATTCCGAGATCGTTGAGGATTTCTCGGGTGTTGTCGGGGATGGCGGGTTGGGCTTCGATCGGGTGACCGTTGATGGTGATGGTGACGTGGCGTAGCGGTTGGAGGGTTTGGATGATGCGTTTGATGCTCCAGCCGGTGCGGGCCTGTAGGTCGCGGGCGATCGCGAGCGCGGTGAACACGATGGTCAGGTGGGCTTCGATCGCGTCGCGGGTGTGGTGGAAGATCGGTCTGGCAGCGAGGTCGGTTTTGGACATCCGGAAGGATTGCTCCACGTGCCACAGTTCGTGGTAGGCCGAGATCACCTGGTCGGCGGGCATGGTGTCGACGGTGATGTTGGTGACGTAGCCTTTCAGGCCGGTGAGTCGGCGTGCCCGGTCCAGGCTGGTGTGATCAAGGGTGAGCGTGGCCCCGCTGGTCTTCAAGAATCTGGCCTTGCGGGGCGGGTGGAGGCCATCGATGATCGCTTGGGCCCGGTTCTGCTGCGCGGTCAGGGTGTGTTGATCCCGGACGGCCCGTTTGCGGGAGTATTGCCACACCGCCCGCCACGCTAGCGGATGGGCTTGGGGGTTCCACACCGGCTCGTCGCAGGTGTCGAGCCTGGCCGGGTCGGGTTTGGTGCGGCGCATCGTGATCGTGTCGATGATCTGGGCGTCGGTGAAGTGGTCACCGTGCCAGCAGAAATGCTTGGCCAGATCGTGGGGTGCTTTCGTGACCCGGGACCCGACGATGAACCGGAGCCCGGCATCGTCGAGGGCTTGCAGGTTGGTCGCGGACAACATGCCGGCGTCGGCGACCACGACCATGTCAGTGATCTGGTGACGGTCCTGGAACGCTTTGACGATCGGGATGATCGTGGCAGTCTCGGCCTTGTTACCCTCATAGCAGGCGATCTCTAACGGGAACCCGCTCCGGTCAACGAGCAGCCCGACCACGATCTGCGGATCGACACGACGCTCTTTACTGAAGCCGACTTTGCGAAGATCGTCTTCGTTCTCGGCCTCGAAATACAGCGTGGTGACGTCGTAGAGCAGCAAGGAGATGTCCCCGCCAGCGTCGGTCCACACGTGGGTGAAGCAGGCCTTCGCGATCTGTTCGCGGTAGTCACCAGCCATGCAACGACGCAGCGCGGCGTAGTAGGTGTTCTCGTGGAACGCGTGCATGCCGAGTTGGTTGATCACCCGGATGCTGTCGCGTTTCGAGGTCGGCTCGACGAGCCGGGCTGCGACCAGCTGGAAGAACGCCTCGTCATCGATCACGGTGAACCCGAGCCGGCCCCAGGAGGCCCGGATCGCATCCATCAGGAGTTTCGATCGTGTCCCGGCGACTACCGCGACCGCACCCACCGGCACGCCGTGGGGATCGATACCCAATTCGAAGGCGGGCTGGCCGGCGTGGAGTTTGTCGTGGCCGGCCCGCATCAACGCCGCGAGCTCGGCGTCGGTATGGGCCGACCCCAGATGCTCCACGATCACTCGCTGGCCATGCCTCTTTTCCACGATCTGCACCGCGGTCGCACCCGACCGGGTCTTCACTTTCCGCAGATACGGGCTCACAAGCCCGATTCTAACCGCCCGTTAGTGCCCCAAAACCACCCACCGCAAGCCCCTGACAAGCAAGAACATTGACGACACACGCGCACCTGTGGAAGTCAGGTCCTAGTCAAGCCTTTGGTAGCCCTGTGAGTGTCCTATTTTTTCGGCCTTCGGAGGATCGAGATGGAGCCGGAGCGGGGCTTGCAGGATCTGCCCAGGATTCCTTCGGTCGGCTCGGCTACGGTCTATCAGGCTCGTGCCAAGAAGTGCTGGTACCTCAAGTCGAGTGCTTCGCGGTCGGGCTGCTGCGATCTCCTGTGTGGAAGGACAACCAACGGCTTGCGATGGAACTCCTGGATGCCATGGCGCAGCATCGGGCCATCGATCTCGTTCAGGATTTCGTGGTTCACTTCGACGATCAGATCCGGGGTGATCCCGATGATATCGACGTCGTAGGCGGCGTGGTGCATCTTGCACAGAGACAGACCGTTTCTGACGTTCGGCGAGCCGCCGTCGGCATCAGTGATGATGTGAGCAGCATCCAGTAAGGAGGCATGGCCGAACCGGCAGACGGCGCACTTGCAGGTGTAGGCGTCCAGCACTGCCGCACGAAACGGCGCCTGGTGCAGGCGTTGCTTCGTCTCTCGCGCCGCATATGCGAGCTCGATTTCGGCGTTCGGGAACTCGAGATCGACAGCGGCGAACTGGTGGATGGCGTCGGCGGCCACGATAAATTGGTGCAGGGTGGGTTCTTCCCCGACCAGATAGATGGGGTAGACCGGGGCATATCGTCCTTGAGTGAAGCCGATGAACCAGATCAGTGGTAGGTGATACTCCATCGCCAGACGCAGAGCACGATTGTCCGGGTGATTGGGGTCTGTTCCCCGCCATTTATAGCGACCGAAACCATCTGCCCCGATCTCTGCGTCGTCGTAGGGTCGGGCGCTCGTGGGACGGGTGAATGCGGTTGAAATGGACAACGCCCCAGTCCACTCCGCGGGTTTCCATATGCCCGCCTGAGGACTCATGAACCTTATGCTCTGCCCCTGGTACTGAAAGCGATCATCACGCGAGAAGGACACCGCACCGTCGACTTTCTTGGTATCAAGCCAGGACATGGCAGCGGCGCGAGCGCTGCGCTCCACGTTGATGTCCATGCCAGGAGATTAGTCGCTCACTAGGGAGGGCGATGAAAGACCCGCTAGTGGCGCACGGTCTGCACCTTCTCGACCTCGGCAATTCGATCGAACACTGAAACTCCCGAGTCCAGTAGGGCGGTACGGCGGTGTTCCAAGTCTCGGCGATGTATCCACGCTGGAGGATCGTAAGCATCGGCTCCGGCAGCGGGCCGCGTCCTCCGCGGTGCCGACCGATAGCACGATGGCCGGCCAGTCTGCTCACATGTCCAGGGTTCTGGCGAGGTTCTGGAGCTTCCAGGCGACGGTTGGATCAGCGTGGGCGGCGGCAAGCGTGTCCGGGTAGTCGGCGAACAGCAGTTCAGGGGCGAAGTCCGCGACGCTGAAGCGCTCAAGGTAGTCGGCTTCTTCAGTGTCGACCGGCCTGGACACGCGGGCGAGGAAGGCCTGGGCGGTGTCGATCATCGCTTCCAGGTGCGGCTCCTCGCCGGCGAGCAGCATGGGGTAGAGCGTGTCGGCGACGTCCTTGTGGCGCCCGGAGAACCGGTCACCGACCTCGAGCAGCCGAGGGAACGGTTCGGACTTCGCGAGGTAGTAGAGCACGATTCGCCGAAACAGCCGTTCGTCCCCACCAGCGACGAGGTCCGGGTAGATGGCGGCGATGCGGCTGGTGTCGTACAGGTCGCGGACGGCGACGCGTTCGACGAGTGCTTTGAGCTTGCCGGCGATCAGTTCGATGTCGCTGTTGAGCGGGAACGTCACCTCTGCGCCGCTGTCGAGCACGACGGTCTTGCGTTGCAGCGGTAGCAGCGGTGAGCGGTTCAGGAAGTTGGTGTCGATCTTGACCGAGTCGAGCCCCGCGGTTCCTTTGTATTGCAGGCGGAACGTGCGTCCGGAGTGCTCCGCAGGGCTTATGGTAACCGTGAAGCCCAGCTCCCGGGCTATGTCCGCGATCGCATGTTCGATCGCTGGCCGTTCGGCGAGCATCTGTTCGCGATCGGTGTTGCCGACGTAGCTCAGGTCGATGTCGACTGATAGCCGGGGCATAGCGAGGACGAACAGGTTCAGGGCTGTGCCGCCGTGCAGACTCATCCTCGAACCGAGGAACGCGTGGTTTCCGATCCGCTCGAGGATGAGCAGGAGACGGATGACCTTCTCGATGATGTCGGGCCGGAACCCCGAGAAGTTCAGGTTTACCCGTTCAACCATGCGGCCATCTCCTCCTCGGGTGCCGGCAGGTAGAGCTTCCAGTCGTTCACCCAGTGGCCGTCCTTGGGCTGGGTCGAAGACCAGAAGTACGACGGTCCGGCGCCCAGACTGCCACGCAGCGCCGACAGGGTCTCCTCGGGAACGCTCCAGGCCTCGCGTCGCGCCTGGAGCACCCAGCCGATCCGCGATCGTGCGCTCAGGCTCTCCCGTTGGGCGAGGTCGGCCACCTTGTGCGCGTCCACGTATGTGAACCCGGCGAGAGAGCGGAGTACGTTCTCCGGGCCGCCGGCGAGCTGGGGCCGGGTGAGGCAGTCGACGAGGGTCTGCTCGCGGGTGGTCACGCGGTAGGCGCCGCCCGATGCGGTCAGCAGCGATTGGCTTTCGGGCTTCCGCTTACCGATCTGATGAGGCAGGTAGTCCTGGCGGTCGTACGTGAACGAGGGCAGCCGACGGGTGGTGAAGAACTGCGTCCGGTTGACTAGGTTGTGCAGCGTGCCGTGGAGCTGGAGGGCGGACGTGTAGGCGAACACGGCGTCCTGCGCTACAGCCACCGCGATGTCGACCGGGTCCGGTGTCACCTGACTGAAGGGGCCGGCTTTGGAGACGTAGACACCGCGTCGCACTCGCTCAACTCGTCCGTTCCGCACCGCACGGGACAGCAGGTTCCGGTCGGTCTGGCTGTTCGGGAAAGCACGAGAGAACTCGGCGGCAGTGAACACCTGCCGCGTCGCGAGGAAGCTCTGAATCGCCATTCCTGACCCCGGAAGTTGATGCGCTTGACTCGATCTTACCACTGGGAGTGGTACTTGCTCCGCCAGGATTTCAACCCGGGGTCCGGGCGGTCGCATTGTCACCATGGTCGACGGCGACGGGTGGTTCGTTCGTCGATCACGATCGGACGGCAGACCCTGTCGAGTTGTGCGCGGAAGCCCGCACGAGTCTGCGGAGCCTAAGGTGCAGAGTCGGGGTGCTCGCGCTGACGCGCTCAACCCCTCCTTGGCCTCGGCAATTCGAGTAAACTCGACTGCCCTCGGCCTGCGGTCGGGGTGCTCGCGCTGACGCGCTCAACCCCTCCTTGGCCTCGGCAATTCGAGTAAACTCGACTGCCCTCGGCCTGCGGTCGGGGTGACAGGATTTGAACCTGCGACCTCTTCGTCCCGAACGAAGCGCGCTACCAAGCTGCGCCACACCCCGATGGCTCATGAGCCGAGAGGTAGCTTATCGCACCTTTGATCTGGGCACCAATTGCACCTGTCAGTCAGGAATCCGAGTCTCGTGCCACCAGCCGCAGCAGCGTGGCCTCCGGGCGGCAGAACAGTCGGATCGGGGCGGTGGGGGAGGTTCCGATACCCGCGGAAACGTGCAGCCAGGAAGTCTGCGAACCGGTGGTCCAGGTGCTCAGCCCGGATGCCTGCTCGACCGGCAGATCGCAGTTGTCGATGATCGCGCGGTTGACCGGCAGACAGATCTGCCCGCCATGAGTGTGCCCGGCGAAGATCATCTGCACCCCGTCGGCAGTCATGGCGTCCAGCACCCGTTGATACGGGGCGTGCGTGACCCCCAGCGTCAGATCTGCGTCGGGCGCCAGCGGCCCGGACACCGCCGAGTAGTCGTCCAGCGCGTTGTGTGCGTCGCCGGTGCCGCGGAGGTCCACTGTGCGTCCAGCTACCGACAGCCGGGCCGCCGCGTTGTCGAGATAGACCCACCCGGCGTCGGTGAAAGCGTCCTGCAACTGCCAGGTGGGCAGCAGCTTGCGATCCTTGGCGACGGTGGAATTACCGAATAGGTAGCTCGCCGGGTTGCGGAAGGTCGGTTCGACGAAATCGTTGGAGCCGAAGACGAACGCACCGGGGCGCGCCATGAGCGGTGACAATGCCTCAAGCAGTGGCTCGATCGCTTCCGCGCGCGAGACGTTGTCGCCGGTGCTGATCACCAGATCCGGATCCAGAGCCCCCAGACTCGCCACGAAGCGCAGCTTGCGCTTCTGATAGGGCATCAGATGAATGTCCGACAGGTGCAGCACCCGGATCTGAGGAGACCCGAACGGCAGCACCGGCACGGTCACTCGTCGCAGCACGAAAGCACGCGCCTCCACCCAGGCGGCCGCGGTCACCGCACCTGCCAACCCGAGCAGGCCGCCCGCGGCCAGCGTCAGTCGACGTGTGGCGGTCATCGGCTGGTCGACGGGGACGAGGCAGTAGACGTCGACGCCGGCGCGACCCACTTGGTGAACTTCGATTGAGGCATGCCGTCCATCGCCTCCTGCATGATCGGACGCCACAGCGCACCCGCGCCAATACTCGCGTACGAGCCGAGACTGCGGCCATTGAGTGCGCTCAGGGGAATCGTCATGACGTTGCGGGATTGCTCGGGAGTGTTCTGCCAGGCAGCGCTCGTGTTGTCGCCGGCCACCACGACCGAAGTCGAGATGTCGGGTGTGTAGCCGACGAATGCGGAGCTTGATGCCGAGTTGTCCGAGGTACCGGTCTTGGATGCTTGGTCGATACCGTTGTTGATGTAGGTGGACGACGACAGTCCCGAGACATGCGTCCGGTTGAGTACGTAGTTGACGCCATCGGCCACGGTCGGATCAATGGTTTGCTGGCAGTCGGCACTGGGCACCGGCACCTCGGCGCCGTTGCGGTCGTAGACCGAGTCGAGAATGATCGGGTTGCATCGCACGCCCCGATTGCCGAAGGTGCCGTAGCCGACCGCCATCGACAGCGGGGTCACCTTGGCGGCGCCGAGAGTGAACGAGGGAACGTAGTCGAAGTCGTCCAGTGAGGCCTCACCCTCGACGGGCTGGGAGATCTCGACGCCGGCACGCCTGGCCATGTCAACCGCTTGGCAGACGCCGACATCGCGTTCCAACGACACCCAGTAGTTGTTGACCGACCACATCATGCCGGTCACCATGTTGAAGCTGCCCTGGTTCTGGTTGGCAACCGCGTTGGTCGTGCTGTAGTCCTCGGTCAGCTGGAACTTCTCGTCCCCGCAACCGCGGAACCACTGGCCCTTCCAATTCTGGGTTCGCTGCACGGTGTAGTACGTGGAATCGGGGAAGTGGCCCTGTTGAATGGCTGCGGCAGCCGTCCAGGTCTTGAACGTTGAACCGAACAGATAGCCGTCGGCGCCTCCCATGTCGTAGCTCACCGAATAGTTCCAGGCCGTCTCACCTGCTCCGTCGCCCATCACCGGCCGCGACTGGGCCATCGCCAGGATTCGCCCGGTGGCGTTCTCCACGGTGTCGGCGACCGCGATCGCTGCGTCCTCGGGGCCGACGACCGAGTTGATGACATTCTGGGCCGTGTCCTGCAGGCTCGGATCGATGCTGAGGGTGATCTGCAGGCCGGCCCGGTTGAGCACGTCGCGTCGCGCCTCAACGGTATCGCCGAAGACCGACATCTCGTCGCTCAGCAAGACCCGCGACGCATAGTCGCAGATGAACGGATAGCGGGTGCCCTGGCAACCATTGCCCAGCGTCTGCACCTGTGAGGCATCGAAGCCCTCCGCGGCAGCCTCGTCCGCCACCGACTGGGGCATGCCCTGGTAGCGCACCTGAGCAGCCAGCACGGCCTGACGTCGCGCCAGCGCACCATCCAGGTTGTTGACCGGATCGGTCTGGCTGGGGTTCTGCACCAGACCGGCAAGCATCGCGGCCTGCGCAACGGTCAGTTGCGAGGCGTCGGTGTTGAAGTAGTGCCTGGCCGCGGCCTGCACTCCATAGGCGCCATCGCCGTAGTAGGCGATGTTGAGATAGCGCTCCAAGATCTCGTCCTTGGTGAGGGTGTTCTCCAGTGCGATCGCGTAGCGCATCTCCAAGATCTTGCGGTTCATGCTGGGGGCTTGAGCGTCTTCCACGCAGGCAGTGTCGCCGTTGCACATCTGCAGGCGGACCTGCTTCACGTACTGCTGGGTGAGCGTCGAACCGCCGCCACTGATACCGCCGCCGGCGGCATTGCCGAGCGCTGCGCGTACCACGGACTGAAGGTCGACTGCGCCATGCTCGTAGAACCGGTGGTCCTCAATGGCGATCTGAGCGGTCTGCATCTCGGGGGAGATCTGGTCGAGCGTGACGTACTGGCGGTTCTCGTCGAAGAAGGTCGCCAGCACCGAACCGTCCGACAGGTACATGGTGGACGCTTCGTACTGATCGGGCACCGCGAGGTTCGCGGGTACCTCTTTCAGCGTTGCGGCCCCCGCCCGGGTCGCCCCGGCAGCCAACGCCGCGAAGGGGACGCCAAGGCCGGCGACCAGCACCCCAGCCAAGATGCTGACCACCCCGAACATCAGCAGCGAATAGGCTTTGCTTCCCGCGGTCTTTACGCTCACGCTCTCTAGGGTACGTGATGCATCTGCTGGTTCAGGAGTCGGATTCGAGCGCTCGTTGAAAGCTGGATGCCTGATGAGAGCCGACTTTGTGATATCTGTGTGCGCTCCGTGTGGGCGTCCACGCGACCTGTGAAGGTTTCGCTCAGTCAGCGGTCCGGTGTAGGTTGGATGGCACCACCCACCACTGAAGGGAGCGTGCACCGATGGCCGTGCCTGACCCCGAGGACTGGCCACTGCTGGCCAAATGCAGAGGAATGAATGATGCCCTCTTTCCCGAGGGCAAAGACCAAAAAAGAGCGAAGACGATATGCATGGGATGCCCGGTACGGGCGCAATGTCTGGCAGAGGCGCTGGACAACCGTATCGAATGGGGCGTCTGGGGCGGCATGACCGAAAGGGAACGCCGCCAACTGTTGCGTCAGCGTCCAGACGTGAAGTCGTGGTCAGCGGTGCTGAATGCCGCAGCTATTTCGTCGCACACCGTCAGGGTTGTCGACGAGACCTTCGATGCGCCGGATGAGGCAGAGCGGCCCGAGCAGGTGCAGACAGTCGAAACTCGCTAACGACGCCGGCAGTGCTGTGCCGGTGGGATACCCAGTGTCTTAGAACGGCGGCTCGTGCTCGCTGAGAGAGTCCCGAACGCCACCTCGTCGGGCGGTGCCGGAGTCCTTGTGGCTCCGGCACGATTCTGCTGGATGGCTCAGCAACTCCTCGTTACACCCTGGATGGCTTGAGCGCGCGCGAATCCGATCCCTGAACTCAAGCCGGATCCCTGCCCAAACTCCGTGCCGGGCCGGAGCTTTAACGATTTATCGTCGGACATCGTCGTGCCCGCGTTCGTGGTGGACGAGGTGACCGGCGCGGCCAACGGCCTGGCCGGCGCGCTGGATGCGCTCGGCGCCACCGTCATCGCGGGCGCCCAGGACCTGTCCGGCCTGCATGCCGGCAAGCTGCTCATCGCAGACATGGGCCTGACCAACCTGCTGCCCGAGGTCAAGGCCGACGCCACAGTCGTCTTCTCCGCCGATCGCAGTGAGATCGGGCTCGGGCTGCTGATCGGCGGCGCATCCGGACGATTCCCCCGGCCGGCCGCCGCGATTGCTGCCGGCCCGTGGCCGCTGGCCGACGAGGTGCGCGTGCTGTGGAACAAACTGGCCCCGCAGACACCGCTGCTGCGTTCGGTCAACACCATCGAACAGGTCTACCTGACGGTGAAGAACTACGAGAAGGTGCCGGCGCGGTTGAACGCGGTACAGCTGGCCCAGGCCCGCCGAGTCGTCGCCTCCGAGGTGGACGCATCCCTGTTGCTCGACAACGCTCATCCGATCGGGCGCGAGGACATCGTCACCCCGCTCATGTTCGAGCATCGGCTGCTCGAGCAGGCCCGGCGGGTGAATAAGCACATCGTCTTGCCCGAGGGCACCGAGGAACGCATCCTGCGCGCGGCGCACCGCCTGGCCGAGCAGAAGATCTGTCGGCTGACTCTGCTGGGCGACCCGGCGGCGATCGGGCAGTTGGCCGCCGAGCTGGGCCTGACGATCGACGGCATTCAGTTGATCGATCCCCAGACCAGCCAGCTGCGCGAGCAGTTCGCCGCCCACTACGCCGAACTGCGTGCCAAGAAGGGCGTGACGCTCGAGCAGGCCCGGGAACGGGTCGCCGATGTCAGCTACTTCGGCACCATGATGGTCCTCGAGGGGCTGGCCGACGGGATGGTCTCCGGCTCGGTCAACACGACCGCGCACACAATTCGTCCGGCGCTGGAGGTCATCAAGACCAAGCCGGGCGTGTCGGTGGTCTCCTCGGTCTTCTTGATGTGCCTGGCCGACCGGGTACTGGTTTTCGGCGATTGCGCGGTCAACCCCAACCCGACGCCCGACCAGGTCGCCGATATCGCGATCAGCTCGGCGGCCACGGCCAAGCAGTTCGGTATCGAGCCCAAGGTCGCGATGCTGTCGTATTCGACCGGCACCTCCGGCACCGGCCCCGATGTCGAGCAGACGATCGAGGCGACCCGGCTGGTGCGGCAGCGGGCACCCGGGTTGATCGTGGACGGCCCGCTGCAATACGACGCCGCCGTCGATGCCGCAGTGGCCCGCACCAAACTGCCGGATTCGCCGGTGGCGGGTCAGGCAACGGTGCTGATCTTCCCCGATCTGCAGACCGGCAACAACACCTACAAGGCGGTGCAGCGTAGCGCCGGAGCCTTGGCGATCGGGCCGGTTCTGCAAGGACTCAACAAGCCTGTCAACGATCTCTCACGAGGTGCTCTGGTCGCCGATATCGTCAACACGGTCGCCATCACCGCTATTCAGGCCGGATTGGAATGATGATGGAAACTTTGATGAATGCGGCTGTGGTCACCCGGTTCCGTCACCCGCTCGAGCTGCGCCAGCTGCCGGTACCCACCCCCGGCCCCGGCCAGGTCCTGGTCCGGGTCCGGGCCTGCGGAGTCTGCCATACCGACCTGCATGCCGTTGAAGGTGATTGGCCCGACAAGCCATCGTTGCCGCGAGTACCCGGCCACGAGGCGGTCGGCGAGGTCGTCCAGTTGGGCCCGGGGGTGGACTATCTCAGCATCGGCGACCGGGTCGGCGTGCCGTGGCTGCACTGGGCCTGCGGAACCTGTGAGCAGTGCCTGTCGGGCTGGGAGACACTGTGCAACCAGCAGTTGCGCTCCGGCTACGACGTCGATGGTGGCTTCGCCGAATACCTGGTGGCCTATGGACGGTTCGCGACGAGACTGCCCGACGGGCTCGACTACATCGCCGCGGCGCCGCTGATCTGCGCGGGCCTGACCGTCTACAAGGGCCTGATGATGGCCGACGCCGACCCGGGTGACTGGGTGGTCATCTCCGGCATCGGTGGTCTGGGACATCTGGCCGTCCAGTACGGCAGGGCGATGGGATTCCAGGTGGTCGCCGTCGACATCGACGACGCCAAGCTGAACCTGGCGGCCCGGCTGGGTGCGACCATGACCATCAACGTCCGCAACACCGACCCGGTCGGCTATCTGCAACGTCAGATCGGTGGTGCGCACGGCGCCCTGGTGACCGCCGTCTCCCCGCCGGCATTCGGGCAGGCGGTCGGCATGATGCGTCCTGGTGGCACCGTGGTGCTCAACGGCTTGCCCCCGGGCGATTTCCCGTTGTCGATCTACGACATGGTGATGCGCGCCATCACCTTGCGCGGGTCGATCGTGGGCACCCGCTACGATCTCGGGCGCGCACTGCACCTGGCGGCGCAGGAGAAGATCGCTGCCACGGTACAGACCGCGAGGCTGCAAGACATCAACGAGGTGATGGAGCACATGCAGACCTCCGCTCTGCCTGGGCGCACCGTGCTCGAACTCGGCTGAGCCATGAGTGAAACCGTCATCAGTGTCGGTATCGACGTCGGTACCTCCACCACCGAACTGGTATTCAGCAGGCTGACGATCGAGAACGTGGCCGGCGCCTTCGTCGTGCCGCGCATCTCGATCGTCGACAAGACGGTCATCTATCGCAGCCGTATCTATCTCACGCCACTGATCAATCCCGAATTGATCGATGTGGACGCGCTGCGGACGATCGTCGAGGACGAATACCGCGCGGCCGGGGTGAAACCATCCGACGTGCATACCGGTGCTGCGATCATCACCGGTGAGACCGCCCGCGCCGACAACGCCGAGCAGGTCTTGCAGGCGCTCAGTGAACTCGCCGGTGACTTCGTTGTCGCCGCCGCCGGCCCGCTGCTCGAAGCGGTGCTGGCGGCCCGCGGGGTCGGCATCGATTCGTGGTCACGGGACAATCCCCAGGTCATCGCCAATCTCGACGTCGGTGGCGGGACGACCAACATTGCGGCCTACCGGTTCGGCCGGCTGCTCGGGGCGTCCTGCCTGGATATCGGCGGACGCCTGGTGCGGGTCGACAGTGGCAAGATCAGCTACATCTCGCATCAGATCCGCCGGCTCGCCGCGGCATCCGGTATCCCGCTGGAGGTGGGCGATCGCGCCGATCTGGAGCGCCTGCGGACCCTGGCAAGGGTGATGGCCAGGCAACTGGCGATGGGCGTCGGGCTGATCTCCCGAGATGAGATGCACTCGACCATGTACACCAACATGGGACGACCGCTCGGTTCCGAGATCATCCCGGCGGCGATCAGCTTCTCCGGTGGCGTGGCCGATCTGATCGATGCCGATCGCAGCTCGAACCCGTTCCGCTTCGGCGACATTGGGCCGCTGCTGGGTGCCGCGATCGCTGACGAGAGCGCATTCGGCCTGGTGAAGCGCTATCACGGCGCGGAAACCATCGGTGCGACGGTAGTGGGCGCGGGTGTCCACACCATGGAGATCAGCGGGTCGACGATCGAGTACGCGCGGGAGCTGCTGCCGATCCGCAATGTGCCGATCCTGCGGGTTCCCGATGAACAGGCAGCCGACCCGGCCCGGTTGGCGGCCGCGATCAAAGAGCAACTCGCCCTGCTCAATCCCGACGATCTCAGTCGTGCGGTGGCGGTCTGCTTCAGCGGTCAGCACATCAATTCGTTCGCCTCGGTTCAGGAGACGGCGCAGGCGATCATCGACGGCGCGGCCACCATCTTGAACGGGCCCAATCCGCTGGTGGTCGTCCTGGAAAACGACCGCGCCAAGGTGCTCGGCCAATCCCTCGCGGTGCAACGTGGGCGCCGCGATGATGTGGTCTGCATCGACGGCGTCCACACCGGGTTGGGCGATTACATCGACATCGGTGCACCGGTGGGCGCCGGGCAGGCGGTGCCGGTGGTGGTGAAGACTCTGGTCTTCAACGATTGACTGCCTGGGTCGGACGTGGCCGGCCAAGGTAGCACAGTCCGGCGTCCAACGACGGGCGCTGGGAGGGGAGGGAGCAATGAAGTTAGCAACCAGCCTGAATGGGCACAGCTTTCGCTTCACGAGCATCACCGATGTGCTGGCCAAAGCCAGCGAACCCAAAGCGGGGGATCGGCTGACCGGCATCGCTGCCGAGACAGCCTCCGAACGGCTGGCTGCCAAGGTCGTCTTGTCGGAGCTGACGGTGGGCGAGCTGACCGAGAATCCGACCGTGCCGTACGAGGACGATGAGGTCACCCGGGTGAACTGGGACGGCCTCAACCAGCCCGGCTACGAGTCCATGAAGACCATGACGATCGGCGAGCTGCGCGAGTGGGTGCTCGATCACAAGACCACCCCTGACGTGCTGAAGCGCTCCGGACGCAATTTCGTGGGCGAGGTGGCATCCGCGGTGGCCAAGATCATGACTTCGATGGATCTGGTCTACGGCGCGTCCAAGATTCGCTATGTCACCCACTGCAATACCGAGATCGGCCAGGCCGGCACGATCTCGTATCGTGCTCAGACCAACTCGACCACCGATGACCCGGAGACAATCGTGCTCGGACTGGCCGAGGCGGTCTCCTTCGGGTGCGGCGATGCCTGTCTGGGTATCAATCCGGTCGGTGACGACCCGGCCAACACCAAACGGATCGCCGATGCGGTGTGGCATTTCATGGTCCGCAACGAGATCCCGACTCAGGTCGTGGTGCTCTCTCACATCACCACCCAGATGGAGGCGTTGCGCCGGGGAGCGCCGCTGTCGATGATCTTCCAGTCGATCGCCGGCACCCAGGGTGCCAACGACGACTTCGGGGTCACGCGGGAGCTGCTCGAGGAGGCCTATGAGCTGGTGAAACAGTACGGCCAGTGCCAGGGAGCGAACCTGCTCTACTTCGAGACCGGGCAGGGCTCCGAGGTGTCGATCGGACGCGACCGTGGTGTTGACGAGCAGACCCTGGAAGCGCGCACCTACGGCTTCGGACGTTTCTTCCGGCCGTTCATGGTGAACAACGTCTCGGGGTTCATCGGGCCGGAGACGATCTACGACGGCAAGGAAATGATCCGGGCGAATCTGGAGGACCATTTCATGGGCAAGTTCCTCGGCCTGCCGATGGGTATGGCGCCCTGCTGGACGAACCACACGTCGATCACCATGGACGATCAGCAGCAGGCGACGATGCTGCTGGCGTTGGCCGGCGCCAACTACTACATGGGTGTCCCGCTGGCCGACGATGTCATGCTCGCCTACCAGGACACCAGCTTCCACGACGATGCCACGCTGCGCGAACTGCTGGGACGTACCGCGGCTCCCGAGTTCCACCGCTGGATGGTCTCGCGGGGACTGTGCGACGACAGTGGCGTGCTGACCGAGCGGGCCGGTGACGGCTCGATCTTCTTCTGAACCGGGCTGTGAGTGAAAGGTGAGCGTGATGAACGATCAGGAGATGGAACTCATCGTCCGCCGGGTGCTCAGCGAACTGGGGGTCGGCGCTGCCGTAGCCACCACCGAGGACGATGAGATCCCCGATATCCGGCAGGTCGACTACCGGATGACCTATGACGTGGCGCACCCCGCGAACCCGGAGCGGTTCGCGCAGGTGAAGGCTCGCACCTGGGCCCGGCTGGGGCTGGGACGCAGCGGTCCGCGCTATACGACCAGTGCGCTGCTGCGTTTCTGGGCGGACAACGCCTCGGCTCAAGATGCCGTGTTCACCGATGTGGATCCGGATCTGCTGGAACAGCTGGGGCTGTTCAGCGTGCAGACCAGGTGCACTTCGAAGGACGAGTACCTGACCCGGCCCGATCTGGGCGCACAATTCGACGACGAGACCCTCGCCGAGATCAAGAAGCGCTGCGTCGCCGATCCGCAGGTGCAGGTCTACGTTTCCGACGGGCTGTCGTCGACGGCCGTCGAGGCCAACGTCCGCGATCTGCTACCCGCGCTCGAGCAGGGGCTGAAGCTGCACGGGCTGAGCGTGGGAACGCCGTTCTTCGTGAAGTACGGCCGCGTGCGCTCCATGGAGCCGATCTCGCAGACCCTCGGCGCGAGGGTCACCTGTGTGCTGCTGGGTGAGCGTCCCGGGCTTGCTACGCCGGAGTCGCTGTCGGCCTATCTGGCGTACCGGGCTCGGGTCGGCATGCCCGAGTCGGAGCGCAACTGTGTCTCCAACATCCACCGCGAGGGCACTGGGCCGGTCGAGGCCGGGGCCCACATCGCTGATCTGATCGCCAAGATGATCGAACAGCAGGTGTCGGGGATCAACCTCAAGGTCTGAGTGCCGATCCCGGCGACGGCGGAAGCCTGCGGATGTTCTCGACTGCGTGCGCGGTGTCCACCTGGTAGCTGGCCCATCAGCCGGGTGACCGGCGCGTATCCTGGGTAACCGAAAGTCGGGGTCCGGGATGCAAGCAAGCTCCGGATGGCCGAAGTCATGCTCAGAGAGGAGCCATGATGGCAGAGCGTCGGTCGGGCGGCACGCCCCCATCCAGTACGTCCACCAGCAGGTCTGGTGGAGTCCGCCGCGCGATGTGGATAGCAGGTCTCGGACTCACCGGGCTGCTGGCCGGCTGCTCCGCAGGCGGCGGCGAGGAATCGGGCGGCATCCACGGTGGAGAGGCCAGCCTCGTGCTGCCGGACTTCACGTCCGTCTCGTTTTTCGGAATGCAGGGCAACCATCTGCTGATGATCGGTCTGCTGGTCTGTTTGGCGGGCCTGGGCTTCGGGCTGGCCACCTATCGTCGGCTGCGGGATCTGCCCGTGCACGAATCGATGCGCGAGATCAGCGAGCTGATCTATCAGACCTGCAAGACCTACCTGATCCAGCAGGGCAGGTTCCTGCTGATTCTGTGGCTATTCATCGGCACGGTCATCCTGCTGTACTACAAGGCCCTCGTCGGCTTCTCCTGGGGACGCGTGGCGATCATTCTCGCGTTCAGCCTGATCGGCATGGCCGGCAGCTTCGGGGTCGCCTGGTACGGCATCCGCGTCAATACCTTCGCGAACTCACGGACCAGCTTCGCGGCACTGCGCGGCAAGCCCTACCCGGCACATGCCATCCCGATGCAGTCGGGCATGAGCGTGGGCATGGTGCTGATCAGCGTGGAACTGCTGATGATGCTCATCATCATGCTCTTCCTGCCGCCGACCATCGCCGGGTCGTGTTTCATCGGGTTCGCGATCGGTGAATCGCTCGGGGCGTCCGCGCTGCGTATTGCGGGCGGTATCTTCACCAAGATCGCCGATATCGGCGCCGACCTGATGAAGATCGTCTTCCACATCAAGGAAGACGATGCGCGCAACCCGGGCGTGATCGCCGACTGCACCGGTGACAATGCGGGCGATTCGGTTGGCCCCTCCGCCGACGGCTTCGAAACCTACGGCGTGACCGGAGTCGCGCTGATCACGTTCATTCTGCTGGCCGTCCAGGACGTGACGGTTCAGGTGCAACTGCTGGTCTGGATCTTCACCATCCGCATCGTCATGGTGCTGGCCTCGTTCATCTCATACGCGGTCAATTCGGCGATCACCAAGGCGCGCTACGAACACGCCGAGGAGATGGACTTCGAAGCCCCGCTGACCCAGCTGGTCTGGCTCACCAGCATCGTTTCGATCGCCCTGACCTATCTCACGAGCTTCGCGATGATCTCGAACCTGGGCGACGGCATGTGGTGGAAACTGGCCACGATCATCTCGTTCGGCACCCTTGCCGGCGCCCTGATCCCGGAATTGGTGAAGGCGTTCACCTCGGTCAAGAGCCGCCACGTCAGGGAGGTCGTCGTCAGTGCCCAGCAGGGCGGGGCGTCCCTGGATATTCTGTCCGGTCTGGTGGCGGGCAACTTCTCGGCATTCTGGCTCGGTGCCGCGATTCTCGGCCTGATGTCCGGAGCGTTCTTCGTCAGCACCTTGGGATTGGGTGCACTGATGCTGGCGCCGGCGGTCTTCGCCTTCGGGCTGGTTGCCTTCGGCTTCCTGGGCATGGGCCCGGTGACGATCGCCGTCGATTCGTATGGTCCGGTGACCGACAATGCGCAGAGCGTCTACGAATTGTCGACCATCGACGAGATCCCGGGGATCGAGGACGAAATCAGGCGTGACTTCGGCTTCGATGTGAAATGGGATAATGCGAAGCGCTATCTGGAAGAAAACGACGGTGCCGGCAATACCTTCAAAGCAACCGCCAAACCGGTGCTGATCGGCACTGCGGTGGTCGGCGCGACCACGATGATCTTCTCGATCATCGTGAGCCTCACCCAGGGCCTGGAACAAGATATCGACAAGCTGTCGCCCATCCATGCGCCCTTCCTGCTCGGCCTGATCGCGGGCGGGGCGATCATCTACTGGTTCTCCGGGGCCTCCATCCAGGCGGTCACGACCGGCGCATACCGCGCCGTCGAGTTCATCACCGCGAATATCAAACTGGACGGAGTCACCAAAGCGTCCGCGGCGGATTCGAAGAAGGTCGTGGAGATCTGCACGCGCTATGCGCAACGCGGCATGCTGAACATCTTCCTCGGGGTCTTCTTCGCCACGCTGGCGTTCGCGTTCATGGAACCGTTCTTGTTCATCGGCTATCTGCTGTCGCTGGCGCTGTTCGGGCTCTATCAGGCCATCTTCATGGCCAATGCCGGCGGGGCTTGGGACAACGCGAAGAAACTCGTTGAGGTCGATCTGGACGCCAAGGGTAGTGCGCTGCACGACGCGTCCATCGTCGGAGACACAGTCGGCGATCCGTTCAAGGACACCTCATCGGTTTCCCTGAACCCGATCATCAAGTTCAGCACGCTGTTCGGCTTGCTGGCCGTCGAGTTGGCGGTCTCGATCTCGGGTGCCGGCAACAGCGTGCTCACTCATCTGCTCGCTGTGGTCTTCTTCCTGATCGCGGTCTACTTCATCTGGCGGTCCTTCTACGGAATGCGCATCGGACTCGACCTGGTCGATGTCAAGCGCGAGCTGTCGGACGATCTGCCTGCCGACCAGTTGACCGGTTCGGCCAGCGCTGCCGCAGTGGTCGGCGGCATGGAGCGAGTCGAGGAGGGCCTGGAACTGCAGACCATCCCCGGCCGGTCAAGGTTCGACGATTCTCGTTCCTGAAGCTGCGGGGTCCCGCAGGTCGTCAGCACCTGCGGGACCCACGCTCACCACTCCTCGTGAGTATTGGCGTCCCAGGCCTTGGCCTCGCCCAGGTCGATGGTCGCCAGGTCGATCATCTCCTGATCGGTCAGCTCGAAACTGAACAGATCGGCATTGCTCAGCCAACGCTGCCTGTGCTGGGACGCGGGGATAACGACGGCACCTTGCTGAACGGCCCAGCGCAGCACCACCTGTGAGGGCTCCACGCCGTGACGCTCGGCGATCGTGTGGACGATGATCTGATCGAGCGCATGCTCGGCCTGGCCGAGCGGACGCCAGCCCTCGGCGACGATCCCGCGCTCGGCCAAGAAGGCGCGCACCTCGGTGCGGGCCAGTGCAGGGGAGAGCTGGATCTGGTCGACCACGGGCCACACACCGGTGGCCTGGTAGAGCTCTTCGAGCTGGTGCGGGAGGAAGTTGGACACCCCGACATGCTTGACGAGACCCTCGGCATGCAGCTCGAGCATTTCCTGCCAGGTCTCGACGGCGAGGCCCCGCGATGGATTGGGCCAGTGGATCAGCAGCAGGTCGACATAATCGGTGTTGAGCCTGCGCAGCGAGTCCTCCAGGCCGTGCCGGGTCAGCCCGCGTCCCTGATCGGAGCCGGCCACCTTGGTGGTGACGAAGATCTCGTCCCGCGGCACGCTGGAGCGGCGGATGCCCTCACCGACCGCCACCTCGTTGGCGTACTGGGCTGCGGTGTCGATCAGTCGATAGCCGTCATAGATGCACTCGGCCAGGCGATCGGCCAGTTCGTTTCCCTTGGCGAACAGGGTGCCGGTACCGACCAGGGGAATCGATCCCCCGTCGAGGAGCGGGACTGAGGGAATGGTGATCGTGTTCATACATCCACTTTGTCACTGATGACCAGCAACCGGGAGATGTTCACGGTTATCAAATTGAAGGATCAATTGGTTGGGGTCGGTCTAGGCTCGCAACCATGATCAATGGTGTCGTCAATCCGACCGGCGACGAGGCAGTCACCCTCACCTACTATGCGCACGGCCAGGCAGACAAGCTCAGCAACGTGGCCAGGCGTCCGGCCGTCCTGGTGCTGCCGGGCGGGGGATACGAACACTGTTCCGACCGGGAATCCGAGCCTGTCGCACTGTCCTTCCTGGGGGCCGGCTACCAGGCTTTCGTCCTGCGATACTCCCTGGGTGAACGGTCGGCCTGGCCGCGTCCGCTTGCCGACGCCGAGGCGGCGATGCAGACGATCATCGACCACGCCGACCAGTGGGGCGTCGACCCCGATCGCATCGTGGTCGCGGGATTCTCGGCGGGCGGGCATCTGGCTGCCTCGCTGGGCGTCTTCGGACGGATCCGCCCGGCGCGGCTGATCCTGATCTACCCGGTGACGACGCTAGACACCCTGAAAGTGTGCGTTGCGGCCAGCCACAACGCCCCCGACCTGCTCGCTGCGGTCGACGCCGGCACCCCGGCCACGTTCCTGGTCCACACCGCGGACGACGAGACCGTGCCGGTCACCGACTCACTGGCCTTCGCCGAGCGCCTCCATGCTGCGAACGTGCCATTCGAACTGCACGTCTTCCCTTCCGGGCCGCACGGTTTGGCGCTGGGTACGGCCTTCACCTCCACAGGCCGCCCCGAGATGGAGAACCCCGGGTTTGCGCAGTGGCTCGGTCTTGCCGTGAACTGGTTGCGCCGCGAGTTCCCCATCGGTTGACTTCCGTGGCGTCGTGTTCGGGGCACGCTCTAATCTGGGGGCATGAGTGATGCATCGCAGCCAACCAAGTGGGAGTACTTCGTCGCCCCCGTGCTGAGCCATGTCGCCCAGCAGATCCTCAACAACTTCGGCGCAGATGGTTGGGAGCTGGTCCAGCTGGCTCCCGGCCCCAACCCCGACACGCTGGTCGGCTACTTCAAGCGCCCGATCGTGGCAGGTGCCTGATGAGCGCGAGCGAGCGGCTCACCGAACTGGATATCGAACTGCCGGCGACACCCGTTTCGCTTGGTGCCTACGCCCCGGCCAAGCGGGTCGGCACTCAGGTCTTCACCAGCGGCCAGTTGCCGATCGATCTGGACGGCAACATCATCACCGGCCGCCTGGGCGCCGATGTTGATCTCGACGGCGGCAAGCAGGCCGCCCGGCTCGCGATCCTGCGTGCGCTGTCGGCGGTGGTCTCGGTGGCGGGAACCATCGACGCCATTCGTGAGGTCGTGCGGGTGTGTGTCTTCGTGAATTCCACCCCGGAGTTCACCGATCAGGCACTGGTCGCCAACGGCGCGTCCGAATTGCTCATCGAACTCTTCGGTGAAGAAGGACGCCACGTCCGCAGCGCGGTCGGCGTCGCGGTGCTGCCCGCCAATGCGGCGGTCGAAGTCGAATTGGTCGTCGAGGCTGCGTGAAAACCACCGCGGACGAAGTCTTCAAGCTGCTGCGCGCGGCCTACCCGGACGCGCGCTGCGAGCTCGACTTCACGAGTCCGTTCCAGCTGCTGGTCGCCACGGTGCTGTCGGCCCAGTCGACCGATGTCGGGGTGAACAAAGTCACCCCGGTGCTTTTCGCGCGCTGGCCGACCCCGCAGGCGCTGGCTGAGGCCGACCGGGCCGAACTCGAAGAGGTCATTCGGCCCACCGGCTTCTTCCGCAACAAGGCGGCGGCGTTGCAGGGGCTGAGCCGCCAGATCGCCGATGACTACGACGGCAAGGTGCCGATCAGCATCGATGACCTGGTGAAGCTGCCGGGTGTCGGGCGCAAGACCGCCAATGTGGTGCGAGGTCATGCTTTCGGGCTGCCCGCCATCACCACCGACACCCATGTACTGCGGGTTTCGAAACGCCTCGGCTGGACGACCTCGGCGAAACCCGAGGTCGTCGAAACCGACCTTCAGCAGCTGTTCGACCCCTCCGATTGGACGGTGCTCAGCGACACCCTGATCTTCCACGGCCGCCGCTGCTGCCATGCCAAGAAGCCCGCCTGCGGCGCCTGCGTGGTGGGTGGGCTCTGCCCCAGCTACGGCACCGGCCCGACCGATCCGGACGAGGCCAAGGCTCTGGTGAAGTCATGACCGGACAGTTCGATCAGCTCGTGGCCAGGCTGGCCGATCCCGGCCTGTCCAACCGGTTGACGCCCGAACGGCGTCCGCACGGTCAGGCCCACGCTGCCGTGCTGATCCTATTGTCGGAGAACAACGATCCCGATCTGCTGTTCACCGAAAGAGCCGTGGGACTGCGCAAACATGCTGGTCAGATCTCATTCCCGGGAGGTACCTACGAGCCCGGCGACGCGGACGCCCCAGCGACCGCGCTCCGCGAGACCTGGGAAGAGGTCGGCCTGCAACCCGACAGGGTGACCCTGCTCGGACGCCTGCCCGTGACCAGGTTGCCGGTCAGTAGTTTCGATGTTGCCCCGGTGGTGGGGTCGTGGAGCGGGCTCGACCCGATGGCCGTGACCAGCCCGGCCGAAGTGGCCGCCATCCATCGCTGGCGGATCTCGGAGCTGACCGATCCCGGCCATCGCGTGATGGCCCGTCACCCCGCCGGGCACACCGGGCCGGCCTGGCTGTTCGGTGATCTGTTCTTGTGGGGATTCACCGCGTATCTGACCGATGCGCTGTTGAAACTGGGCGGTTGGTCACAACCGTGGGATCAGACCCGGCTCGTCGACGTTCCCAAGCGCTTCATGCGGGACCGCCCGCTGCCCTGACGCGTCGTCCTCGCTGGGTCAGGCCCAATCGTCGCTGGCCGGCTTGACCAGTTTCGCCGCAGTGGTGACCGCCACGGCATCGCTGGGCGTGGTGCGGTTCTTCGCGTCCTGGGCGCCGAACTCGATGGCATCGGTGATAGCTCCGATGCTGGCCTTGGTCTCGGCGATGGTGGCCTGCGGCGCCTTCACCTGGCTGATCTGGGACTTACCGAACAACGCGAGAGCCGCGACGATCAGTAGACAGAGCACCGTCATCGTCAAGAAGCCGAACATCAGCGCAGTCAGCGGATTGCGGTTCAGGATTTCGTGGAAGAACATCGACAACGCGAAAGCGAAGGTCAGCAGCACCAGGAACAGAGCAGTGAGACCGACGACTGCGGCAGCTGCGAAGGCTCCGGCACCGATCCCGCCATGCTTCGCCGCCGGCTTGAGTTCGGCCTTCGCCAGGTCACCGATCTGACTCACCATGTTGGGAATGGTGGTCTTCAGTACCTGGATGTAATCAGCGATAGTCGGACGATCGGCCATTGTCGGTCCCTTCTTGTGCTGGCCGTCGTGCTTCGGACTTCCGCGGCCAGCACCAGCCTAATGCTGTCGCGCGGTGGGGGCTCGCCAACCCCCGAAACGGAAGTCATTCGTGTCATCGACCGGTTCGGCTTTTCCTGGACGCTCCCATAGCATGTAGGCCATGCGTCCCAAGTACCCGAGCTTCGGCTGGGGTCTGTCGATAGCCCTGCTGTCAGCGTTCTTCTTCGGTATGTCGGGGACGTTGGCCGCGGGCCTGCTCAAGGCGGGCTGGTCACCGCTGGGGATCGTGGTGCCGCGGGTGGGGATCGGTGCCGCGGTCATGGTGGTGCCGGCCGTCATCGCGTTGCGTGGACGCTGGCGTCTGCTGCTGCGCAACTGGCGGCTGCTGCTCGGCTACGGATTGTTCGGCATCACGGTGCCGCAGTTGGGCCATTTCAGCGCCGTGCAGTATCTGCAGGTCGCGCAGGCGCTGCTGATTCAGTACCTGGCGCCGCTGGCCATCGTGATCTGGTTGTGGATACGCCGCGGAGAACGTCCGGGCCGCCGAACGGTGCTGGGATCGGTGCTGGCGATGGGCGGACTGGTGCTGGTGCTGCAGGTGCTCGGAGCCGGCCCGGCTTTCGACATCCGTGGGCTCATCTGGTCGCTGGTCGCGATGGTCGGCAACGCCGCCTACTTCGTCTATTCCTCCGACGACACCAGCGGGCTGCCGCCGATCGTGCTGGCCGCGGGTGGCTGCCTGGTCGCGACGATCGTGCTCTGCCTGGTGGCGCTGCTCCAGCTGCTGCCTGTCGCGACGGCGTCCGTGGCCGTGGCCTACGCGGGCCTCGAAGTGCCCTGGTGGCTGCCGTTGGTCTTCCTCGGCGTCCTGAGCTCGGCGGCGTCCTATGTGACGGGAATCATGGGCGCGCGGCTGCTCGGTACCCGGCTCGCCTCGTTCGTCGGGCTGTCCGAGGTGCTCTTCGCGATCATTCTCGCGGCATTGCTGGTCGGGCAGATGCTGACGGTCGCGCAGATGCTCGGCGGCGTCCTGGTGTTGGCGGGTGTCGTGCTGGTGAAACTGGGGGAGACCACACGTCGTGATGGTGAGCCGGTTTCCGCAGAGTCTTCCGCGCCGGGTCTGGAGACTGCCAGATGAAAGATCGAGGCTGGCGGAGTGCGGCCCGACTACGCCTTCAACCGTGTCGGGCCTCTTGACAAAGTCGGTGACTTGGGTGTTAACCTGTGGTTGAGACATCCGTTTAGAGTTTTGGAGGTCTTGCTTTGGACAGAATTTCTATGAATAAGGAATTGAACTAGAGGCATTTAAGACTCGTTTACGAAAGAAGAAATTTTATAATGCGCACCCCAGCAAAAATAATCACAGTTATAGCAACGCTGTTGTCGTGCCTGCTACTCCCAGTGTAGTCGTCCTATGCAGACTTTGATACAGTCAAGTCTGATAGCGTCACTTACATCTCCCCGCAATTCTCGGCTGCTTCCGACAAGCTGGACGAACAGCAGACCATGAGCTTGATGACGAATGCCATAGATGAAGCCAAGTTAGCTGATACTGACGGATTCTTGGCGCGTGCCGCACTTCTTGAAGGATCGGACGGCTTTAGTCAAATAATGCAGGGAAGTACCGCAGAGGCCAGAGTATTCTATCGGGATTTCTTTGCAGCCGTTGCCGACAACAGCCAAATCGACGCATTCATCCGGAATGCGGACGGGAAATATATCCATACGGCCGTATCTTCAGATCGAGTCGAAGTAACTATCTCCGACCAGCCCACAATGCAAACCAGAGGATACGACTGCTGGCAAGCCTACGTTGCTTCATACTCGTTCTTTGCGGCCACCACAGCGATTTGCGGCGCAATTACCGCGGCTGGCACCCCCGTCGCCGGCGTTGCTTGCGCGTTGGCGTTCTGGGGGATTGGTACTCTCCCGGACTTCAACGCCGCCTGCAATTAATCGGCTGGTAGAAATGCGAGGAGGTAGAGATGTGGTGGAAGAGGTTTTTCAAGATGAGCCTTATCCTCGCGGCCTGTATGATCCCATTCTCAATACTTCTCTGGTTGCTGGGTATCGGGCAATGGGACCTGGCTACGAAGATTCCGCAGGGCATCTTCGTGTGCGTCATCTTCGGGGTCTCGTCAGCCACAGCCTTCGCCTACAAAGACAAGCGTGAGGCCGCAAAGAGATAGCAACACTATCTCCGATGGGTGACGAATCATCGATCAAAGTCTGCGGCTAGCTATCTAGGATGTTGGTATCGAGACTGCGTAGATGCGCAGAGTCAACATCCTAGATAGTCGCGTCTTGCGCGAGGTGACCCCCCAATCTGACGACGGGTGCATGCCCGACTACGAACTCAGGTCGACGAAGAACCCGACCGTCACCACCGCCGCCCAACACCTCGGCGTATAGCCAGCGCGCATCGGCGAACTCGAATTCGGGATCTGCGCGGTCCCGCACGATGGACGACGACGAATCAGAAGTACTCGGCCGAGATGTGGCAGCGTGTGCCCCGCAAGCCCCGGGCATTCAGACCGCATGTCTGCGGTCCGGCATGGTGCCGGTCTTCTCGGTATGAGAGCGGAGATATTGCGCCGCTGGTCTCGTCTAGATCGGGATGACCAAGGAGCCATCGCCGAACGAGATGGGCTGAGTAAGCTCATGATGATCGACATATGCCCGCCAGCACTGCATCTGGTAAGGCAGCCGCAATTCTGACATCCGGGCCGCACTGTCGAGGATCTGGTTCAGTTCGCCCATCAGCTGACGGCGTTCGGTGTCGGTCAGGCCGCTGACGACGCGCTGCTCGGAGACCATCTCGACCAGTGCGCGACGGGTGATCGGAGCCCACAGCCGGAACTCGTGACGCTCGATCCTCGGGTAGTACTTGCTTCTCAGCAGGTCTTCGTGACTGTTGCCGGCCGAGCCCGACATTGCGTCCGGGTCGATGGTGCGCATCAGCGCAATCAACCTTCGCACCCAGGGCACGGTGTCGTCGCGGACGATCTGCCAGCCGGCCACCCAGCCGCCCGGCTGCAGCACCCGGCTGAGCTGCCCGTGTGCCTGGTGCGCGTTGATCCGCGGACGACCGGGCTGCGCTCGCCAGGGTCCGCCGAGCAGCACGACGTGGGCGGCACAAGGCTGGAGGGGGAGCTCGTCCGCTCGTCCGGCCGCCGTGAACAGTGCCTCGCTGGCCGGTCCGTCACCTCGGAGCTGGTGGCAGCGCTGGGTATCGGGTTCGATGGCGAGCACGCCGTGGCCCTGGGCCACGAGCCGGTTGATGACCCCGCGCGAGCAGCCGAGCGTGACGACCTGCACCGGCTCGGCGCCCACCAGCCATTGCAGGGCAGATTGGGGGAGCGAAGGGTGGGTGACAGCTGGCATGGACCCCACTCTAGAACCGGCCCCCGCAAGCGAGCAGGCGCTCGATGATCACCGCCACGCCATCGTCGGTGTTGGCCGGAGCGATCTCGTCGGCGACCGCCAACACGGGCGCGGTGCCGTTGGCCACCGCCACACCGTGACCTGCCCAATCGAGCATCTCGCGATCATTGGCGGAATCGCCGAAGGCCAGCACCTCGTCGGCGGTGAAACCGTGCTCGGCGGCCAGCAGCTCCAAGGTGGTGGCTTTGCTCACCCCGGCCGCCGACATCTCGATGAACGGCACGCCCGAGGTCGTCGGCAGCACACCCACATGGGCGACCTGCTCGCATAGCTCGAACAGCGTCTCCAGCGGCAACCCACCGTGCCGCGCAATGATCTTGACCGCTGACTGCGCACTCAGCCCCGACATCGGCACCTCATCGAGGTCTTCGGGGTTGCGGCCATGGTTGCCCGGTTCCATCAACCCGAGATAGCCCGGACCGGGCAGCAGGTCGTAACCACTGCGGGTGAGCGTGGCGAAGCGGGTGTCGGGCGCCAAGTCGAGAAGGCTCTCGATCAGCGCGGCGCAGACCTCGGCGGCGATGGGACGCTCGGCGAGCACGGTGTCGTCCGCGGCGTTGTAGACGACCGCGCCGTTCGAACAAACCGCCAGATCACGCAGTTGCGCAGGCAGCACCTTCGGCATGTCGATGACGGAGCGTCCGGTGGCGGCAACGACGAGGATGCCTGCGTCCTGAGCCGCAGCGATGGCTCGCCGCGTGCGGGCCGAGGTGGACTTGTCCGGAAGCAGCAGGGTGCCGTCGAGGTCACTGACGATCATCCGGATAGTCATCGCGTCCGCACTCTGCCCTTCTGCCGGGGCCATCCCGGCAGTGACCAGTTTGCGGTGCAGCCCGCGGTTCGGCAAGCTCGCTGCCTTGGATGGCAGCGGCATTCGCATCTCGGGATCGCCAAGTTATCCACAATCTCGGCTCGCTGTGACCGATTGGGATGGTGGCTTACCAATACTGTGGGCATGTCGGCACCCCTGATAGTTTCCCGTGACGCTGCCGTGATCGAGGCCATCATGGCGGCGGCCGCCGCAGTTCAAGTCGAGCCCGAGGTGGCTCGCGACACCGAGACGCTGCGCCGCAATTGGCTGCGGGCGTCGGTCGTCCTGATCGGAGCCGATCAGGCTTCGTCGGTGGCCGGGCTCGGTCTGCCACCGCGCCGCAAGGTGCATCTGTGCGGTCCGGACGCGGCGGTTCTAATGTCGTGGTCGGTGCCACTCGATGCCCCGGTGATGGTGCTGCCGCAGCAGACCGGTTTCGTCAGCTCCCTGCTGGCAGGCATCGACGAAGTGCCGGACGATGCGTCCGTGGTGCTACGCGTGATCGGTGGCAGCGGCGGGGTGGGCGCGACCACCCTTGCGGCGGGCCTGGCGCAACGGGCGGCCAAACAGCAGCTGCGGGTCGCCGTGACCGAGCTGGACGCGACCGGCGGCGGTCTCGATCTGGTCTTCGGTGCCGAGCAGGCCCCCGGCTGGCGGTGGCCCGATCTGGCCTCGGCCGCGGGGCACATCGGCGATCTGAGCGGGCAGCTGCCGAATGTCAGCGGGGTCGATCTGATCTCGACGGGTCATCCCCGGCTGAACGATGGGCGCCGCAGGGGACCGGGTCTTCCCTCGTCGGAGGCTGTCAATGCGGCGGTGGCGTCGCTGGTTCGCAGTCACGACCTGGTGATCCTCGATGCCGGATCGCATCCGGATGGGGCAGTCATGCCGCGCGCCGTCGATCTGCTCGTAGTCGCGGCCGAGGTCAAGGCCGTCATGGCCGCCAGATCCAAGGTGGCCGACTGGGGGCTGGACGATGCGGTCGTGGTGCTGCGCACCGGTCCCGGGCGACGGCTGGACGGGGCAATGGTCGCCGAGACGCTGGGTTTGCCGATGATCGGCGCGGTACCGCACGACCCGGCGCTTCCGGGATGCCTGGAGACCGGCACGCCGCCCGGGCTGCGGCGGGGCAGATTCGCCCGGGCCTGCGATCGGCTTCTCGATGAGTTGATGCCCGATGACCGAGCATGATCTTGAGATGGTGCGGGTCCGGCTCGCCGGGCTGGGCCGGACTTGGACACCACGCGATGTTGCGGATGCCCTGCGGGCGCTGGGGCTGGTGGTCAGCGACGCGATGGTGCTCTACGCCGTGGAAGCCCTGCGTCGCGGCAGCATCGGAGCCGGCCGCCTGCAGCCTCTGCTGAGCATCGAGGGGCTGACCGACGTCCTGGTCAACGGGCCGGATCAGGTCTTCATCGATCGCGGCCACGGACTCGAAGACACCCAGGTCCGCTTCGAATCCGACGCCGAGGTGCGTCAGCTCGCCACCCGGCTCGCGGCCAGCGTGGGTCGCCGGTTGGACGATGCCTGCCCGTTCGTGGACGCACGGCTGGCCGACGGCACCCGCTTGCACGCCGTGCTCGCAACCATCGCCGATCCGGGAACCTGCTTGTCACTGCGTGTTCCGGCGCGCCGCTCGTTCTCCTTGGACGACTGGGTGGCCAACGGTTCGATCTGCACCCAAATGGCCGAGGTACTGCAGGCGTTGGTGGCGTCCAAGGTCGCATTTCTGATTTCGGGCGGAACCGGGTCGGGCAAGACCACCTTGCTGGCCGGTCTGCTGGGGTTGATGCCGGCCGCTCAGCGGCTGGTGATCGTCGAGGACTCCCGCGAACTGGCCCCCGATCACCCGCACTGCGTTCGGATGGAGTGCCGTCAGGCGAACTCCGAGGGCGCCGGCATGATCACCATGACGGACCTGGTCAGGCAGGCCTTGCGGATGCGTCCCGACCGGCTGGTGCTCGGTGAGGTGCGCGGCGCCGAACTGTGCGATCTGCTGACCGCACTGAACACCGGACATGAGGGCGGTTGCGGAACAGTGCACGCCAACTCGGTCGCAGATGTGCCGGCCCGGCTGGAGGCGCTGGCCGCGCTCGGCGGTCTGGGACGCGAGGCCTGCCATGCTCAGGTCGCCTCGGCGCTGCGGGTGGTGGTTCAGGTCAGCAGGCTGGCCGATGGTCGCCGCAGCGTCACCCAAGTCGGCCTTGCGCAACGCTCCAGTTCCGGACATGTCTACATCGAAATGGCGTTGGCAAGCACAGATGGACGATCGGTACGGCAAGGGCCGGCCTGGGGCCAGCTCGCCGAGTTGCTGGACATAGCGGCCGGAACTCAGGAGGCATCGTGATCGTTGTGGCCTGCCTTGGGTTGGCAACATGCTTGCTGCTGTGGTGGCCTCCGGATCCCTCCCGGCGGGTCGCGGCCTGGCTGAACCGCAGGCATCAGTCCCGCACGGTCCGCTCGGTGGCCGGATGGACGCGCGGCCTGGTGGTCGTCGCCGCGTTGTCGGTTTGCGTGAGCTTTGCTCCGCAGCTGCTGGTCTGGCTGGTGCCCGGGCTGGTGGTGGGGTGCACTGTGGGCTGGCTGATCGCGAACTCGCGGGCCGAGAAGCTACGCCACCACAACAGCGAGGAGGTGGTGCAGGCCTGCATCGCGGTCGCGACCCAGCTGCGGGTCGGCGACATCGCGCCGGCCGCGCTGGCCCGGGTGGCGGCGGATTGTGCGCTGCTGCAACCGGTCGCCGCGACTCAGGCGATCGGGGGTGATGTGCCGGCTGCGCTGCACGCGGCCGCGATGCATCCGGGCTGCTCGGGCCTGGCCGGCCTCGCCCGATCGTGGCAGCTCTGCCAGATTACCGGCGCCCCCATCGCGGACGCTGCCAGCCGGGTGTCCGAGGGGTTGAGAGCCGAGGCCGCCGCCGAACGCCTGGTGGCCTCCGAACTCGCCTCTCCGCGGGCCACCGGGAAGATGCTTGCGCTGTTGCCCCTGTTGGGTATCGGTCTGGGGTTCGCCGGTGGTGGCGACCCGCTGGTCTTCCTGCTCGGTGGGCTCGTCGGGCGCATCTGCCTGGCAGCGGCCGTCTGTCTGGTCTGCGCGGGTCTGGTCTGGACCACGTTGTTGGGCAGGCTGCCGGGCGAGCAGGCGGACCAGCCATGATCACGTCCGGTCCGGTGATTGCGGGCCTGGCCTTGGGGGTGGCGCTGCTGTGCCTGTTTCCGGGTCCGAACCGGTCCGCACTGCGCCAGGTGGCGACAGCTGCCTCGGGGGCCAAGCGCGTGACGGCGTGGCAAGGTCGGATGCCGGGCTGGTTGTGCCGGATCTCGGGCCTGCAGTGGCGCTTCGGCCTGCTCGCCGGCGCGGTCTGCTGGCTGCTGGGGGGCCAAGGTCTGGCGGCCTGCCTGGTGGCTGCGGGCGCGATACCACTGGCCATCGCCGGGCTACGGTGGCTGGAATCTGCGTCCCAGCGGCGCAGGGCTCAGCAGCTCGCGGCCCAACTGCCGGGCTGTCTGGAGTTGTTCGCGGCCGCATTGGATGCCGGGGTGCCGTTGCGGGCGGCGGTTCGGCATGTGGCGGCGCTGGCGCCGGAACCGAGTGCCGGACTGTTGCGCGCCGTCCTCGGCCATCTCGATCTGGGACGCTCTGATGCGCAAGCCTGGGCCTGGTTGCGCGATGACACCGTGTGGGGTGCAGTGGCACGCGACCTTGCCCGCTGCGCGGAATCGGGCGCGGCGGTCGCCGAGGTGCTCGAGGTGCACGCCGCAGAAGCCAGGGCGCTGCGCCGAGCCCGGCGCGAGATGGCCGCCCGGACGGTCGGTGTGCGATCGGTGCTGCCCTTGGTGTGCTGCTTCCTGCCCGCGTTCATCCTTGTCGGAGTCGTGCCGATCATCGCGGCCACACTCGGCTCCTTCACTCAACTTCGCTGAATTGTCCACAGAGTGTTGTCCGCCTGACCGATCCGGTACCCCACTTGCCAATCCTTGTATCGATTCCACGGCAGACCCACAGATCTGCGGGATCTCTCCCACGGCCCGGCGACGGGCTCCACCTGAAAGGAAGCGAAACATGACTACTCGGTTCGATACCCACCTCCCGACGCCCGTGATCCGCGGCCGCGGACTGCGCTCGGCTTGCCAGCGAGGCATGGCCACGGCCGAATACGCGGTCGGGATCCTGGCCGCCGTGGCTTTGGCCCTGGTGCTGCTGAACGTGTTCACCAACAACGACTTCTTCAGCGCGATGCTCAAGTTCGTCGTCAATCTCATCTCGCAGGTCGGCGGGATGCTGCCCTGATCAGATCCGAGGTTCGGGTGGGCCAACGTGGACGTGCCCACCCGAACCTCTTCTTTTGCACCACCCCGATCCCATTCGCGCAGGAGACATGATGCTTCGAGCCACAGCCGCAGATCCGGCCACAGCAGATCCGGGCCCCATCCGCCGCGGACAGCGGGGCATGGTGACCTTCGAACTCGCCGTGGGCATGCTGACTGCCTGCCTGATGGCCGGGATGCTCGGTTGGACCGTCAGCCTGGTGGCATTGCAGGCGCGCTGTTCCGACGCGGCCGGCCAGATCGTGCGGCAGTTGGCTCGCGGTGATCAGGAGGCTGCGCAGGAGGCCGAGCAGCACGTTCCGGATGGTGCGCGGGTGCAGGTCGTTGAGGCCGGCCAGCAGATCACCGTCCAGGTTGCCGTCGATGCCCGCTGGGGAGCCCTCGGGCCGATCGAGATCGAAGGACGTGCAACTGCTCCGACTGCGGGGCGGTGATCAGCATGCAGCGCCGCCGGCGAACCCAGCAGCCAGCTGAGCGGGGGAGTGGCACCATGCTAATCCTCGCCGTAGTGATCGTCCTGATGCTGGTTGCGGCCGTGGGCGCCTGGTTCTCCAGCTGGCTGGCCAGCGGCGCCCGGGCCCGCGCGGTCGCCGATGTCGTGGCAATCGCGGCCGCCCAGGCCCAACGAGACGGACGCCCCGCCTGCCCCGTTGCCGAGCAGGCCGCCGCCGCCAACGACGCGGTCCTGGCGAATTGCGAAGTCACCACAGGATGGGGCGAGTTCATCGTGGATATCGCCGTGGACGTCGAGATGCGCCCGCAGATCGCGGGAGCGCCCCAGAGCGCGCACGCCGAGTCCAGGGCCGGCGTCGTCTCCGACATCCCGTGAGGGCGGGGACGGCGCCCCCGCATCAGGTTCGCATCGCTACCGTGGTTTCGAATCTGTTCTGGTGGTCGGCTTCTTCAGTTGGTGGTACCGACACTCGGGTGGTTCCTTGTGGTGTGACTTGGTAGTGGTAGCCGTGGGGTGAGGTCCAGTGGTAGATCCCGGGTGCCGGTTGTTCCAGTGTCCATTTGCTGTGGGTCTTCGCTCGGTGGGCCTTACGGGATAGTGGCCCGAGGTTGGCGAGGCTGGTTTGTCCGGCCCGGCCGTCGATGTAGGGGATGGTGTGGTCCATGTCGCAGTGGCTGGCTTTGCGGGTGCCCCAGGGGAACACGTCGACGGGGTTGCGTTGTTCGATGGCGAACCGCATCCGGGCCGGGGTTTCGTAGCAGTCGGCTGGGCGTAGCCCGGCGGGGTCCACGATGGGCCGGACGACGACCTTTGATCCGTCCAGGAAGGCGGGTAGCTGCTCGGTGAGTAGCGGCCCCCAGTCTGCTATCCGGGCCACCCCCGACGCTGGGGATGAGGCGCCGGCGGTGAGTGCGGGATCGTCCGCAGCGATGTGGACGATCAGGGTGTGGGTGGGTAGCGCCTCCTGCCCTAACGCTTGCCGGGCCAAGATGCCGACGGCGGCGGCTCGGCGCCGGTCGAGATCGGTTCCCGGGATGGTTTCTGGTAGGGCGGGTAGGGTCGTGGCGATTTGGGTGAGGACGTGGTCGAACAAGATTCCGTCGACCGGGTTGACGACACCCCAGAAGCTGACGTGTCCGTCTTCGATTTTGGATACTCGTACCCGGCGTGACTGGCGTCGTGCTTCGGCTCGTTGCCGGGCCAGGTCGGGGTCGGCGGCGATGATCAGTCCGGGCAGTGCTTTGATGACTCGTGACCACGGCATCGTGGCGGCGGCCTGGCTGAGCTTCTGGTCGACTTCCCGCGCGGCGGCGGCGGGTAGGTGGGCGCACTCGAGGCAGATCCGGTTCGCCTGCCAGACCCGGACTTTCCCGGCGAGCACGGCTTGCCAGAGCAGGGGGTGGCGTTCTCGCAGGTCGAGGGCGTTACCGATCCGGGAGATCGCGGCTTGGGGTGAGATTCCTAGCACGGGGCCCAGTTCGAGGGCGAGGAACTCCCCGACTTGCGGGGTGCCGTCATGGCCGGGTTGTATCAACTGTTCGATTCCCGCATCGACTGCGGCGGTGTCGACCTGCCAGAGGTCGGCGGTGTGGGTGATCGTCACCAACTCGGCGACCTCGGCGGCCAGTAACTGGTCGTGGGCATGTATCAACGCGTCGAAGGCTTGTCTGCTGGTCTCCTGCCGGGCCAGGAATTCGGGGTCACAGATGGGGGTATCCATGACCCCATTGTAATCGAACACATATTCGAATACAGCAGAACAGTGAAGACTTCTCTTCGATGTTTCTTCGCAGGACTTCCGCCAGGCAGCCTTGTCCAAGCCGAAGTCGCGGCGTCCGAAGTCGCTCCGACGAAGCCGGCCAATGACATGAAGGCCCAGGCCCCGCTGTGCGGCTGCATCGGAACCCTCTGGCGATCTCATGGGATCCGACGCCGAGCAACGCCCCGCCCACTCACCCCAGCAGCACGCTGAGCAACTCGGCCGCCGACGACTTGTCGAGCATCCGGTTGCCGTTGCCGCACTTGGGTGAAACGCAACACGACGGGCAGCCGGTCTCACAGTCGCAGCTGGTCAGCCGCTCCAAAGCGGCCCGCCACCAGGCCTCGGCCACGTCGAAGCCGCGCTCGGCATATCCCGAACCACCGGGCATGCCGTCGTGCACGAAGATCGTGCACAGCTGCGTGTCGGGATGCAGCGCCGTCGACAGCCCGCCGATATCCCAGCGGTCACAGGGTGCGAACGCCGGCAGCAGACCGATCGCGGTGTGCTCGGCCGCATGCACCGCAGCCCCCAGCCGCGCCACCGAGAACGACAATCGCGCGACGACCTCGTCCGGTATCAGCCACCACATCGACTGGGTGGTCATCTGCCGCCTGGGCAACTCCAGCGGTGTCTCGTCCCACACATCCGAGGTGAGCGAATCGCGCCGCAGATAGCCGGTCACCTGGCTCGACAGCTCGACCTCGCCGCGGCAGATCACTCCGTTCCCGCATCGCCGTTGCGCCTGGGTATGCACCACCCGCACCTCGCTGGTGCCCAGCGGCTGCGTGTAATACGGCAGCTCAACCGAACGCACCAGGGCCACCGACTCGTCCGGAAGATATTGAACTACCAGCCACTGTTCGCCCTGATGCAGGTAGACGGCGCCCTCGTGAACCGTTCGGTCGGCGGCGCCGTGGTCGACGCTGCCCAGCACGCGTCCGGTGTCGGCCTCGACGATCTCGACCGGGTGATCATGCGAACCCCGCAGATCGATCTCGTCGACGGCCCGATAGTCCTTGGTCCAGAACCAGCCACTCGGCCGCGCGCGCAGCACCCCCCGCTCACTCAACGTGCCGGCCACTGACGTCATCGTCGGGCCGAACCACCGTTCGTCCGCGGGTTTCAGTGGTGCCTCCTGCGCGGCCGCTGCCAACTGCGGCCCCAGCACGTAGGGGTTCTGCGGATGCAGCACCGTCTGTTCCACCGGACGATCGAAGATGAATTCCGGATGGTCGAGCAGATGGCCGTCCAGGGGATCATCGCGGGCGATCATCACCACCAGGGCATCCCGGTCGCCGCGCCCCGCGCGTCCCGACTGCTGCCAGAACGATCCCAGGGTGCCCGGGAACCCGGCCATCACCACCGCATCCAACCCGGTGATGTCGATGCCCAACTCCAAGGCATTGGTCGCAGCCACCCCGGCAAGCTGTCCCGACCGCAGCCGGGATTCCAGCTCCCGGCGATCACCCGCCAGATAGCCCGAGCGATAGCTGGCCACCCGGCGCCCCGACCCGATGCGATCGGTGGCGCGCAAGGCGATCAGCTCCGCCTGGGTGCGGCTGGCGACGAAGGTGATCACCTGCTGGCCGTCGTCCACCAGCCTCGCCAGCAGATCGGACGCCTCACCCGGCGCGTCGGTAGCCGGACGCCACAAGACGACATCGCGTGCCGCATGCGGCGAAGCATCCTGGCAGACCTCCAGCAGCGGATCGTTCTCGCCGATCAGCAGCGCTCCCGAGCGTCCGGCGTCACTGGCCGTCGCCGAAGTCAGGACGAAGACCGGATCGGCGCCGTAGGCATGGCACAGCCGCCGCAGGCGACGCAGCACTCCCGAGACCTGCGACCCGAAGACTCCGCGATAGCGGTGTGCCTCATCGACCACCACATAGCGCAGCGACCCCAAGAACCCGGACCACTGCGAGTGATTGGGCAGCACCGATCGGTGCAGCATGTCGGGATTGCTCAGCACGAAACTCGCGTAGTCGCGCGCGAATCGTCGCTCCATGGACGACGAATCGCCATCCAGGCAGGAGACCTGCCAGCCCGACGGTCCGAGCTTGCGAGCCGCCGCCCACTGATCGTGAGCCAAGGCCTTGGTGGGGGCCAGATAGAGCGCCGTGTGGCGCGCCACGCCCAGTCTCGACCTCAGATCGCCGGTGGTGACACCCAGGCTAGCGACCTGCGCACGGACTGCGGTCGCAGCCATGATCGGCAGCAGATAGCCCAGCGACTTGCCCGACGCCGTCGCCGTGCTCACCGCCACATGCTGACCAGCCCAGGCCGCGTCGGCGGCCATCACCTGATGCAGCCACGGCCGTTCGATACCCGCACCGGTCACTGCGTCCCGAACGGAGCCGGGCAACCAGGTCGGCCACTCGGCGCACTGCCCGTCGAGGGCATCGCGATGGCGCACGCAGACCACTCGCGGATCGTGCGCCAGCCAGCCGGGAATCGCCACGGAATCAACCTTGCCACGTCCGCTCGGCCGAACCCGCCGCCGACCCGCGCTGGGACCGGCATGTAACAGTGGAAGGGTGAACATGATCGATGCACTGCGCGACGCCTTGATGTCGGCCGATTACACCGTGGACACGGTGCTCGCCCGCATCGGCGAGGCCGGGCAGGCCGGGCTGGACCGCAATTGCACGGTGCCCGCCCGCGAGGCCCTCGGCGATGACCAGACCCCGCTCGCGACCTTGATCAAGCTCTTTCCGCTCAACCTGCCGGTCTCGAGCTCGGCCGCCGAAGCGGCGCTACCGCTGGAGGCACTGATGGACGAAGGTCTGCTGGAGGTAGGCCCGGATGGCCGCATCCAGGCCCCTGTCGACGTGCGTCCCTACGGCTTCGAAACCTCCGAAGGTCAGTGGGACGGCTGGGTGGTGTCCGATCCGACACCCGGTCTCGACTACCGGACCCAACCGATCAAACCCGACTATGTGCTCGGCGTCAGTTCCGCGTCCACCACCTTGGCGCAGCTGACCATCGACAGTCAGGTCGGCAGTGCACTCGATCTGGGCACCGGCTGCGGCGTCCAGAGTCTGCACCTGTCGGCCCACGCCGACCGGATCACGGCTACCGACGTGAACCCGCGGGTGCTTAAGCTCGCCAAGATCACCGCGGAGCTCAACGAGGTCGACGTCGACCTGCGCGACGGCAGCCTCTATGACCCGGTCGCCGACGACAGGTTCGATCTGATCGTCACGAACCCGCCCTATGTGATGAGCCCTCCGAGCGGTGAGCGGCTGGCCTATCGAGAGACAGATTTCAGTGCGGACGGCCTCATTCGCAAGGTCGTCACCGGGTCGATCGATCACCTGAACGAGGGCGGAATCTGCCAGGTGCTCGCCAACTGGGCGATCACCGGCGATCAGCCCTGGGAGGATCGCCTCAGCGGCTGGGCGCCGGCGGGAGCCGACATGTGGGTGATCGAACGCGAGCGGCTCGATCCGTACGCCTATATAGAACTGTGGCTCACCGACGCCGGCCTGGCGGGTGACCCCAGCTGGTCGGCCCGCTACCGGGAATGGCTCGACTACTTCACCGAACTGGGCATCCGGGCCATCGGGATGGGCTGGATCACCATCACCAATGCGGGCCGTCAGACACCCGATATCACCATCGAATCGTGGCCACACGCGGTGCATCAGCCACTCGGCCCCGCCATCGCCGCTCGTCAACGCGATATCACGGCGGCCCGGGCCAGCGATGAGCAGCTGCTGGCCAGCAGCCTGAAGCTGCGCGAAGACATCGTCCAGGAGACTCTGGGAACCCCCGGGGCCGAGGATCCGCAGTACGTGGTGCTGCGCCAGCACACCGGCCTGAAGCGCGCGTTGCGGGTCGACACTGCACTGGGCGGGGTACTCGGAGCCTGCGATGGCAGCCTGCCCCTGGGGGTTATCATCGACGCGGTCGCGGGGCTGTTGGACGCCGATCCGCATGCGCAACGCACAATCCTGCTGCCCACCATCCGCCAGGCGCTCGCCGAGGGATATTTCGAATCCCCTGTCATCGCGTGGTAGCTTCCCGACTGTCACAGCCTGACAACAACTGACCCTGAAGGACCGCAACGTGGCCAATGCACCCCGCCGACTGGTGATCGTCGAGTCGCCCACCAAGGCGACCATGCTCACACGCTTCCTGGGATCGGGCTACGTCGTGGAGTCCAGCCGCGGCCACATCCGCGACCTGCCCACCAACGCCTCCGAGGTGCCCGCGAAGTACAAGGGCCTGCCCTGGGCCCGGCTCGGCGTCGACGTCGAGGACGATTTCGCGCCGCTGTACGTTGTCAGCGCCGACAAGAAGCCTGTCATCCGTAAACTCAAAGAGCTGCTCAAGGACGTCGACGAGCTCTATCTGGCAACTGATGAGGACCGCGAAGGGGAGGCCATCGCCTGGCATCTGCTCGCGGAACTGAAGCCCAAGGTGCCGGTCAAGCGGATGGTCTTCCACGAGATCACCCCCGAAGCCATCGCTGCGGCCGTCGCCAACCCCCGCGAGCTCGATATCGACCTGGTGGACGCCCAGGAGACCCGACGCATCCTGGACCGGCTCTACGGCTACGAGGTCTCCCCGGTGCTGTGGAAGAAGGTCATGCCGAAGCTGTCGGCCGGACGCGTGCAGTCGGTCGCGACCCGGCTGGTCGTCGACCGCGAACGCGAGCGGATGGCATTTACCTCGGCGTCCTACTGGGATCTGCTCGCCACCTTGGATGCCGGCGCCGCCGCGACGCCTCGCAAGTTCGATGCCCGGCTCACCGGCCTGAACGACTGGAAGGTCGCTCGCGGCGCCGACTTCGATTCCGACGGCAAGCTCATCTCCGATGCCTTCGTGGTGGACGAGAAGTGCGCCGGCGACCTCGCCGAGGCGTTGAAGCAGGCCAGATTCGCGGTGGACTCGGTGGAGGCCAAGCCGTTCACCCGCCGTCCCGCCGCGCCGTTCCGCACCACGACCCTGCAGCAGGAGGCCGGACGCAAGCTCGGCTTCACGACCGACCGCACCATGCGGGTCGCCCAGGAGCTCTACGAATCGGGCTACATCACTTATATGCGTACCGATTCGGTCTCGCTGTCGGAGCAGGCCATCACGGCCGCCCGCAAGCAGGCCCGCGCGCTGTACGGCGACGATTACGTGCCGGCCTCGCCGCGGGTCTACGCGTCCAAGGTGAAGAACGCGCAGGAAGCCCACGAGGCCATCCGGCCCGCCGGCGACTCCTTCCGCACCCCCGCGCAGGCCAAGCTGGTCGGTGACCAGGCCCGGCTCTACGAACTGATCTGGCAGCGCACCGTCGCCTCCCAGATGACAGATGCGCGCGGTCAGGCGGTGTCGGTGAAGATCGCTGCCGAACTGGCGCAGCGGCTGCGGGCCGGCGCCGAAATGGCCACCGTCGACATCCATCGCGCCGTCTTCTCGGCCTCGGGACGCACGATTACCTTCCCGGGTTTCCTCAAGGCCTATGCCGACGTCGCCGACGACGAGCAGGGTGAACAGGCCAAGCTGCCCCAGCTGGCCCCCGACCAGCATCTCGACTTGTCCGAGATCGCGACCGAGAGCCATCAGACTAAGCCCCCGGCCCGCTACACCGAGCCGACGCTGATCGCCAAGCTCGAAGAGCTCGAAATCGGGCGCCCGTCGACCTATGCATCGATCATCCGCACCATCACCGCCCGCGACTACGTCTACAAGAAGGGCACCGCGCTGGTGCCGACCTGGTTGGCGTTCGCGGTCACCCGCTTGCTCGTCGAGCACTTCCCGCGGCTGGTCGACTACCAGTTCACCGCCGCCCTGGAAGACAAACTGGACGAAATCGCGGGCGGCGACGCCCAACGGCTGCAGGTGCTCAACGACTTCTTCTACGGTGCCCCCGGTCACGAGCGCGAAGGCCTGCACGACATGGCCACCGACCTCGGCGACATCGATGCCCGAGCCGTGTCGACCTTCCCGATCGGTGACCCCGAAGCCGGCATCAATGTCCGGGTCGGACGCTACGGCACCTATGTCGAGGATGCGGAGGCGAATCGTGCCAACGTCCCCGAGGACATGGCACCCGATGAGCTGACCCTGGAGGTCGCCAAGCAGTTGCTGGCCACCCCGGCCGGTGAGGAGCGCGAACTCGGCACCGATCCGGCCACCGGCCATCCGATCGTCGCCCGCACCGGACGCTACGGCCCCTACGTGACCGAGGTGCTCGAGGACGATGAGTCGCTGCCGAAGTCGAAGCGGCCCAAGCCGCGCACCGCATCGCTGTTCTCGTCCATGCAGCTCGATACCGTCACCTTGGACGATGCGCTGAAGTTGCTCAGCCTGCCGCGCTTGGTCGGTACCGATGACGAGGGTGTGGAAATCACCGCTCAGAACGGACGCTACGGTCCTTACATCAAACGCGGCAATGATTCTCGCACCCTGCCCAGCGAGGAATCGCTGTTCACTGTCACCTTGGAGCAGGCCAAAGAGCTGCTGGCGGCTCCCCGTACCCGCGGACGCCGGGCAGCCGCCGCCCCGCTGGCCGAACTGGGGGACGATCCGGCGACCGGCAAGCCGTTGGTGATCAAGGATGGCCGCTTCGGCCCCTACATCACCGACGGTGAGTACAACGTGACAGTGCCGAAGAGCCAGCCGATCAACGAGGTCAGCCTGGAGGTGGCCGCCGACCTGATCGCAGCGAAACGCGCCAAGGGTCCGGCACCTGCGAAGAAGGCCCGGCGGACCTCCGCCAAGTCGTCGCCGAGCAAGGCCACGAAGGCATCCGGTAGCGCATCGACATCGAAGAAGACCCCGAAGCCCGCATCGGGAGCATCCTCGGCATAATCGAAGAAACACACGCAACTCCGACGGCAGGACTACCGACATGGCCAAGCGTCACCGCAGCTATCTCTTCGAGATGCCGTACCAGGTGGATGCGCCGATCCTGACCGATCAGGCGTCCGGGATCGATCGGGTGCTGCTGCGGTGCCGGCCCGACCGGCCGGTCAGCACCATCACTTTGTTCGATACCACCGACGAGCGGCTCAGTCTCGCCGGGGTGCTGCTGGCCCACCGGGTCGTCGACCAACGCGGTGAGTGGCTGCTCAGGGCAACCGACTGGCAGCCCTGGTTGCCGGAGCAATATATCGAGCCGCTGGATGCCGGCGATGATCTGCCCGAGGACTTGGGCGTCCTGCTGTCGGGTTTTCGCAGGCGAGCCGCGCTCGGGCCGGTGGCCAGCGTCGTGGTGGAGCGGGCCTGCTATGTGCTGTTGGACGCCGAAGGCGTCGAACTCGGCGAGGTTCGTGACGACCGGGTGACCGTCCGGCGTGGCGGGCTGGCGGTGGCCCGGCAACGCGATGTCACCTTCAAGCCCGGCGACAAGATCACCGCGCTGCAGCGCAGCGTGGTGATCGAACGGCTCGGCGAGGCCGGCGGCGCCAAGGTGGCCGAATTCATCGAACCGATCGAACGGCTGACCGCGATCACCCATCCGGTCAGCTCCCCGCCGAGTCCGCCCCAGCCCTCCAAGATCAGCGCCGAGGATTACCTGGCCTGGCTGTTCACCGACCGGTTGCATGCGGTGTTGCGCGCAGACCTGCGGGTCCGCAAACAGGATCAGCCCGATACCGGGCTGCTGGCCGACGAACTGACCAGGGCCGCTGACACCGTGCGTGGGCTGGACTGCCTGATCGACCCTGCCTGGGCCAGTGAGTTCATCTGGCAGATCGACAAGGTCGTCGCGCGTCCGGCGCGCACCAACCCGGCCGAACTCGGCGAGGCCTACTTCGATGCCCTCGACCTGCTGGCCTCGGCCGCGCGGGCACCCAGGCTGCGTCCGGTCGAGGACGACGGCTGGCCTGCGGAGACGACCGAGCCCGGCAGCGCCCGAGCACTGTTGCGATCGTGTGTCCGCCAGCAGCTCACCGGCATGCTCGCGTCGGTCGACGCCCTGAGCGACGACAGCGGCGACCAAGAATGGTCTGCCGCGCTGGAGCGCGCCCAAGACCTGGTGCGCACCCTGGAGGCCGGCGAACCGGTGCTCGGCAAGGTGAAGGGCCGCGTCCGTCGGGTCAGCAAGCTGCTGGCCGCTCTCGGCACGACCGCGAATCGCGACCTGGCCGCCGACGAGGCCACCGTTTCAGCGATGAGCCCGGCCGAGGCCTACCAGGCCGGACGCGACTACCAGCGGTGGCTGGACCAGGTGCGCACCCCGCGCCGCGAGTTCCTCGAAGCCTGGCCGAAGACGCGTGCCAAGCTGCTGGCGGAATGGCCCGAGACCACCTCGCCGGACCAGGACGAACCGCCGGCGCTGCCCACCGCGGAACCGACCCCCGCACAGGTGACCGATGAGTGATCGCGGTCTCTTCGTCGTCATCGAAGGCGGCGACCGGGTCGGCAAGTCCACTCAGGTGCGGGCACTGGCGGCAGCCCTGGAGCTGTCCGGCGTCGACCACGTCATCACCCACGAGCCGGGCGGCACACCGGTCGGAAACACCCTGCGTGATCTGCTGCTTGACCCCGAATCCGATCTGGACGACCGCTGCGAAGCCCTGCTGTATGCAGCTGACAAGGCACAACATGTGTCCCGGGTGGTGCTTCCCGCCCTGGCCGCCGGGCAGACCGTGGTCAGCGACCGCTACGTCGGCTCAATGCTGGCCTACCAGGGGGCAGGCCGACGCCTCAATGTCGATGACCTCAAGGCGATCGCCGGCTGGGCCACCGGGGGATTGCGGCCCGATCTGACGGTGATACTCGACATCGAACCGGCCAGGGCGGTCGCCAGGGCCCGCAATCTCGACCGGCTGGAACTGGCCGGCGCCGATTTCCATGCCCGGGTGCGGGACGCCTTCCTCGTGCAGGCCGCGGACGATCCCGACCGTTATCTGGTGCTGCCGGCTTTGGTGAGCGTGCGCACCACCGCAGCCAAGATCCGGACTGCGGTCGGCACGCTGCTGGGCCGCGAACTCGCCATCCCGGAACTGCACGAACCCAGTCAACGCCATGGCTGAACCGGCCGGAGGTGTCTGGGCCGAGCTGGTCGGTCAGCAGCGCGCGGTCGCCACCTTGAGCGCGGCGGCCAAGGCGGCCCGCCAACCCGGCGGCGACGGTTCGCCCCACGCCATGACGCACGCCTGGCTGATCACCGGGCCACCCGGGTCCGGACGAAGCAATGCGGCCCGGGCGTTCGCCGCCGCGCTGCTGTGCGATCAGGGCGGCTGCGGGCGGTGCACGGTCTGCCGCAGCGCCGAATCCGGCGCCCATCCCGATGTCACGCTGGTACGCACCGAACAGTTGTCGATCTCGGTGGCCGAGGTGCGCGAGCTCGCCATGAAGGCCGCGATGTCTCCCACGGTGGGACGCTTCCAGGTGATCGTGGTGGAGGACGCTGATCGGATCACTGATCAGGGTGCCGATGCGCTGCTGAAGGCCCTGGAGGAGCCGCCGCCGCGTACCGTCTGGCTGCTGTGCGCGCCGACCGCCGAGGACGTCATCGTGACGGTGCGATCGAGGACCCGGCAGGTCAATCTGCGCACACCATTGGACACCGAGGTCGCGCAGCTGCTGGTCGAACGCGATGGCATCGATCCCGAACTGGCCGCGTATGCGGCGCGGGCAGCTCAGGGCCACATCGGGCGTGCCCGTGCATTGGCCCGCAGCGAGGACGCCCGGACCGCCCGTCAGCAGATCATGGCGATACCCGGCTCACTGAACAGCGTCGGAGCTTGCCTGCGGGCCGCCGCCACTATCGTCGAGTTGGCGACGGCGCAGGCCGACCGCAGCACCGGCGAGATCGATGCCCGCGAACTCGCCGAGTTGAAAGAGGCACTGGGCTACGGAACGAAGGGTGCGCGTCCCAAGCAGGCCACCGCCGCATTGAAGGAACTCGAGGATCAGCAGAAGGCGCGCGCCAAGCGTCTGCAGCGAGATGCGCTCGACCGGGTGCTGACCGAGCTGACCACCTGGTACCGCGATGTGCTGACCGTGCAACTACAGGCAGTCGATCCCGCATCGTCCCAACTATCGGCCGAAGGCCTCGGATTGATCAACACCGAGATGCATGCCGAGATCGCGCAGGCCGCGCGCTCTGCGACCGCCGAGCAGACCCTGCGCAGGGTGGACGCCATCCTGGCCGCTCGTGACGCGCTCGAGCACTCCGTCGCGCCGCTGCTGGCGATGGAAGCGTTGATGCTCAACCTGGCCGATCCCGGCTGAGCAATACTTACCGCTCCAATTGGAGCGGGTGCTTTCGGCGTGTCAGCCGCTGCTTCTTGGCGCGCGGGCCCAAGATGGGAACTGACTTATTGGGCTCAGACACGACAGCGAGGACAGCTTGTGAGTACCGCCATCGAGGATGTGACCGAGCAGGCCGCACGCGCCATCGGCAACGAGTCGTCGGCCACGAACCCGTCCCGGATCGTGCGCGCCTCGTCGTTGGCCGGCGCCAGTCCGGCTGTTCCCCGCGATCCGCGGCTGCTGCAGGCCGAACAGGCCGACTACGAGGCTCGCGCCGCCGCGCGGGAGGCCGAAGCAGCGCAAGCCGCCGCTCAGGAGGCCGCCACCCGCGCCGCCGCCGCCAAGGCCGCGGCCGAGAAGTCGAAGGCCGATCTGGCAGTCGCGCGCGAAGAAGCCAAAGCGAAAGCCGAGGCAGCCGCCCTGGCGGTGCGCCTCGAACGCGAGGAGATCGACGATGCGGCCGCCGCTGCCCGCGCTCAGCAGCGCGCGTCTCGCGACGAGAAACTCGGTACGGTGCATGCCGTCCAAGCGCCCGAGCCCGAGATCATCACGGTCACCAAGCCCAGCACCGATCAGTTCGCCGGTGCGCTGACCTTGTTCTTGGTGCGGCTGGCTCTTGCCGCCTTTGCCGCGATCATCGGCTGGCAGTCACTGGTCGACCGGCAGGCCACCATCGACGCGCTCAGCTACGTCGGCTTGGACGCGACGCTGGCCGGCTCGGCAGCCTGGGGCGTCAGCATCCTGCTGATCGTTGTGGCAGTGTTCCTGGTCGTCGGGCTCGGCACCCGGATTTTCGCCGCAGTCCTGTTGGCGGGTGCGGTCGGCTTCATGGCCTTCTTCCGCTTCGGGCCGTTCAGCCCGTTCCTGGAGGGGCATTTCGGCTTCTACGGCGACCGCGACGTGTTGCTGGGGGTGCTCAGCCTCGTGCCGTTGCTGATGGGCGGCGGCGGCTTCAGCATCGATGCCCATCTGCGTCACCGCCGTCAGAAGGCCAAGCAGGCCAACTGAGCCACCCTAGTATTTGGGTATGCGTTGGCCTCGGGTAGCAGTCGTCGCGCTGGCCTGCGCTGTCGGTCTGAGCGGTTGCTTCTCGCAGCCCGACAGCCCGCCGGCATCCGCGATTCAGCTGCCGACACCCGAGCAGACTTTTCCGGCCGAGCCCTCGCCTGATCGGATGGTCGCCGGCGCGGTCACCGATGTGAAACCGCCCGGCTTCGCCGATGCCCCCGGTGACGATCTCGCCTCATACACCAGCCAGCGGTTGCGCTGGACCGACTGCGACGGCGGCTACCGTTGTGCGACCTTCCTGACGCCGCTCGACTGGCAGGATCCCGGCGCCCAGGCGATCACCATCGCGATGAAGATGCGCCCGGCCAGTACCGGGCCCTATATGGGGCCGCTGTTCGTCAACCCCGGTGGTCCCGGGGGATCAGCCCAGGACTATGTCGTCGGCTTCCCGACCTCCGGGTTGGAAGGCTTCGACATCATCGGCCTGGATTCCCGCGGATCGGGGGAATCGACGCCGGTGGTCTGCGGCACGGGTGCTCAGACCGACGCCTACCTCAATACCGACTTCACGCCGGACGACCAGTCGGAGCGCGACGCACTGATCGCCGCGCAGCAGGCCTTCAACGAGGAATGCCGTCAGGCTTCCGGTGCGCTGCTCGACCATATTTCGACCATCGAGGCCATCTACGACTACGACCTCGCCCGCCAGCTGATCGGAGCCGAGAAGCTGAGCTTCTTCGGCACCAGTTACGGCACCTTCCTCGGCGCCGTCTACGCCGAGTTGTACCCGACGAGGATCGACAAGATGGTGCTCGATTCTGCGGTGAACCTGCAACCCGACAGCGATGTCATCCAGGCCGAGGGATTCGATCGGAGCCTGCGAGCCTTCGCGTCCTGGTGCGCCTCGAACGACTGCGGACTGGGGAGCAGCGAGCAGGAGGTCGTGGACACGATCGTGGCGTTCATCAACGGTCTGGACGCTGCTCCGCTGCCCGGCGACGGAAGCCGGATGCTGACCGAGTCGCAGGCGGTTTCCGGGCTGCTGCTGTACTTCTACTTCGGCTCGGACGTCTATCAGGAACTCAGTTCACTCCTGCAGTACACCATGACCAGCGGTGACGGGGCGTACTTGCAGCAGGTCGCAGATTCGATGAACGACCGCAATTCCGATGGGACCTATGGCTCGCTGGCTTACTCGTTCCCGGCCATCAGCTGCGCGGACGAGGGCGATGACGGCGTCCAGGCCGCATTCGACGACTGGACCGGACGAAACAGCGAACTTGCACCGATCTTCGGGAAGCTGTTCGGCCCCGACCTGACCTGTCCCTTGTGGACGGCCGAGCCCGCGGAGTCGATAGATTTCACCGGCAAAGATGCCCCGCCGATCCTCATCGTCCAGAACACCGGCGACTCGGCAACCCCCTACGAAAACGCCGAACTGATGGCGTCCGAGTTGCAGTCGGCGACCCTGGTCACGCGTGAAGCCGCAGGTCACGGCGCCTACGATTCGGGCAGCGCCTGCCTGGACTGGATCGTGGTGGACTACCTGGTCAACGGCACAGTGCCGGCGGAAGGCACACGCTGCACCGATGGCTGAGTCGGCTGTTCGGGCACGGTTTCGTCCGGACGCGCGGTATCGGTATAGTTTGCGTGGTCGGTCCGGCCAGGGGCCGGTGCGCCACCTTAGCTCAGTCGGTAGAGCGACGCTCTCGTAAAGCGTAGGTCGCGAGTTCGATTCTCGCAGGTGGCTCCAGTATTTCACCTAGTCATCTATCGTTTCTCGGTTCTTGGCTCGGAGTCTCGTTCTCGCGCAAACCTCAAGAACCCTCGCGAGCTTCGGAATGCTGCGTTCCGAGGCTCATTGATGTCGTCGAGAGCATGGTGACGCCGCACTCGACGATCCTTCTGTCAGGATCCGTCGTCACAACATCGCGCCGGACTGAGTCCCCTGCCTGTGGAGGTCACGCCGCAACTCCCGAGCTCAGAAGCCGGACTTGGTGCCGTAGTAGGTCGGCAAGCGGGGTGTGTAGTGCTCCTCGAGCGCAGCGACTTCCTCGCCGGTGAGGTGCACCGCGAGGGCGGCGGCAGCGTCAGCGAGATGATGCGGCTTGGTTGCCCCGACAATGGGTGCGGAGACAACCGGATTGTGCAGCACCCAGGCCAGGGCAATCTGTGCCATCGAGACATCTCGAGCTTCCGCTATGGCCTGCACGGCATCGACGGTGCCCTTGTCGGTCTCCAGCCACAGCGGCCTACCCGAGGGGTCGGCGCGGGGGTTGGACCTGCTGCGGGTGGTGGAGCTCTCGCCCCAAGGTCGGGTCACCAGACCCGCGGCCAGAGGAGACCACGGGATCGCGCCGACGCCCTGGTCTGCGAGCAGGGGGTACATCTCGCGTTCCTCCTCGCGTGCAACGAGGTTGTACTGATCCTGCATAGAGACGAACTTGGTCCAGTTGTGCAGTTCGGCGGTGTACTGCATCTTGGAGAACTGCCAGGCCCACATGGAGGAGGCGCCGATGTAACGCGCCTTGCCGGCCTTCACCACGTTGTGGAGTGCCTCCATTGTCTCTTCGACCGGGGTGTTCGGATCGAAGCGGTGGATCTGGTACAAGTCGATGTAGTCGGTGCCGAGCCGCTTCAGCGAGGCGTCGACCTGTTCGAGGACCGCCCGTCGTGACAGACCGCGGCCGCCCGGGCCGGAGCCCATGGGGCCGAACAGCTTGGTGGCGATCACCACGTCCTCACGCTTGGTGAACTTCGTGATGGCGGCTCCGGTGATCTCCTCGCTGGAACCAGCCCCGTAGATGTTGGCAGTGTCCCAGAAGGTGATGCCCAGTTCGACGGCCTGTCGAAAGATCGGCTCGGCGGCCTCCGCATCCAATGCCCAGGCCCCTTGACGGCCGACGGCACTGAAGCTCATGCAGCCCAAAGCGATTCGGCTGATCCTCAACCCGGAGGTCCCAAGTCGTGTGTACTCCATCATGGTCTCCCTCGACGTCTGCTTGTTGCGCCCACAGTGCAAGGAAACACGCTTTCGGGGCGAACGGGACAGATCCGGATCGTGCCGGAAGCGGCTGGGCCAGGCCGAGGGGCTGCCTCTAGGTCTCCTGCCAAGCAGCCGTGCCTAATCTTCTTCAGTTGGGCCGAAAACTCTCAAATTGGCCGGCTTGGATCGATCCAATACCGCAAGTGAAGAAGATGAGGCACGCTGGCATGCCGGTCCAAGGCCGCGGGCGAAGAAGTTCGGGCGGGCACCCGCGTTATCCCGACAGACGCGATGACCAAGAACGGCGGGACTGGTGCGCGGATCAGTCCGTGACGAACGGCTGCCCCCCGCGGTGCTTGGGCGCCCCGTCGAGACGTCGGCACACCTGTGGGGCAGCGTCTACGCTTGCCCTATGACCAGCCGGGACACGAGCGGGCAGCCGCCTGTGAGCCGATTGGCCAGGGCAATCCTGAGCCTGTTCGCTGCACCGCGAATCAACATCCGGGCGGACTACGAGAAGGTGCGTCGCGTTCAGCGGGCCCTAGCCAGGATCATCTTTCGTGGTCCCTACCGCATCCTTGACCAGGCAGTGCTCGGCAAGGACGGCCATGAGATCCCGGTCCGGGTATTCCTGCCGAAATCGACTGTCCGTCCGGGAGCCCTGGTGTTCTTCCATGGCGGCGGTTGGGTCACCGGTGATATCGACACGTACATGTCGACCTGCCGTACCATGGCCGACCTGACCGGACAGGTCGTCTGCGCGGTCGACTATCGACTTGCCCCCGAGCACCCGTTCCCGGCCGGGCTGGACGACTGTCTTTGCGTGACCGAGAGTCTGCTGGCGCACCCGCGGCGGATCGGGGCCCGCCGGCCCGAGGACATCACCTTGGTGGGTGACTCCGCCGGCGCCAACCTCGCCGCCGTGGTCTCGCTCCTGCTGCGCCAGCGAGACGCAACCCTACCGGGCGCGCAGATCCTGCTCTACCCGGTCACTCAGTGGGACCACGACCCTGCCACCTCGCCGTATCCGTCGGTGGGGGAGTACGGCACCGGGCTGCGCCTCACAGCCCAGGAGGTCCGTGACTACCTGGTCATGTACCAGCCGGATGCCGCCCTCCGGAAGATTCCTTCGGTCTCACCGCTGGCCGCCGACGACCTGTCCGGGCAGCCGCGCACGCTGGTGATCACCGCCGAACTGGACCTGCTCCGCGACGAGGGCGAGGCCTACGGCCGGGCACTTCGCGCGGCGGGCAGCCCGGCACGAATCGAACGGATCGATGGTGCCTTGCACGGCTTCATCGTGCTGCCGAGATTCTCGCGGGTACTGACGAAGGCTTACGAACTCATCAACGAGTTCCTCGACGGTGACATGACCGACAGCCGCACCCTGGACACGCCGTGACTCCCGATCCGCCCCGTACCTCCCCAGGGCTGCGCCATTCGTCCGCCTGGTGGCCGCGTACGCCTCCGTCGACCTGGGTGCGGCTCGACAACGCCGCGAACATCTTCCTCGCCACGCGCAGTGATATCGACACGAAGGTCTTCCGGTTGGCCGCCGAGCTGGACGAAATGGTCGATCCGGCGGTCCTGCAGGAGGCCCTCGACCGGGTCTATGCGCAGTACCCACTGTTCCGGGCGGTGCTGCGCCAAGGTATCTTCTGGTACTACCTGCAGGAGTCCGATCGGCATCCGGTGGTCGCCGAGGACGTCGCCCCATCGGTGACCCACCTCTACCGTTTCGACAGTCGTGACCTGCTGTTCCGAGTGCTGCACCGCGGACACAGGATCTCCCTGGAGGTCTTCCATGCGCTCACCGACGGCACCGGGGCGCTCTGGTTCTTCCAGGACCTGCTCACCGAGTACCTCGGGCTGCGCCATCCCGAGGAGTTCGCGGCCGCCGCGCCGACCGGCCGATCCGGCGTGAAACAGGAGTTCACCGTCGACGCGTTCTCGCAATGGTTCGGCTCCCGGCGGGGCGCAGGCGCCTTCATCGAGGAGGCGACCACACCGGTCGGGTCGACCTCCTCGCTGGTCGCGGACAACGCGGGCGGGCCGGTGGCCAGCCACGAGAAGGCCTCGCATCCTCACACGCGGTCCCGGCGGGTGGTACGGGTCCGCGGGAGGCTCACCCCTGACCGGCGGACGCGGGTGGTCGAGGTATCGGTGCCGGTCCGGCCCATGCTGGACCTGGCACGGGCCGAGGGTGTCTCGCTGACCATCTACCTGATCGCGCTGTTCTTCGAATCCCTGCGCGCGACCAGGGTCCTGCGTCGAGAGGCTCGTACCATGGCGGTGTCGGTCCCGGTGAACTTGCGCCAGTTCTTCCCATCGGCGTCGGGGCGCAACTTCTTCGCCACCATCCGCCTGATGCACCAGTACGGCGTGGATTCCGGCGCCGACTCCCTCGGCGCGGTCTGCCGGAGCCTGGACGAGCAGTTCCAGAGCCAGCTCACCCAAGACGGTCTCCAGCGCAAGATCCGGCGTCTGGTCCGCTTCGAGCGCCATCCGCTGCTGCGGTTCATCCCGCGACCGTTGAAGGACGCGGTGCTGGGCGCGGTTAACCACCTGAACAACAGGGGCATCACGGTGGCGATCTCGAACCTCGGCCGGGTCGCCCTGCCGGCACCGGCCGACCCCCATGTCCGCCGGATGTTCCTCCATGTGTCGGCAGCCCGTCCACAGCTGTCCGCGATCAGTCACGGCGACGTGCTGACCGTCTCGTTCACCAGTCCCTTTGTCGAGACCGACTACCACGCGGCCTTCGTTCGCCACCTCACCGATCGGGGCGTCGCCGTGCGGGTGAATGCCTCGCGGGTGACGGCCCAGGAACTCGCCGAGGCGGAAGGCGATCCCTCCCGGTTGGAGACGTGCGCGCGGAGGAGGCAACGATGAGCCACTGCCGGTCATGCGGCGCCGACATCGAGGGCCGATGGCGGGTCTGCCCGCTGTGCTGGGTTCCGCTCGACCTTGGCGCAGGGGTGCTGCCGGCGACTGAGGAGGCATACCCGGCCGCGCCGCTGCGTTTCGACCGCCGGCAGCTCTGGGCGGTCCTCGTACCGCTGTCAGTGCTGGCGGTGATCGCGTCGTTCGCCGCGCAGGCACTGGTGCCGGATCTGATGGCGCCGATCCGCACGGTCTGGCTCTCGGTCGCCGCGTTGTGGCTGGTGGTGCTGGTCGCCGCCTACCGGCGCCACAACGTCGGCAGCCTCGTGCTCTGGCTGGTGGTGCTGCTGTCACTGGCGGCGGTCGCCTGGGATCTGGTCACCGGCTGGTCGATGTGGGCCACGACCTGGGCGATCCCGAGCATCTGCACCTTCGCGAATCTGGCTCTGGTGATCGTGGTCCGCGTCGTGCGGATGGAGCCCTCCGAGCACATCGCCAAGGCCGCACTGGTGATGCTGTTCGGCCTCGTCCCGGGGCTGTTCGTGCTGTTGGGGTGGGTTACGGTCACGACGCCGTCATGGGCCTGCGTCGGACTCAGCGCGTTACTGCTGGCCGCAACCTCGGTGTTCCGGCCCCGGCAGCTCGGCGACGCATTGCACCGCAGGCTGCAGGCATGAGTGCGCGTCCACGAGGTCCTCGGCGCCGTCCGAGGGCGGGATCGCGCCGGGTACCCACCGTCGGGCCGCACTTGGCCGATCGGTAGATTGGTGGCTGTGTTGGATTGCGTAGTGATCGGAGCCGGTTTCGCTGGGCTGGCCGCAGCGAACGACCTTGTCGCGCGTGGCAAGCAGGTCCTCGTGGCAGAGGCCCGGGACCGGGTGGGCGGACGCGTCCTGGCGACGCAGATCGATGGTCAGCTGATCGAAAGCGGCGGCCAGTGGATCAGCCCCGGCAACGAGCAAATGCACGAACTGGTCAGGCAGGCCGGCCTCGAACTGGTTGGCCCGCGGGAGGGCTCGCTACTGATCCGCTCCCAAGGCTCGGTGATGCGCAGCCAGCAGTCGTCCGGACATAGTCGCACGCTTTCACCGTTCGAGACCGCCGATCTGGGGCAAGGCGTGGTGCGGTTCCGCAGACTCGCGGAACGAACGGTCTCGGACCCGACGTGGACGGCAGCCAACCAGACCTGGCTGGCACAGCCACTGTCGCGCTGGATCAAGACGAATGTGCGTACCCCGGCCGCTCAGCACGACTTCGCGTCCGCGCTCAGCAGTGTGCTGGGTGCGGTGAGTTCGGGTGTCGAGCTCGGTGATGCTCTGCAGGCGAGCAACACCGGCATCGATCTGGAGGCTCTTTTCGCCGTCGGCGGGGGCTTGAAGCTGCGCCGGGTGGTTGGTGGCATGCATCAACTGATCGATCACCTGGCCGATCAGGTCAGCGAGCGGATTCAGTTGGACACCGTGGTGACCGGCATTTCGCATTCGGACGACGGGGTCGTCGTGCACACCGCCGGTGGTGAGCAGATCGAGGCGCGGACCGCGCTGGTGACCCTGCCACCGTGGCTTGCGCTGCAACTCGACTATTCGCCGCAGCTTCCCGAGTGGCGCTACGAGGCGGTGAAGCGCACCACACCGGGCGCCGCGATCAAAGCCTTCGTCATCTATGAGCGGCCATGGTGGCGGGAGTCCGGGCTGAGCGGCCAGATGAGTGCCGACGAGGGGACGATCCGGACGACCTTCGATGTCACCGAGCCCGATGGGCCAGGGGTTCTGACGGGACTGTTCGGTGGGGCCGAGGCGGTCAGCATGTCGGCACTCGGCAGCGCAGCCCGCGAGCGGGCGTTCGTCGATTCGCTGGCCGCGGTCTTCGGGCCGATCGCCCGCCAGCAGCACACCTACGTCGACTACGACTGGCTGGCCGATCCCTTCACCCGCGGCTGCCACACGCCGCATTTCGCACCGGGCATCTGGAGCATGAACGGCCAGCAGCTTGCCGAACCCTATGGCCCGGTGCATTTCGCGGGTGCCGAATACGCCGGCAAGTTCAACGGCTACATGGAAGGCGCGATCCGTTCGGGGCGCGAGGAGGCCAAAGCCATCGCGCGCGAGATCGGCTGAGGCGTCCAGAGGCTGGGCACCACAAGCTGAGGCATACAAGCTGAGGCATTCACGAGCCGAGGCACACAGAAAGTGGGGGCAGCGAGTAGAACTCGCCACCCCCACCGGGATCAGTTGCCTGGACTCAGATCGCTGATTCGCCGTGCTCTCCGGTCCTGATCCGGACGACGTCCTCGATCACCTGGACCCAGATCTTGCCGTCTCCGATGGAGCCGCTGCGGGCCGCATCGCAGATGGTCTTGACGATCAGAGCAACGTCCTCGTCCTTGGCCAGGATGTCCATCCGGATCTTCGTGATGAAGTCGATGGTGAATTCCTCGCCGCGGTAGACCTCTGTGTGGCCGCGCTGACGGGCGTAGCCGCTGGCCTCCATCACGGTCATCCCGCTGATGCCCTGTTGAGCGAGTGCGATCTGCACGTCGTCAACAGCGTCTTCTCTCAGAATTGCGGTGATGAGTTTCATGCGGACACCTTCGTAGCATCGTTGTCGCGGGTCGCGTTGGGATCAGCGATCAGCAGGGTCTTGTTGTAGGTGGAGTACTGAACCTTCGACAGGTCGTAGCCAACCTCGGCGTGCTCGGCCAGATCGATGCCGCTGGTCTCCTGAGCCGGAGTGACCCGCAGGCCGATGGTCTTGTCGATCGCCTGGGCGATCAGCCAGGTCACCACGAGGGAGTAGCCCAGCACGATGCCCGCGCCGGCTGCCTGGCGTCCGAGCTGTGCCAGCCCTCCGCCGTAGAACAGGCCCGCGCTGTCGATGCTGCCGGTGAGGTCGGGCGAGGCCAGGAAGCCGATCGCCAGGGTGCCGATGAGGCCGCCGACCAGGTGGACGCCCACGACGTCGAGCGAGTCGTCATAGCCCCAGCGGTACTTCAGCGACAGAGCCATCGAGCAGCCGACGCCGGCCAGGATGCCGATCACGATCGCGCCCAGCGGGGTGACCACGGCGCAAGCCGGGGTGATGGCCACCAGACCGGCGACGATACCCGAAGCGGCACCCAGGGAGGTGGCGTGGCCGTCGCGGATGCGCTCAGTCACGAGCCAGGCAAGCATCGTGGCGGCGGGGCAGACCATGGTGTTGACCCAGGTCAGGCCGGCGAGCTCGTTGGCGCCGAGGGCCGATCCGGCATTGAATCCGAACCAGCCGATCCACAGCAGGGCGGCGCCGAGCATCACGAGGGTCAGGTTGTGAGGACGCATCGGGACCTTGCCGAAGCCGATCCGCTTGCCGAGCACCAGAGCCAGTGCCAGAGCACCTGCGCCGGCATTGATATGGATGGCCGTGCCACCGGCGAAGTCGAGTGCGTGAATGGTGTTGGCGATGAAGCCGCCCTTCTCGGACACGGCACCATCGAAGGCGAAGACCCAATGTGCGGCCGGGAAGTAGACCAGGGAGGCCCACAGCAACGCGAAGGCACACCAGGCAGCGAACTTCATGCGATCGGCGACGGCACCTGACACCAGCGCCACCGCGATGATGGCGAAGGCCGACTGGAAGCCGACGAAGACGAATCCCGGAACCGTACCGACTTCCAGACCCGTCACATTGCTCATGCCGAAGAAGTCCGCCGGGTTGCCGAGGAATCCGCCAATGGAGTCACCGAAAGCGAAGGAGAAGCCGTAGAGAACCCAGGCAACGCCCACGATGCCGCAGGTGATAATCGACATCATCATCATGTTCAGTACGCTCTTGCTGCGCACCATGCCGCCGTAGAAGAAGGCGAGGGCCGGGGTCATCAGCAGTACGAGGGTCGCACTGATCAGGACCCAGGCAGTGTCGCCAGCACTGATCTCAAGGATTGTCATGGCCTCAATCGTGCGGGGCCAGGATTGCCGCAGCGTTGTGACCGTGTTACAGCTGAGTTATTGAAACAACGGCTGGGTTACGGTGTTGTTTCATAAGTCACAAAGCGGTTGCGGATCCGGTTAGCTACACCTCGCGTCGTCGAATCCGGTCGCCAGCCTGCGCACCTGATTGCTCAGGTCTGTGATGGCAGCCCGCCCCACGGCGGGATCATCCGATGCCTGTGATGCCGCCATCGCGATACCGACGGTATTGCCATCCGCAAGCCGTATCAAGCCGAACTGACGGACCAGCATCCCCCCGTTCGACGTCACGCCCCAAGCGCCCTTGGAGTAGCTCATCGGCAGCGTCTGCAGTCC